>JANOAO010000020.1:0-50675 GCA_031411115.1 Bacteroidota bacterium
AATGAAATCAATTACAATCGAAGGACAATTGAGGACCGAAAGCGGAAAAAAAGCCACCCGCCAACTTCGCTCTCAAAACCTTGTGCCTGGTGTAATTTACGGTGGTAAAAATGAAATTAATTTTTCTGCCCTTGCATCAGACTTTAAAGGGATCGTGTACACATCAGAATTTATGGTTACAGAAGTTAATGTAGGAGGAAACTCTTACCGTTGCATTCTGAAAGATCTGCAGTTCGACAAAGTTTCTGATAAACTGATTCACGTAGATTTTCTGGAACTGGTGGAAAATAAAAAAGTGATCGCTTCTTTACCGATTAAATATGTTGGAACGGCGGTAGGTGTTAAAGCCGGTGGTAAACTGGTTACAAAAATGAAAACGTTCAAAGTAAAGGCGTTTCCAAAAGACCTTACTGAATCTATCCAGGTTGACATTTCAGGTTTAGAATTGAATGGTAATATTCGCGTGGAAGATGTTAAACCGAAAAACATTGAAATTCTTAACTCACCTCGTATTCCGATCGCTTCTGTTACTATGACGCGCCAGTTGAAACAGGAAGAGACTGCAGCTAAAGCACCGGGTGCTAAAGCAGCTCCTGCAGCGGCAGCGGCCAAAAAATAATATTCAAAATTGAATGATAAATGCCCGGCACTTCCCGGGCATTTTTTTTAAATGGTGACTAAAGGCTAACTTATTACCTTTGCACCCTCAAAATTTAGCGCATGGGAATGGATCGTAATACAGTCATAGGTTTTATACTTATTGGAGCCCTAATGATTGGAATGTTTGTAATGAACAGCAAGGGCAGACTGGCTATGGAAGGCGAACAAAAAAGGATAGCGGATTCGATTGCAGCATTGCAACCCAAAACTAATCAGACTCCAGCAAATTTACCTGTTCAGAAAAATGATTCAGCCCAATTGAAAAAGGATCAGGGAAGCTTCGGCAACCCTTCAGCATCAGTAACAACTAGTTTTGTTGAAAATGAACTTTTTAAAATCACCTTCACTAATAAAGGAGCACAACCTGTTGCGGTAGAATTAAAAAAGTACAACAGTTTTAATGGACAAAAGGTAGAACTTTTAAAAAGCGATTTTAATAAAATCTCTTATCCGGTAAATATTGGTGAGAATAAAACGGCCAGATCAGAAGAACTCATATTTTCAACAGAACCGGTAGAGCTGGGATCGGATAAAAGCCAAACGATTCGTTTTAAATTATCAGATTCAACCGGTAAACAAATTGTTCATGCTTATACCATCCACCCTAATAATTACATGATCGATTTTACGATTGGTGTAAATGGTGCTGACCGTTTATTTACTCAGAATAAATTGTCTTTGCTTTGGCAGGCAGAAGCACCACAGGTTGAAAAAGACCACAAATACGAAAGAACACAATCACACATTTGTTATAAGCAGGGTGGTGACTTTGATTTCGATTATCTATCAAGCGGGGATGATAAAACTTTTAAAAAAGACCTGAATTGGCTAAGTGTAAAGCAACAATTTTTTACGGTAATTCTGGGCACAAAAAATGGTTTTAAAAATGCCAAAACAGAATGGACAGTACCAACCGATTCCAGCACATATATCACCCGGGTAACCACTAATGCTACCATAGACCTTGGGCAAAATGCTGTTGCCAGCATTCCTTTGCAATTGTATTACGGTCCAAGTGATTACAACATATTAAATAAATATGGCAACGACTACGAACAGATCGTTCCATATGGAACTGGTGTGTTTTCATTTGTAAAATACATCAACAGGCATATTCTATTACCGGTATTTGAATTTTTGCAGAAGTATGTGGCAAGTATGGGTATTGTGGTTTTACTACTAACATTATTTATCCGTTTACTTACGTCCCCGATCTTATATAAAAGTTATTTGAGTGGCGCTAAAATGAAAGTACTTAAACCGGAAGTAGATGCATTGCGGGCAAGATTTACGGATGCCAAAACCGGCCAGGTAGATCAACAGGCATTTAGCATGGAACAAATGAAGCTCTGGAAAACTGCTGGTGTTAGCCCATTAGGTGGTTGCTTACCGGCTTTGCTGCAGATCCCAATATTTATGTCGTTATATTATTTCTTTCAGAGTAATATAGACCTGAGGGGAAAAAACTTTTTATGGTCCAAAGATCTTTCGGCCTATGACTCCATTGCTCATTTGCCTTTTGAAATTCCGTTTTATGGTGATCACGTAAGTTTATTTACACTTACTGCAGTAATTACCAGTTTGATCATTAGTATTTACAGCATGAATCAGATGCAGGATAATTCTAATCCGCTCATGAAATATATGCCTTATATCTTCCCGGTATTATTGCTCGGGGTTTTCAATAATTTACCATCGGCTTTAACCTGGTATTATACAGTATCAAATACTATTACCTTAATCCTGCAGGTTGTAATTCAAAAATATATTATCAATCACGAAAAGATTCTGGTGCAGATCAACGAGAATATGAAGAAGCCTGTTAAGAAATCGAAATTGCAGGAACGAATGGAAGCCATGCAGGAAACACAAAGAAAACTTCAGCAACAAAAAAATAAATCAGGAAAATAAATTTTAAAGAGGAAGCAATTCCTCTTTTTTTATGTAAGAAAAATTGAAAACGTTATAACTTTTATAAGTTATTGATTGGTATAGTGTTTAGCAGTAGTTAATTGTATCTTTAATATCTAATTTATCCAAAATGGAAATTTTAAAAACTGCATCACTTTTTCTGCTCGCTATTTTTTCTATTCAAATTGCCGAAGCTCAAAAATTGTTAACCGACGCCACGCTTACCTATGCTATTTCAGTTCAGTCAACAGATGGCAAAACAGAACTCGCTACATCTCTGGAAGGTGCTGTGCTAACGGTTTATATAAAAGGCATGCAAAGCAGAACGGAAATGGTGAGTTCATTAGGAACGGAATCTACGATTTATGATAATAAAGCAGGTAAAGGAGCAATTTTAAAAGCGTATAGCGGACAAAAATTAATGATTACTGTTGATGCAGCTAACTGGAAACAAAAAAATCATTTTTACCAATCTGTTAATTTCAAAATTGACAATTCTACACAATCGATTGGTTCTTATACTACAAAAAAAGCAACAGCTTTATTGCCGGATGGAAAATCTTTTACTGTAAATTTTACGGAAGAGTTAAACACAGTGAATAAAAGTTATAACAATGCGTTTACACAACTTCCGGGATTGCCGGTTCAATATGAAATAATCAGTGGGAACTTAAAATTTACTTACACACTCATAAAAGTGGAACAGGATATAGTGCCTTCTTCAAAATTTGAGTTGCCAAAATCCGGATATAGAATTATGACCTATGATGCAAATCAACAGTTGAAAAAAGGGGATAACAAATAAAATTAATGGGAGCGAATGATCAATTTCATTCCAGTATAACCCTGCTTCAATTCTGAAACAAATACTTTTTGTTTTACAGGCAATATGTAGATAGAATTTCCTTTCTGATATGAGATCACACTGTTAGCTGAAAATGATACAGGTGAACTGGAAACAGTAAAACTGCCTTTGTATTTTAAACCGGCTTTTAAGTTAAATGCCAAATTTCTATTGAAGCTGTTATGGGTGTTCACATTCAGAGACACACGATTTCTGTTCTTTTTATTGATTCCGCGGTCAGCAAATGACGTGAGCATAGACCCTACGAGAACGCCTGCGAGGAGGGCTATTTTAAAGATCTTGCTCATTTTTAATTTATTTATAACAAATATAATTAAAATTGTAAGAAATAAAAGTGCCATTCATCATTTATTTTATCTACTTATCCACATTTTTTTTCGTAATTGGTATAATCTATGAAAGTTTTACATTGAAAAATAGTAAATTACAATAAGAAAAATCAGATGAGCAAAAATCCTTACAGGCAGGACAGGGAAGAACTCAAAGAACTGATCCAGCAATATACTAATCTCAAAGAAGGTAAAAGTCATTCATTTATTGATGAAGAAGGCTTCGAAAGAATAATTGATTATTACGATGAAAAAGAACAATTCCATCTGGCTTTAGAAGCTGCTGAGTTTGGGATAGAACAATATGGTTGGTCTGCAGCCTTACTTTTAAAAAAAGCCGACTTGCTGATCTCGCTGCGCAGGTATAAAGATGCACTTGATGTGTTAGAGTATGCCGAATTGTTTGACAGCACAGATTCTACTTTATTTATACTTAAAACGGATGCTTATCTGGCGCTGGATATGCAGGAAAAAGCTGCGGCTGTGTTAGAATCTGCTATCCAGACTTTTGAAGGAGAAGATCGTCTTGACCTCTTATTTGAACTGGCTGATGTGTATGATGATTATGAAAATTTCGAAAAAGTCTTCGATTGTCTTAAAATAATTCTGGAAGAGGATCCGAACAATGAGGAAGCCTTATATAAAATTTGCTTCTGGACAGATTTTACTGGAAGAAATGAAGAAAGTATCAAACTTCACCAATGGATTGTAGACGAATTTCCTTTTAATGAATTGGCCTGGTTTAATCTTGGGGCCGGATATCAGGGTTTGAAATTATATGAAAAGTCAATTGATGCCTATTCTTATGCTGTTGCAATTGATGAAAAATTCGATTATGCCTACCGCAATATGGGCGATGCATATATAAAGTTGCGTCAGTTTAAAGAAGCAATTGAAGTGCTCGAAAAAGTGATTGAACTTGCTCGCCCGGAAGCAGTTATTTATGAAGCCATTGGACATTGTTTTGATAAAATGGGAAATTTTGCACAGGCAAGGTTTAATTATAAAAAAGCAAGCCATCTGAGTCCTGAAGATGGACATATGCATTACAAGATCGCCTGCACTTACATGAATGAAGCGCATTGGCAGAATGCTATCAAATGCCTGGAAACAGCCATTCGGGTTTCTAAAGTAACCTCCGAATATGCGCTCGCTTTAGGGCAGTGCCATATGGAGCTGGGACATTTGGATCAGGCAATAACTTATTTTGGACAAGTAGTAAGAGCCCGCCCCAAAAACACTAACGGATGGGTTGAATTATTAACGTGCCTGTATCAAGGTAAAATGTTTACAGAAGGTTTGGAATATGCTTCTTTTGCTTATGAGCAAACAGATAATAAGCCCATTTTTATTTATTATAAAAGTATGTTTCTCTTTGCCAAAGGAAAAACAAAACAGGCTTTATTATTATTAGAAACTGCACTTAATACGAATGCAAAACTGATCAGAAAATTCATAGAACTGGATCCTGCCATACTCCAACATCAGAAAGTTGTTGAATTAATAGCCAGGTATAAAAAAAAGAAATAATTCTTAATATTTCTAAGTATAAGTATTGAAGCTCTATAAAGATGTATCCAAATTATTTAACTAATAATTTGCAATGTCAGTATTTTGTTATATGTTTAATATTCCAAAACAACTTTTACTTCTGTTTTGGTTAAAATTCACACATCCTATTTATTTCTTGAAAATCTTTTTGCTTAAGTAATTCAGTTTAGTATATATTTTACATGTGCTAAAGATTTTATCCGCTTGAAATTCCGCTGCCACTTAATTCATGTCATTGATAAAATTTTTAACGTGAAAATATCTACCCTTGTATCCAACAAAGTATTAGCTTCTTTGTGCAGTCTTCAAACTAAGAAAAATCTTTTCAAATTTGTTCTTTTAGCTGCTTTTTACCTCGGAATTAATTGTGAAAAAGTAAATGGCCAGGTGAACAATGCTTTAAATTTCGATGGAACGAATGACTATGTGAATGTAAATCCATTAATTCCATATACAAATTCTTTCACGCTTGAAAGTTGGATAAAAACCACCGATGGAGGGGCAGTTGTTTACGGGAGAGGAAATTCTACCGTGAATGGTTATTTACATTTTGGTTTGAATGTAGGACTTATACGCCTCGCTATAGGTGATGGTATTGGCATAGATCAATTGAGTGGAAATTCACAGGTAGCTGATAATACCTGGCATCATATAGCGGTAGTAAAATCTGGCACTTCTGTAACATTTTATCTGGACGGAGTGTTCAACGGATCGGGCACAACATCAAAAACGCCAGATACCGCATCTTCTACCCTTATTGGAGCAGGTTTTTTTAATAATATCCTTCAGGGTTTCACAAATGGTACTATTGATGAATTCAGGGTTTGGAATGTGGCTCGTACACAAGCGCAGATTTCTGCTAATATGGATTGTGAATTAAGTAACGCAAGCGGTTTGCAAGCTGCCTTCCATTTTAACCAAGGAACTCCAGGAGGCAACAATGCAGGCGTAACCATTTTGCAGGATGCTACGGGAAATGGCAGAAATGGAACGCTTATAAATTTTGCACTTATTGGATCAACTTCCAATTGGGTAACTTCCGGTGGAATTGCTTCTCCTGATATTCCGGTTGTAAATAATCAAACAATATGTTTAGGTTCCAGCACCACGCTTACCATCCAATCAGGAAACCTGAATAGTGCGACTAATTGGAAATGGTACACTGATACCTGCGGTGGAACACCAGCAGGGACGGGTACTTCTATAAATGTTTCTCCCTCCGTTACCACTAATTATTATGTAAGAGGAGAAAGTAATTGTTATGCAGGTAGTTGTGCTACCGTTACTGTAACAGTTAATCCTGCACCTACGGTAACAATAACTCCAAGTGGGCCAACCACATTTTGTTCAGGTGGGAACGTAAATCTATCAGCTACAGCTGCCGGGGGAAACGCTCCTTATACTTTTTTATGGAGTACAGGGGCGAATACTCCTACCATAAATGTTACCACTTCCGGAACATACACTGTTACGGCTACCGGTAATAATGGATGCACTTCAACAAACAGCGCTTCAGTTAACGTAACTCCTTTAGCCATTACTTGCCCTGTTGATTTAACGGTATGTCAGGATGGTCCTACAGGTGCTTGTAATGTACGTTTTTATCCTGCTGTCATACCAGCGACACCCGTATTGAATTTTGTAGACAGGCTGATAACCTATAACAACGTTTCCATTAATGGCGCAGGAAATTCGGCAGTAGTGACGCCGGGTTCATTGGTAACTTTAAACTATAACCTTTCGGTTTTCTTTAATTATTCTACGGGTTACTGTCCTGGTTGTGTAGTGCAATCCTATATTGGTATTGGTTCAACAAATCAGACTATTCAATGTGAAAGCAACATATATAATGGATATGCAGCAACGAGAGCTACGAGCTTTATTGCCCCATCTACACCTGGCATTTATTATCTTACTCAGGATGGAACGCTGGATTATGTTTGCCAGCCAAGAATTTTTAACAACGATAGCACCAATGCAATTGGTGTGATTGTAGTAGGCCCTACCTATGCTGTTGCTACAGGTAGTTGTGGAAATATAATTATTACCAATAATGCACCAGCCTGTTTTCCTGTTGGAACCACACCGGTTATATGGACTGCAACAAATACCAGCGGCAATACTGCCACGTGTACCCAGTCTGTCACAGTTACATCAGCTTTAATTTACCATCGCGATGCTGACGGTGATACTTATGGAAGTGCTCCAAATGTATATTTCTGTGCAGCTCCCGCAGGTTATGTTTTAGATAGCACTGATTGTAATGATAATAATGCATCCATCCATCCGGGAGCAATAGAAATTGTAGATAACGGTATTGATGAAAATTGCAATGGTAGTGACTCAACTTCCTTCGTTTGTACGATGACAATAAAAGGTTCATCTGGTGATTCAGTTATAGTTTGTACGGAAAGTGGCGTTACAGTTGGTCAAGTTCATCTGGTGATAACCAATGGTACAGCTCCTTTTACTTACTCAGGATCGGATACCACAAACCTTGCAGCCGGCACATATAACTATACAGTTACGGATGCCAATGGTTGTACAGCTTCTACTTCTGTGCAGGTAATTTTAACCAATTGCATTATACCAGCTTATGAGCCTCCATTAAATGATACGCTCAATACGCTCATTGGCCCTGAACTAACCCAGCTTTACAATTATCCTGGTTCTGTAGTTGATACTACAGATAACAATGGCATTTTCCAATTCAGTGATGATTTTGGGGATGTATTGATAGAAATAATTGCACGTCAGGGTAAATACAATCAGTTATTCGCTTTACTTCAAACGTCTCCGTACGGGATGAATAATTTTATAGATAATGGAGATACTACCCTGATCATTACAGGTTTCTTTCCCATAGCTAATTTACCTCGCCTCGATTCACTTAAATTCTCTCCGGATACACTTATAAACGCTGTTCGTACTTTTTATGGTCCTATAGGTGGATTTGCTACTACTGGTGTTGCCGTAAGTCAGGGAGACACTTCCATTGTTTCTTATAAAGCCAGGAAAGCATGGAATGTTTCCGGTAAAGGGGTTAAAGTAGGAGTAATGTCGGATAGTTATAATACAAAGTTCGGCGACCCCGCTGCGTTGGATGTACAGCAGGGTGATCTGCCAGGCATATCCAATGCAAATTACATGAAGCCGGTTATAATTTCAGAGGAATACCTTTATGGAAAAGCCTCAGATGAAGGAAGGGCTATGCTCCAGGTAATACATGATGTGGCACCGGATGCTGAACTAATGTTCCGTTCAGGATTTACAAGTGCCGGGCATTTTGCAGAAGGCATAAAATCGCTCCGCGATTCCGGGTGTAATATTATCGTGGATGATATCACGTATATCACTGAGCCCTTTTTTACAGATGGAGTAATAGCAAAAGCGGTTGAAAATGTAACTGCCAGCGGGGTTAATTATTTTACTTCTGCCGGAAACTTCGGCAATAAATCATATGAAGGTGTTTTTTCCCCGATTGCAGCACCTGCAGGCTATACAGGAATGGCCCATAATTTTGGTGGAGGAGATGTATTTCAGAATTTAACCTTATATAAAGGCACTTACACGATCGCATTACAATGGGATGATAATTATTATTCAATTGGTGAATCAGGTGCCATGAATGATCTGGATATATATCTTGTTGACCAATTTGGTAATAGATTATTTGGCTTTAATAAAAACAATATCGGCACAGACCCATTAGAAGTATTGCCTTTTGTGGTTAAATCCACGGTGAATGCAAAAATAATTATCGTTCGTAAAAGCGGTAGTAGCAATATTCGTTTCAAATATATCCTATTCAGGGGCGATGGCGTCATTACCAATCATAATCAGGGTACCGGAACTATTATCGGTCAGGCTAATGCATTAAGTGCTATCACAGTGGGAGCAGTATTATACAAAAATACACCTCAGTATAATGTTAGTCCGCCAACCATCGCTTCTTTCTCTTCAGTAGGTGGAACTTTAATTGATGGGGTTAACAGGAAAAAGCCGGATATCACGGCACCAAATGGCGTAAATACTACAGTACCTATGGGTGGTGTCGATTTAGAAGAAGATGGTGTACCGAACTTTTTCGGAACATCATGCGCTGCACCTCATGCTGCAGCTATGGCAGCGTTACTTACAGAGGCCAAGAAAAGATTTTTCAGTAATGAAACATTCACCACCATACAATTAAAAAACTTACTAGCTGCTACTTCATTAGATATGGATGTGAATGGGTATGATGCAAATACAGGGAATGGTTTAATACAAACTGATCTTGCTTTAAAGTCTTTTTCCAACCCCATTCCCCAGGTAAAAGAAATGCAACTGCAGAATAATTTATTAACCCCGGGCACACAGCCGGTAACAGTGGTTATCAACGGTGAATATTTTGCGGCCAATGCGTCTGTAATTTTTCAGTATGATACGCTGCCTGCAATTGTTACGAACGGAACTCAGATTATTTGTAACATTCCTGCGTTCATTGGGAATCCGCCATTAACGGTTTATAATCCACCGGTTACACTGAGTGGTTTAGATGGAGGTATAAGCGATTCCTTGTATTTCTTCGGTACAATGAATCGTAATGTAAAAATAAAAGTAAGTAATGCCAGCAAACGTTATGGCGAAAAACTTCCTTCTTTCATGTATGATGTTACTATAGATAATCAACCGTTATCCAATTTCCCTGGCATAACGTTGGCAACCCTCGGCCTAAATGATATTACATTCACTTCCACCGCAAATAGTAAATCTAATATTGGGTTGTATGCTATAAAGGCTAATTCATCTGTTACTGATTTAACTCTGCCGGCCTCGCAGATACTGGCTACACAATACAATTACCAGTTTGTAAACGGATTATTGACCATAAGCAGGATGCCGATCACCATTACACCAAAGGATACAACCATTGTATATGGAAGTGCTTTAAAAGGAAAACAGATAAACTTTAATTATGCGTATGACAATATAAACATTCTTTTAAATGAGCAAGCTGGATTCCTTGATTCGTTAAAATTCACACATGAATCAGCAATGTCAAACACTATGATGCTGGTGGATTCAAAAGTGGCTGTAAACGGTCAAACACTCAGTGAAGAAGACTTTTTAAATATGGCTTTCATGGCCAGTGGCAAAGCGGAAACGAATTCGAAAGTTGCCGTGAATTCCAAAGTTGCGGTGAATGGGTTTTCATTTGATACCGCTCGCTACGTGCTGGTAGCTCCGGAATCTATATTTGATTACCAGACTGATTCTGCCAGTGCAACACTTCGTAATTCCAAAGTTGCCGTCAATTCAAAAGTTGCGGTAAATTCTAATGCAACTGTCAACTCAAAAGTTGCCGTCAATGGCCTTGCTTATGTAAACGGACAGAACCTGGTGAATTCTAAAGTTGCCGTAAATTCTAAAGTGGCAGTGAATAGTAATTCCTTTAATAATGAATCCAATGAAAACGTATTGCTGATAGTGGATTCGCTGGATATTTATGGAGTGGATGATTCATTATCCGGATTCAAATCCATGAATATGATCTCCGGTTATACTGTAGGAAACTGGTTGATCGGCCCTGGAGTATTAATATCAGAAAATTTTGATATCAGCTATGGATTAGGCCATTTAACCATCACCCCTGCACCTCTTATTGTTAAAGCAAAAGACACCGTTACAGGTTGTGGAGGGCATCAACCGGCGTTCAGGTTTGTAAATGCAATATATCAGTATGATGACGCAGACAGTACCGTTGTACTAACTCCACCATCATATAAAGTGTATAACAGTTCGAATACATTGATGGGTTCTGGTAATCTTTCAACCGGTACTTATCAGATAGTGCCATATGGTATGACGCAGAAATCTCCTGATAATTATGTGATTAGTTATGCAAATGGTGTATTAACTTCTTCACCATTACTTGCATCAGCAGTGGCCGGCAGCATTAGCTGTTTTGGTGAAACCACTACTATCACCATTACGGCTACAGGTGGAACAGCCCCATATACAGGAACCGGTAATTTTACATTTAGCGGAGGCAAGTATGCATATCTTATAGAAGATGCAAATGGATGTAAAGTTACGCTGATAGGTGAAGTTTTTGCTCCTAAAGGGCCATTGATCGTTGCAAGTACTGCAGGCATTATCAATTGTAACGGAGGTACTACTACAATCAGCCTACTGGCATCAGGTGGTACACCACCATATACGGGTGACGGAAATAAAACAGTTTCAGCAGGGCCATATTCGTTTACAATAACCGATAACAATGGTTGTACTACGGTAGTAACAGGTAATGTTGCACAGCCTTCTGTGTTATCAACAACTAAAACCGAAGGAACTATTAATTGTTATGGTGGATCTACAACTGTAAACATATCTGCTTTTGGTGGTACACCACCCTATACAGGTACAGGAATTATAAATGTGAATGCAGGGCCTTATTCTTTTACCGTAACCGATTCTAAAGGATGCACATCTTTAATAACGGGTACTATTAATCAGCCTGCGGCTCCTTTATCTGCTACCAAAACGGAAGGAACAATACTTTGTTATGGTGGAACAACAACAGTAAATATAATTGCAACAGGTGGCACACCGCCCTATACGAATGCGGGCGTAAAAACGGTGAGTGCCGGTTCTTATTCTTTCACGGTTTCTGATTCAAAAGGTTGTACTACCATTATTAGCGGTACAATAGCACAGGCTTCCCTGGCACCGCTTAATTGTTCAACAACTTCTACTAATGCAACTTACTGGCATGCGAGCAATGGCACTGCAACTGTAACTGCTACAGGCGGAACAGCGCCTTATACTTATTCGTGGAACACAACGCCAGCACAGACCTCAGTAACAGCAACGGGCTTGAATGCAAGGCTAGGAGGGTATACCGTTAACATTACTGATGCCAAAGGTTGCATTAAAACCTGCACAGTTATTATAACAGAACCTGCTTATTCTTGTGGAAACCTTAATGAATATACGGATGCAGAGATTGGAGGATGGGGTGCACCACCAAATGGCGGAAACATAACAAATACATGGTTGTATCCTTATTTTGCTACAGCATTCCCGGGCGGCCTAACCCTGGGTTTACCTGGCAGATCAATTAAATTCACGTGTCCTCAGGGAATAACAAACTTCCTTCCTGCGTCAGGAACAAATGATATACTGCCATTAGGGAATGCCAGTAATCCTGTAGGTGGAGGTACTCCCACTTATACCAATGCTTGCGGAATTGTAAACGGTCCTCAGATCAAGAATACGCTAGCTTCCAAAGCATTAGCGCTTTCATTGAACATCGGTTTTGATGCAGCTATTCCGAATTTCTCTCCAAGCTTTACGGTAACTTATGGAGATCTGATCTATACTGCTGCTCCTTTTGCAGGATGGTCAGTAAAACAGATTTTAGCTGAGGCTAACCGTTTATTAGGGCAGGGGTTGATCAATGGACAGACCAGTACTTATTACACTACGCTGAATACCGTGATGACTAACATCACTGCAGGCCTCAATGAAGCATGTCCTTCAAGCAGTACAGCATTGAGCAGAGGAGCATCTATTTATGGTGAAGATGCATCAGGAAGCAATCCTGAAGAAGTTACTCAGTTCTTGATATCACCTGTAATAGCTGTTTATCCAAATCCGTCAACGGGTGCTGTAAATATTGATATTTCAACTACTAAAAACGCAGTTGTTTCAATTCATATGTATGATTTAAAAGGAAATATGGTTAAACAGATTATAAATGCCAAACAAATACCAAGCGGCAAACAGTCATACAAGTTGAACTTTGAAACTGCGAGGCCGGGAATGTATTATATCAGATGTACGATCAATGGTAAAACAGAAGTAAAGCGGTTGGTCATAGCAGGTAATTAATATAAAAGTCATAAAATAAAAAAGATGGAGAAAGACACTCCATCTTTTTTATTTAGAAAAAAATAACAACCGTATTTTTATAATGATACATGTAAAATTTACATTGAACAAGGATTTATGGTAATCACGTTCATTATTAATATTCTAATTTCATTTATAAGCAATGAGGCAACATATCTGTAAATACATATACATTCATTTTCTCTTTCTTATTTTTATTGTTTCTAATGCTTTTGGCAATGATTCGGACAGCCTTAAACAATTGCTCACCACAAAACTTCCGGACACTAGCAGGGTAAATACACTTAATGCTTTCAGTAAAACTTTTAACAACACCAATCCCGATTCTTCCGTTAAAATAGCAATGGCTGCCCGTGACCTTGCAGAGAAAATTCATTTTAAGAACGGCCTGGCATTAGCTTATAAAAATATGGGTATTGGTTATTACTTGCAGGGTAAATATGTTGAAGCTATCAAAACCTGGCAATTGGCATTGGATGTATACCAGGCAATGGGCAATAAAGCTGGAGTTGCGAATATGCTCAGCAACCAGGGAGGAGTGTATTATCAAAAAGGCGATGACGCAAAAGCGCTTGAATTATATCTACATTCTTTAAAAATTTCAGAAGAAGTTGGCGATCCGCTGCGCATTGCAACAGCATTGAATAATGTAGGGTCGGTGTATCAGAATAAACCGGCAACCTATAAAAAAGCATTGGACTATTTTCTGAAATCTTATCCTTTATGTATACAGGTTAAAGATGATTACCTGATCGGCACCGTTACTTCTAACCTTGGAGAAATCAATTATCTGCTGGGCGATTATAATAAGGCTTTATTTTACCTGAAGCAATCAGTAGAAGCTTATAAAGGAAGTGAAGACCTTCCTTATCCGCTTAACTTAACCGGCAGGGTGTATACAAAGCAAAAAGCGTATGATAACGCGATTGTAATTCATAAGGAAGCGTTTGAGTATTCAAAAAAATTGGATACCCGTCTGGATATGACGCAGTCGCTCATAGGTCTTGCACAGGCATACCAGGCCAAAGGTGATTATGATGCCTCAATTGAAACTTATAAAAACGCAGTTGAACTTGGAATTGAACTTAATGCTGTTAAAGAATTGAAAGATGCTTACCAGGGATTGTCTGAGTCTTATTCAGCAAAATCCGATTATAATAATGCATTCGATTACCAGCATTTATTACTGAACATAAAAGATACCATCTATAATATCGATCAGGATAAAAAATTAGGTGGTCTTGATTTTACATTCAGGATGGAAAAAAAAGAATCGGAGATGGCGATGCAATCAGAAGAAATTAAAATGCAAAAGCTGGTGCGTAATAGTTTTATTGGTGGCTTTGCAGTTGTGCTGTTGTTCGCCGGAGTATTCTTCAAGCAAAGAAATAAAATCAGCAAAGGAAAAAAACGCAGCGATGAATTACTCCTGAATATTTTACCTGCAGAAACTGCGGAAGAATTAAAAGCAACCGGTACTGCAAAAGCAAAAAGTTTTGATGTTGTAAGTGTTCTATTCACTGATTTCAAAAATTTCACACAGGCAAGTGAAAAATTAAGTCCGGAGGAACTGGTAGCGGAGATCAACCATTGTTACAGTGCATTCGACCGGATTGTAACAAAATACGGGATTGAAAAAATAAAAACCATTGGGGATTCCTATATGTGTGCCGGTGGATTACCGGTTCCAAATGAAACACATGCTGTGGATATTGTTTCAGCAGGATTGGAAATGGCAGAATTTATTGAAAAGGAAAAACAAAAAAGACAGGACAATGGCCAGCCTTTCTTCGAACTTCGTTTAGGTATTCATACAGGACCGGTTGTAGCCGGTATAGTAGGTATTAAAAAATTCGCTTACGATATTTGGGGAGACACTGTAAATACTGCTTCAAGAATGGAAAGCAGTGGTGAGATCGGTAAAGTGAACATCAGTGGTAGTACCTATGAACTGGTAAAACATAAATTTACTTGTATCCACAGGGGGAAAATAGCTGCAAAAAATAAAGGAATGATCGATATGTATTTTGCCGGTCATTAATCAAAAGCAGTCATTCAAAACTGATTTGCAAACACCATATCTTTGCGGGCACAAAAAACCAACATGAATTTTAAACTTTCTCATATCCCGGACAGAATTAAAAAACCACGTGCTCATGGCTTAACGATGGTTATGGATAAAGGTCTCAGTATTAATGAAGCGAAAAACTTTATGAGTATTGCGCATCCGCATGTAGATATGGTAAAACTGGGTTTTGGAACTGCTTTCGTTACACCAGACCTGAAAGAAAAACTTGCGGTATACCGTTCATACGATATGCCTGTTTATTTTGGAGGAACGTTATTTGAAGCATTTATCATCAGGAATGCTTTTGAGGATTATATTGAAGTGTGCAAGGAATTCGGCGTAAGTTTTATGGAAGTGAGTGATGGTTCCATTACCATTCCTCATGCGGAAAAATGTGGTTACATAGAAAAGTTGACTAAACATGGCGTTGTACTCAGCGAAGTGGGTAGTAAAGATGCTGCTCATATTATGCCGCCTTATAAATGGATAGAACTGATGCGTGCAGAGCTGGATGCCGGTGCATCGTATGTTATTGCAGAAGCGCGTGAAGCCGGAAATGTTGGAATTTATCGCGGTACCGGAGAAGTTCGGGAAGGTCTTGTACAGGAAATTCTCACACAGATACCGGCAGAAAAAATTATATGGGAGGCGCCGCAAAAAGCGCAGCAGTTATATTTTCTGGAATTAATAGGCTGTAATGTGAATCTGGGAAATATCGCACCAACAGAAATGATCGCTCTGGAAGCAATGCGTATTGGTTTAAGAGGTGATACTTTTCATATGTACCTCGATAAAACTACGGCGCAGTGAAAAAATATGGTTTGACAGGATTTCCTTTAAGCCATTCGTTCTCCAAAAAATATTTTGAAGATAAATTCCAACGGGAGTCCATCAACTCCCGTTTTGAATTATATCCGCTGAAAGAACTTAGTCATTTACCGGCGTTGATAAGAGCAGAGCCACAGCTGGAAGGCCTGGCCGTTACCATTCCGCATAAAGAAAATATTATTACCTACCTCAATGAACTGGATCCTGCTGCGGCATTAATTGGTGCGGTTAATTGTATCCGTATCCACAAAGGTGCAATGAAGGGCTATAACACAGATTGTATCGGTTTTGAAAAATCGTTACTGCCTTTGTTACAAGATTTTCATACTCATGCATTAATACTTGGAAGTGGCGGCTCATCAAAAGCTGTTCAATACGTTTTACAAAAATTGAAGATCATTTGTACGATTGTAAGTTCATCCGGAAAATCAAAAACGGGATATCCCGAAATAGATGAAAGCATGTTGAAAAAAAATACGCTCATTATCAATTGTACACCTCTGGGTATGTATCCTGCTATACATAGCATACCAAATATTCCTTATCGGCACCTAACGAGCAGGCATTTGTTATATGATCTGGTTTACAATCCCGAAATGACTTCATTTCTTGAAGAAGGAAAAAAACACGGTTCTATTATAAAAAATGGCATGGAGATGTTGCACCTGCAGGCAGAAGAGAACTGGCAGATCTGGAATAGTTGATAAGTGGGCAGTTTTAAAACGCTGAGGATTGCCGCAAATACTTAAAATAAGTAATTGAATAAATAAGATGAACTTGCTTAATCGATTTTAGAAAATACAAAAGATAGGAAAGTTTGTAAATTGCTTTGCAATTAGTTATTTATATCATGAATTAAAAGTGATGAAGGCGACTAAACTTTTTACAGCATTTTTTAACAGCGAGAAGTCAGGCGGATTATTACTCATTGCCTGTACCATCATTTCATTCATTATCGCCAATACAGGTTTAAGTGAAAGCTATCATCAGTTTTGGAAAACTGAGTTTGCAGGATCCAGCATTGAGCATTGGATCAATGATGGGCTTATGACTATTTTCTTTTTATTAATTGGTCTGGAGTTAGAAAGAGAAATATATATAGGCGAGCTTTCAAACTTTAAGGATGCTTTAATGCCAATATTTGCAGCCCTAGGTGGAATGTTTGTACCTGCCGGATTGTTTCTACTTTTAAATTATGGTACGGCCACACAATCAGGTGCAGGTATTGCTATGGCAACAGATATTGCATTTGCTTTAGCTATTCTATCCTTATTGGGAAACCGTGTGCCTGTAGCAATAAAAGTTTTTTTAACGGCATTGGCTGTTATAGATGATTTGGGTGCCATATTGGTGATAGCCATTTTTTATACTAAAACATTGCTATGGATAAATCTGTTCATAGCTTTAGGTTTGTTTGCGGCATTACTTGTAATGAACCGACTTAAAATTCGAAATTTAATTCCCTATTTGATTGGCGGTATTGGTATGTGGTTTTTTATGCTTAATTCCGGTGTACATGCAACCATTACTGGAGTAATGCTGGCCTTTGCTATTCCTTTTGGAAATGGAGACGATAAGTCAAGCTCTTATCTTTTACAACATTATCTGCATAAGCCGGTAGCGTTTTTTATTTTACCTGTATTTGCATTAGCGAATACTGCCATTACTTTAAGCTCAAATATTCCGGAGATTCTTACACAAAATTATAGTGTAGGTATAGCCTTAGGTTTGATTGTTGGAAAACCATTAGGCATATTTATTTTTAGTTTTATGGCAGTTGCTTTTGGTATTTGTAAACTTCCATCAGAGTTAAATTGGAAACATATTGTAGGTGTTGGTTTTTTAGGAGGTATAGGGTTTACCATGTCTATATTCATTAGTTTACTGGCATTTGATAATGAAACTATTATCAACAATGCAAAATTTGTAATTTTACTTTCTTCATTATTAGCGGGATGTATTGGGTTTATAAGTTTGAAACTGACATTAAAAGCAGCAACTTTTGAATAAGTTATAGCTAATAATTATGCGCAAATTTACTATGCGAAAAAAATATACAATAGCATATCAAACCATTTAAAAGGTAAGTATAGTTTTAAAACGCTCAGGCATTGCCGCAATTTTCCTAAAATTATAATCGAAACAAACCATTGTTGTTTTAGCTTTGGCAACAATGCTATCGGCCACTGTTATTAAATACAGCATTTCAAACCGACTCCTGTCAATATCATCAGCAAATATTTCAAATTTTAAAACGTCGCCATAAAAAGTTTCTTTCAGAAATTGTATGCTGAGATCCACCATAATCAGTGCGGCACCACCGATATCCAGTTCTGTTAATCCGAAACTTTGTAAACACTGCACCCTCGCCTCATGCATAAGTCCGGCTATCTTATCATTACCGGTGTGATTTCCATAATTGATATCTGTAATGCGAACCGGAATACAATGTTCACTTAATTTTTTACCGGTGATTTCAATCTGCATTCTGGCCATAAAATTCTTTTAAAAAGCGGATGAGTTTTTCTGTTGCTTTTTTTCGGTGACTGAATTTATTTTTTTCTTCCATCGGCATTTCTGCAAAAGTTTTTTCGCTTCCTTCCGGAATAAATATCGGATCGTAGCCAAAACCCTGATCGCCTCTGGGTGTATCAATTATGTTTCCTTTGCAGATACCTTCAAACTGGTACTCCACGTTATGTAATATCAATGAAATTACGGTGCGGAATTGAGCTGAAGTATCTACTTTATCTGCCATATTTTTCAACAGCAGTTCCATATTCTTTTTGGGGTCTGAAGGTTCGCCTGCATAACGGGCACTTTTAACGCCGGGTTCACCCTGAAGTGCATTTACTTCCAGTCCGGTATCTTCACTGAAGCACCATTTGCCGGTACGCCTGTAAACAAATGAAGATTTTGTAAAAGCATTTTCTTCAAGTGTGGGATATGGTTCCGGAATATCGGTATCAACACCTGCTTCCAACATGGTAATGATCTCCATATCATCGCCCGCTACTTTATTGATTTCGGCAACTTTATTCTTATTGGAGGTGGCAAAAACTAATTGTATCATTTCAGAAAAATATTTTGAAGACTGGTCCATAAAGTCTTTTTAGAGGGAACGTCTGTTGCTAAGCGTTGTAAAGATGGTGCAGCAAGTAAATGCTGGTTATTATATTTCTGAACCTGAAATTCCGGAAAATGAAGTGGTAATTCGAGGCGTTGCTGTTCTATCCCAAACAGTAAAAGGGTAGCAGGCTGTAATTCTTGTTGTATATCAGCATAAGTAATGCTTTTCCTATAAATATTTACAATGGCTGAATCAGCAAGGGTTAATTTGCAGGCATTCAAAATGCCCGTCAGTAACTGAAGATCGGCATCATTAATAAAAGCAGCATCCGGTTCATTCACCACTATAACTATTCGTTTTTCATTTTTTCCTAAATAGCGAATCAACGGTTCATTATCTATTGTTTTTTCGGTAATATCTACCAGTACATTACTGTATAACTGTATTATTAACAAGGGGTTAATTTGTAAGTCTTTGAAACTCATTGAAAGGTTATGTTCGTGGATTTATTTTTCGTTTCTTTGCATAAAATTAAGAATATGATTGCAGCCGCTGAGTTTAATATTACAAAAGTAGACAGTAGCAAACTGAATGATATTAATCTGGAGAATATTCCTTTTGGGAAATATTTTACCGATCACATGCTGGAAGTAGATTATGAGGATGGAGAATGGAAAACGGGAGAAATCAAGCCTTATCAGCCTTTATTATTGGAGCCGTCAGTAGCTGCATTACATTATGGACAGGCCATTTTTGAGGGCGTAAAAGCGTATAAGAATTCAAAAGGGGAGGCCTTTGTTTTTCGTCCGCATGATAATTTTAAACGTTTTAATATTTCTGCCGAGAGAATGCAAATGCCACAGGTTCCTGAAGAAATTTTTATGGAAGGCATGAAACAATTGCTGGAACTGGACAAAAACTGGATTCCTTCCCAGCCAGATCATTCATTATACATTCGTCCTTTTATGTTCAGTACAGATGAACTGATCGGAGTTCGCCCCAGCGAAAAGTATAAATTCATGATCATTCTCAGCCCTACCGGTCCTTATTACAACACACCGATGCGTATTTATGTGGAAGAGCAATATGTGCGTGCGGTTCCCGGAGGTGTTGGATATGCCAAAGCAGCAGGTAATTATGGTGCGGCAATGTATGCAACTGCAGAAGCTAAGAAAAAAGGTTACGATCAGGTTTTATGGACGGACGCTTATGAGCATAAATATGTACAGGAGTGCGGAACCATGAATGTGTTTTTCATCATTGGAAACACGGCCATTACTCCGGATCTGGAAGCAGGTACGATACTGGCCGGCGTAACAAGAGATAGCACCATTACACTTCTCAAAGAAATGGGATTTAATGTGGAGGAACGTCCGTTAAGTATTGATGATGTAATTGATGCCCATAAAGCAGGTTTATTATATGAAGTGTTTGGTACCGGAACTGCCGCCACTATTTCATTGATAAAAGAGCTGAAGTATAAAGATTATGTGATGGAATTTGATGTATCCACCTTGCAAACGGCACCGGCAGTAAAAGAAAAATTGAACAACATTCGATACGGTCTTGCGGAAGATACCCACGGCTGGATGATAAAAATTTAAAAATAATCACGGAAAAACTGGTATTTGAGAGCAGATTTGCAGACATGAAAAAAATAATCCACATTTCTGCATTAATTTTTTTCATTTTAAATGATAATCTCTACCTTTGCCCTCCGAAAATTTAAAGGTCAAATATGCCCACTATTCAACAATTAGTAAGAAAAGGTAGAGAAATTATCAAAGCCAAGAGTAAATCAAGGGCTCTGGACAGTTGTCCTCAGCGTCGTGGTGTTTGCACAAGGGTGTACACAACTACGCCAAAAAAACCAAATTCAGCTTTGCGTAAAGTTGCGAAGGTGAGATTGACCAACAAAATTGAAGTTATCGCATATATACCGGGAGAAGGGCATAACCTGCAGGAGCACTCCATTGTACTGATTCGTGGCGGAAGGGTGAAAGATTTGCCGGGTGTACGTTATCACATTGTAAGAGGCAGCCTTGATACTGCGGGTGTAAAAGACCGTAAACAAAGCCGTTCTAAATACGGTACTAAAAAAGAAAAAGCAAAAAAATAATCTGATCGTTTAAACGATTGATAAAATCTTAGAACAATGCGTAAAGCACAAGCAAAGAAACTCCCGTTAGCTCCTGATCCTAAATTTAATGACACACTCGTTACCCGTTTTGTGAATAACCTGATGTGGGAAGGAAAAAAGAGCAGTGCATTCACCATCTTTTATGATGCGTTGGATAAAGTAGCAAAACAGTCTGGTGAAGACGGATACGAAGTTTGGAAAAAAGCTTTGTCAAACATCACCCCGGGTGTGGAAGTAAGAAGCCGCCGTATTGGTGGTGCCACTTTTCAGATTCCTTCAGAAGTTCGTGCAGACAGAAAGATCTCTTTAAGCATTAAATGGATGGTAAGATACAGCCGCGAAAGAAATGGTAGAAGCATGGCTGATAAATTAGCGAATGAGATTGTGGCAGCCAGTAAAGGGGAAGGAGCATCATTTAAAAAGAAAGAAGATACTCATCGTATGGCAGAAGCTAATAAAGCTTTCGCTCACTTCAGAATCTAAGTATAACGACCAAAACAAATTGCGAACCCTGGCTAAAGCCGGGGTTTTTTTATGCTTTTTTTTATTTGTCAGGACTTGGACAGAACAGCCTGTGGAATTCATAGTAAGTTTTTGCGCACAATATTACATATAATAATAAAAAAGGATGTAGTTTCATTTGTGTAACCAAAACTCAACAAATCATGAAACAGTTTTTTCTTGTATCAACCTGTTTTTTTCTTTTTGCCTGTAACGGAAACAAAGAACAAAAAGCAGCAGAAACCCCTAAGAATATTGAAATTCTTTCATTAAATCTTAAAGGAAAAGTAAAGCAAACTGAGGAAACAACAACAACAATTGATAGCCTGAATAAAAGCACAATTGATTCTATGGTATCAGTTCTTGTGTTTGATTCTATTGGGTACCAGACAGAAAGTTATACAAAGGACGCATCTGGGAAACGTGTATATGAACAAATATATAAACATAACCCTGATGGCAGCATTGCCGAATTTCAAAATTTAAAAAACGGAAAGATGGTATCCCATCTGGTGACTGAAATGAAAGATGGAAAATATACCGGCGCAAAAAATTATGACTCTTCTGATAAGCAGGATGCCTATTACACAGATCTGGTCAACACAGATTACGGACAGGTTTCTTCAGGAAAGCAACATTTTATGGATGGTCGGGTTAAAAGTACTTTTTCATCCAAATATAAAGGACCACTTTATATTGGTGGCAGCAGTACCGATAGTACAGGTAAAACAGATTATACAGGTACGGTTACATTAGATGATAATGGAAACCCCATATCCGAATCTACTACTACTATGGTTAACGGAGTAGCTAAAACGGAAACCAGTACTTTTAAATATGAATTAGATGAAAAAGGCAATTGGATTACCCGCACCACTATAAATGATAAAGGAAAGCCGACGAAGATTACAAAAAGAGTAATAACTTATTATTAAAAAACTGCAGAATAAAACAGATAACACCCTGGCTAATGCCGGGGTTTTTTATGATAGGTTACAACCTCTTAGATGAATCAGGTAAAAATGCAAATCATGGCAATTTGTGAGATCGTGATCAATCATTTTAATTCATGTATAGTAAGAACTAAACAAAGTTTATGAAGGAAATCAACCCGGGTACGTTACTTAATTTTACGTTGCTCCTTTAGCGCCAGTAAAAAACCGGCTCCGAACAACAAAGTCACGAGGCCTGATATAAAAGGGAATAACTCAGTCATTTTTACTATGTTTTAATATTTTCAAATAAATTCCAAAGCATAAAATAGTTGGCACCCATAAGCCCACAAATATGGCATGTTGCTGATCGCCACTAAACCAAAGAGATTCTGAAAAAATAAGAGAGATCAGGGCTGCTACAAACAACAATTTGTCGGCAAGCGTAAATTTACTGAGCATTGCTTTTTTTTTATTTCCTACTCGTCTGGCTTTTCGGATTCGCCCCGTTTTTATTATGGCTTCTGGACTCCATAGTTCATCTGCAAGGTTATACAATAATCCTGAGTAATTGTTTTTGAATTTACTATATATTATGCTTTTAGGACGTATTACAACTCTCAGGACCTTTTAAAAATCACGTCTTATTTTAAAAACACCTGTCATCAAATGTTGTAAACTGTCTGTATTATCTATGAAGTTGGCATAAATATTACCCTCAATATATTCACCCACATTGCCATACCTCGTATAATTAATGTAATTGTTAGCAGGCATATTAAAAGTATAATAACGTCCGATTTGAAAGGAACTGTTCCAGTTAAAATTGAAGATGCCTGCAGACATACCGGCAAACTGCATACGGTAAAATGGATTTTGAATAAACCGGTTATCAGATCGATAGATATAGGTGGTAGGTGCATTTAAAGTATCCCAGGCTGCAACCCTCAATGAATCTATGAAAGCAGGAACATAGGCATAACGTTCATTATCTATCCTACAGTTTATAAATTCATCGGCATTTGTATAACAGGCATTTATTTGCGGCAATTGCATGCTGTCATTATTAACTGCTATAAATAAAGTATCACTTGTTTTTAAAGAGTCAAGATCAATTGCCCAGATTTGTAAGGAATCGAAATCCTGAATGGAGGATTCAAGGATAGTGTCATAGATGCCGTTGGTAACATTCACAGACAAATAACCATTGTTGCTGAGTAAAACGATAAAACCGTTGGTGAGGTTGTTGCCGTTACATGTTTTTACTACACCTGATACGTTTAACCGGTAGTTGGCCTGCTGTATATTATTATTTGGAGGGTCGGTTTTTTTGCAGGAAAACATCAGACCTATCAACAGAAAACTTACCGTTATATATTTTATTACATGCATCTCTTAAAGATAATCTTTATAATCTATCAACGTATACGAATTATAGTAAGAGATCAATTTTGATGCTTCTGCATCAACACATCAATAACTTTAAAATTTCACACCGGGTTTTATATCTGCATGGGTAAAAGCAGCGTCAAATTGTTTCCGGATAATTTTGGCGGCTGAAATTTTTTGCTGTTGAACATATGCTTTATGCAAACCATATAACGACCAATGATTTGAGGGATTTTCTTTCAGGTCTTCTTTGAAAATAATGGCCGCCTGAGATGCATTACCGGATTGTAATAAAGCGGCTCCCAAATATTGTCGCGACGGTAATAACCAGTCTTTAGGTTCATTATAGATCAGAGCATCTTCTAAAACAACTCCTTCTTTTAATAAACTGATTGCAAGGGGATAGTTGTTACGTTTTAATGCAATAATACCGGCAGCTATTTTTACTGCAACTTTAGCCGCATCTGCCGGAGCATTAAATGGCGCCATCACCACCAGCATATCCGGTGATTTAATTTTTTCCTGTACAATATTCAATGCTGTTTCTGCTTCTGTTATTTTATTTTTTCCTGCAAAAGCCATTGCCCTTGCCCAATGCCATATAGCAGATGCATACACATGTTGTTCATTTACCGGTTCGCTGTTTAAAATTTCGTCCCATTTACCAAATCTTACATTGTTGATCCATGGTGTCATATACATGTATTGAATGAATGGTCCGAAGGGTGCCGGCATCGACAGATATGACGTATCAATATTTTGTTTTGTTTCAAACGCGGTGATATTGCTGTACGTATAATTTGCGGCCATCATGGAACAATCAGCCTGCATATGCAGATTATGAATCAGGTACAAACCCACATTATTTTTTACTTCCGGATATATGGCCAGATAATCATTATATCCTTTCACAGACATTTCATTCACCTTTATTCCTTTCGCATATTGCCCGTTACGGATGTAAATGTGAGAAGGCATGTGAATCATGTGAGCAACACCCGGCATCAAAGTTCCCAGCCTGTTGGCACTTGCCATCGCTTTACTGGAATTGGGAGAAGCTTCTATCGCATGAATATAATAATGGTTGGCGCCAGGATGGTTTTCATTCAAACGCATGGCATATTCAAGTACATTCAATAATTCAGGCGTCCATGCCTGAGCCTGTCCATTGTGTTTCCAATAATCCCATGGATGTTGAAGCATGAGTGCATCAGCATATAAGGTAGATACATCCGCATCCTGCCGGAAATTATCATAAGCCTTTTTCATGGCATCTGCGTACGATTGATTGAGCGTGGCTCTGTTTTTAGAAGTGTCATCCGAATATCTTAACACCATAGCACCGATCAGCGCTTTTTCTTTAGGTGTACAATTTTTTTCGAGCGCTTGTGCTTTTTGTGCAGCCGCAAATGCTTCGGGTGCATCCCTGTATCCAAAATCGTTGATGTTAGGTCCGTATGCTAATGCCTGTGCCCAATAAATCATCGCATTCTGATCATCGAAACGTTCCGCTTTTTTAAAGGAGGCCATTGCCTCTATAATGTGAAAGGCATAATACATATTGATGCCCTGGTTAAAATAAAAGCGGGCACTGTCTGACTGCGATTGAATATTCCAGCGGTAATTTCCCCAGCCCGGCAACACTCCGATACCATTAGCTAAACTGTCAGCATTTAATTGCGTCCAGTCGGGTGAGCATTGCATGATGGAAAGATGTTTATAGGCTTCGTCTCTGGTTATTTGTTCTGGCTGATGTAGTTGGATGGAATACCGAAATCCTGCTATCGTTAAGGCCAACAACAGAAATCCTCCAAAAAATATTTTTGAATTCATAGATGATAATTTAATTGGCAGAACATGCGCAATTAAATGTAAGAAAAATAATTTCAAATGAAATGCGGATCGTTTTAGATTATTTTGATTGAGATTTTAGCAGGTGATTTTTTTACTAAATTCAACTTTCTGGTTTCAATAATCACTAAAATTAAGAGGATCACAAACAACACAACTGAAGATCCGATCGTTCCTAAATTTAAACCGCCTTTTTCTGTTGTTTTTGTCAACAGATCGCCAAAAGTTGCACCAAAAGGACGGGTCAATACAAAGGCTATCCAAAATAAAACGATAGGGGATATACGGCTAAAATAATAGGCCAGTACGGTCAACAGCAATAAACTGCCAACAAGTATTGCTCCACCGAGAAAACCAAGTCCAGAATCATCTGCTAAGAAATCTCCAAGCGCAGTTCCCAGTGTGTTTGAAATCAGAATGGCGGACCAATAAAATATTTCACCACGCTGCGATTGGATGTTAGAAACAGAAAGTGACTTTTCTGAAATTTTCCATACAATTAAAATGAGGACCAGTAAGGAAAATAAAATCAAGGAACCTGTTGCGTAGCCGAGTGCAAGTGTTCGGTCCATAAAATCCGACATAGTGGTGCCGGCAGTACTGGTGGCTAAAATAACCAGCCAGTAAATAAATGGAATATATTTTTTAGTACGTAACTGTATAATCACCGTGATAAAAAAGAAGGTCAGTAAGATCGCTGAACTTAAGGCATATCCTACGTTTAAGGTCATGGATAACAAATCGCCCGCTGTTTCTCCCAAAGTGGTGGCACAGATCTTCATCAGCCAGAAGGCGAAAGTTATGGGAGGAAGTTTATTGAGTTCAGACATAATATTGAATACAACACAAATAATACGCCTTATAAAATTTATTATCTAACTATAAAGTTCACGCCTTTTGATATTTGGATTCAAGTTGTGATTATTTATTGGAAGTAGCACCGATCTGCTTTCCTAATTTTTCAAATTCAATATCATTGGGTTCCCATAATTCTATTTTATTCCCTTCTACATCCATGATATGAACAAATTTTCCGTATTCAACTGATTGAATGCTGTCGGTAATGGTTACGCCATCTTTACGGAGTTGTTCAATAAGTGCATCTAAATTTTCTACTCTGTAATTAATCATGAACTCTTTGGGAGATGGTTCAAAATATTTTGTTTTTTCATTGAACGGGCTCCATTGAGAAAAGCCTTTCTGGCTGCTGTCGGCACCTTGCCTCCATTCGAATACGGCGCCATAATCATTCGTATGTAAACCTAAATGTGCAGCGTACCACTCTCTAACCGCCTTTGGATTTTTACATTTAAAAAATATTCCGCCAATACCTGTTACCCGGCCTTTTGCAGCATTACGATTTTCATTTTTAGAAATAAAAGAATGGAAGGCGAAGCCCAACCCAAATGTTATCAATAATATTAGAATAATTAAGCCCCGTTTTTTCATAAAAAATTTATTTGAGCCAGGTGATAAACAGGCTTTATACAAATTGGTGAAACAAATATTATTTTAATTTTTGTTAAGCGTATAATTTCCTGTACCCTGTTTTAAATTCATTTGTTTTGATTCAGGCATGAATGTTAATTTAATTCCTGCCGGCTTAAATTCAAATATATTTTTTGATACGGCATCCAATGGAAAGGCAGATTGCCCCGTAGCTTGCGCAAATAAAATTAAATTGTCTTTTGTAATAGATATTTTTAAGGGGAGATCCGGGCTGGAATAAATGCCTGTATACGGGTCTAATTCTTCCGACTTTGTAATAATATTTTTAAAGGTGGGAATTTCAAAAGGTTTATTGTAATAAGCACTTAATGCAGCAATGGCAATATTGTTATTATCATATAACTGCCCGTTTGAAGTTATGGCAATTGATAATGTATCAGACGGGAAATAATATAAAACCGATGTAAATCCGTCTATAGCACCCGAATGCCCAAAACCTTTTTTGTCATAAAATGGAATGGAAAACATTCCCATTCCATAATTGTCTTTTATAGTTTTCATTTGTTCTACACTCCGCAGGGAAATCAATTTCCCCGCAAATAAACTTTCAATAAACTTTACTAAATCTGTTGGTGTAGAAACAATGGCACCGGCTCCTTTTGGAATAGACATATCTGTTTCAACTTCTTTATTCCAGATTTGATTAAACGTATAAGAATTACACTCGTTGTTTTTAACGTTGATTTTACTTCCTACATAGGTATTTCTGAGCCCAATGGGTTCGATAATTCCATTCATTAAAATTTCAGCATATGATTTGTTGTAAATTTTTTCAAGTATGAAGCTTAGTAATAGAAAATTTGGATTACTATATTCAGCTTTGCTATCCGGTTCAAAATCACTCTTTCCTTCCTGGATAATTTTTATCATTTCAACTTCTGACTTCGGTATAGTATTATACGTCAGATAATTTTCATCATCTGTGAAATTATGTATACCACTTCTGTGATTTAATAAATTGCCAACAGTTATTATATTGGCGTTTGTAATAGTTGGAAAATATTTGTCGATGGTGAAGGAGAGCGAAAGTTTATTTTCTTCTATCGCTTTAAATATTAACACCGCAGTAAACATTTTTGTTATGGAACCAATCCGGTATTTTGATAAACCTGTTGCTTTCGTATTGGTTTTCCAGTCTGCTTTTCCAATCGTTTTCGAATAAATTATTTTATTGTTTTGCGAAATGGAAATACTGCCCATGAATTTATTTTTCTCGTCAAGCTTTTGAAATAAGCTATCTAATTTGGCAACATTAAAACTTTGAGAAAATGCTGGTCCAATTAAAAGCCCTAAAGAAATAGTAATAAAAATTATTTTAAACATATGATTGTATGAAGATTTCATTATAAAGTAAATGTTTTAGATGAATAAAATGCGTTTATGTTCACTCCTTTGTAACTAAAGGCATTTTTCCTTTGTATGGTTTCAATTTACGAAAACACATTGATAGCTGAAATATTTATTGTTATTACATAAATTTACAAAATGAAAAAGTCTATTTTAATATTCTTAGTTTCCGCTTCATTGATATTGCAAAGTTGTTCTGAAAATTATTCTAATGGAGAAAGAATCGGTGTTATTACTCAATTTTCAAAAACGGGTGTTTTTTGGAAAAGTCATGAAGGTCATTTGAATGTGACTCAAACAGGAATGAATAGCAGCGTTCCATTTGATTTTTCGATTGACAATGACAACGAACCAGCAGGTGTTGTAAATATTTTGGATAGTGCTGCCCAACATGGCTGGAAGGTAAAGTTGGTATATCATGAAACATGGGGTAAAAATTGGTTTAATAACAGAGGCGAAACCAATCATTTCATCAACAGAGTGGAGGTGTTAGAAAAGAACTTTGGCAATATGTTTAATGGTTCAAGACAAGACTCCACCTCAGGCAATTTGAGAGGGCATATAATAGATACCATTTATGTCATAATAGATAAATCAAAGTAATAAAATATTGATTCATCACAACTATTACTGGCATTACGTTTCCACGACAAAGTTGTTAATGCGGAATGTTTGTCTACTGAAATACTGCAAATGAACTTGCTATTTGTTCAGTTTTAAATTATGGAACAAATAGCGCTTTTAATAAGTTATTCATTATCATTTGGCAGGAAGATAAATATTAAATGTAGATCCTTTGTCCAATTCACTTTCCACTTTAATTATTCCATTATGATTCTCTACAATTTTTTTTACAATAGATAAACCGATACCTGTTCCTTTGTATTCATTTTGCCCATGAAGCCGTTGAAAAACTTCAAATATTTTTTCACTGTATTTCTGTTCAAAACCAATTCCGTTGTCTTTAATAGAGATATGACAATATTTTGACTGGTCGAAAAACTTTTCGTCATTCAATTCTGCGCCATCAACTATCTCCGATTTAATTACTATTAGTGGGGGTATGGCAGGACGAGAAAACTTTAGCGCATTGCCAATCAGGTTGTGTAAAAGCTGTCTGAACTGAAAAGGAATGATATAAGTTTCGCACAATTGATTGGTATCTAGAATGGCGTTTTTTTCAATTAGTTCTTCTCTTAAATCTTCTTTTACTTCTTCTACTATCAGGTTGAGATTTGTTTTTTCAAACTTACCTTCATTGGTGTTAGTTCGGGAATATGCGAGTAGATCATCAATAAGTACCTGCATTCTTCTCGCTGCATTTTGCATCCTTACAAATTTATCTTTACCGCTATCCGATAAATGATTAAATTCTTTCTCAATAATTTGCGATGCAAAAGTTTGAATTTTTCTCAATGGTTCCTGTAAGTCATGGCTTGATATATAAGCGAAGGATTGAAGTTCCTTATTCATTTTTTCAAGTTCCATATTGGAATTAGCAAGTTCTTTTGTTCTTTTATTCACCTGCTTTTCTAATTCATTGGTAAAGATTTTTTGATCCTGAATGTTAGTGCTGGTTCCTATCCACATCTGAATTTTTCCATGTTCATCTTTCAAAGGTATAGCACGACTTAATTGCCATTGATATTCTCCATCATGCCTGCGAAAACGATGTTCAAATATGAAATCTTTTCCTGTGTTGATAGAATCCATCCAATCAATTATGTTTTGTTCCCTGTCGTCAGGATGAACAATATGTAACCAGCCATTTTCTTCTAATTGCTGTGGAGTTAAACCTGCATAATCAAAAACAGATTGATTATAATAATTCAGATTTCCTTCCGGATCCGCAGTCCAGATATGTTGCGGCATAAAATCGGCTAACAGCCTGAAACGTTCCTCACTTTCTTTAATCTTTTGTTCTGATTCTCTTCGTTCTGTTATATCGGTATGCACACCCACCCATTGCTCTATTATACTATTTTCATCCAATACAGGTACTGCTTTTACAGAAAAATATCTCCAGCCGTTTAATTTAGTAAGTAGTCTGTGCTCAAACTTAAATGTAGTTTTATGCAGAACCGCAAGATTCCATGCATCTACAGTGGGCTGTGCATCTTCGGGATGAACCACTTTTGCCCAACCATAACCCTGGTATTCATCATAATGCTGGCCGGTTAATGCTGACCACCCGGTTTGCTCACCCACCATTTCTCCCTTCTCATTATTTGTCCAGGTAATGCCTTCAACTGCTTGTATAGCAGCTTCAAATTTCTTTTCACTTTGTTCCAGTTTTTTGCGGGCTACAACGGTTTCCGTAACATCCTGCATCATGGCCATTACGCCGAGCGTGTTTCCTTCTCCATCGCGGTAAGGCTGATACACCACATGTAAAAATCCTTCAATTTTTTTTCCGTTCGACATTCCGGAATAAGGAGAATCAAAAAGCTGAATCATTTCGCCTGTCTGGCGCACCTTTTCTAAAATAGGGTGGTAATAATTTGCTGCTTCCGGAATTACACTGAACAATGGATTTCCAATTAACTCATTGGATGTTACATTAAAGAGACGGCCGTAGGCATCATTCACTATTTCCACTTTCATTTCTTCTCCGGTAAGTACAATAATGGCCGCAGATGTATCCTGTACCAGAAGCTGAAATCGCTGTTCACTTTCTTCCACTTTTTTGCGGGATTCTACATGTTCTGTAATATCAACCGCAACAATCACTATGGTGTCATAGATATCTTCTGTGTTTTTAAGCGGTACGGCAGAAAACCGGAAATACATTTGCTGCATGTTACCCTCCGTATTCTTAAGGACTACCGGATATTCGGCAACGGAAAATGCTTCACCTGTTTTATAAATGTTATCAAATATCTCGAACGTGCCTGTATGTGTTAATTCAGGAAAAATATCTTTACTTATATTTCCAATAAGCTGTTCTGACGTACGGTTTACCATTTGTTGATATTCCGAATTCGCCAAAACATAAGTATGTTCTGCGCCCGTTACTACCGCAATAGCAGCGGGTGCATTAAAGAAAATAGATTGTAGTAGATTTTCGTTTTCTTTAATTTTTCTGGCGGTAGCAACTTTCTCACTTACTTCAGTAACGGTAACGAGGATACCAGAAATTTCACCATCCATCTCTCTTAGCGGATGATATAAAAAATCAAAATAAAAAATATCTTGTTTCCCCGAGCGGAGTAGTGGGATGGGAACTTCATAACCATGAAAAGGAACACCTGTTTTCATCACTCCTTCTAATAATCCCTGAACTGATTCTTTCACTTCCGGTAATGAATCAAATAAAGGCCGTCCAACAAATTCCGTTGTTTTTCTATCAACTAATTGCAGATAGGCATCATTAGCCATCTCCACCACAAAATCTTTTCCTCTTAAAATAGTTATACCTATGGGAGCCTGCTTAACCGTATCTCTGAAACGCTGCTCGCTTTGTTTTAAAGCCAGCTCAGTTTTCTTTTTATTAGTTGTTTCAATTACAGTTACCAGTACACCACCTACTTCACCATTATCTTTCCGGATAGGACTGTATGAAAAATCGAAATAACATTCTTCAATAAAACCATTACGGTTTAAAGGCAGCATTAAATCTGGAAAGCCAACTGCCTGTCCATCCATTACGCCTTGAAACATAGGTCCGATAATATGCCAGATCTCCGAAAAGGTTTCGCGTGAACTACTTCCCAATGCGTGAGGATGTTTGTTGGATCCCAAAATAGGACGGTAACCATCGTTGTATAATTGCGTATAATCATCTCCCCAGGCTATATACATTCCAAAAGGATTGTCGAGCATTACTGAAACCATAGTACGTAGACTGTGCGGCCAGGTTGCGGGATCGCCCAACGGCGTTTTATTCCAGTCTGTAGCTCTCATCAATTGCGCCATTTCTCCGTTACCCTGAAGAAAATAATGATAAGCGTCTTTCATGATGGTAAATAAAAATTAAGGGTGTATCACAAATTGTTCTCTCGGAGGTTGTGTTGAATTATTTTGGGTGATGCGAGTAACTGCTTCTGAAATTACTTTCTTTAAATTAAAAAATTCACCGGGTTTTCTGATGTAAAGATGTGCACCGTTTTGATACAGCAGATTTACAATATCTATATCCAGTGATGTGGAGAATATAATAACAGGCAGATGCTTCCATTTATCATTTTTTTTAATTTCGGATAAACATTCAATACCGCTTTTACGGGGCATGTTTAAATCCAGAAAAATAACATCAGGAAGTATGTTGGAATGCGCATCCAGAAAATTAATAAGCTGAACGCCATCATTAACAGTTTGTAGCGTATACGTGAGCGGTAGATCTTCTAATGCGTCTTTAAAAAAGCTGCAATCATCCAGATCATCATCAGCCAGCAATAAATGGATGACAGTAATTTTCATTTTTAAAAATAAACTTAAATTTAGTATAATCTTCCAATTTATATAATAGAAAATTACCCCATATGATGGTTATCTATTTATCTATCTAATTGCCGTATTGGCATAATATTATGTGTATTTAAAAAAAAATGTATGTTGGCTATTCCTGAAAATAAGGATACACATGAACTGAATATCATTGAACGGAATATACAGGCACTGTTGGATCGTAAAAAAAATGAAAAAAAGAAAAGGAGCAGAACAGAAAAATTGGTGGATGGAATAACAAATTTTGCCTCCAGCCTACTTTCAGTAATTATTCATATTCTTATTTTTGGTGTATGGATTTTATGGAATACGGGTATGATGGATTTGAAACCATTTGATCCACAGTTCATTTTTTTAGCAACTTTTGCAGCAGTAGAAGCGATTTTCTTAACAACGTTTGTACTTATAGGTCAAAAACAAATAAATGTTCAGGCAGACAAATGGGCAGAACTGGATCTCCAGATCAGCTTACTGACGGAACATGAAGTAACAAGAGTTTTAAAACTCATTACACAAGTTGCCCAAAAATTGAATGTTGAAATCCCGCATGAGGAAATAAAAGAGTTATCTAAAGATGTGCATCCTGATAAAGTTCTGGACGCCATGGAAAAGGCTTCAGAATAAAATTTACCAACGTTTAGAATTGCCGAATATCTATTTACCGGGTGATTTCACAAAATTTATTCGATCAACTGTTTTTTAATTATAAATCTGAAAAGTGGATATGATAAGATAAAAATTACTGAAACAATTGCCAGGCTCCTGTAATCACTGATGGCAAAACCTATGAACAACAAAATCGTCACCAATAAAGCAAGGATGGTCATGTAGGGATATCCCCAAACTTTGTAAGGGCGGGGAAGATCTGGTTCCTTTTTACGCAATTGTAATAAGGAGGCAAACGAAAAAGCGGTCACTATGGTTAACATGACAGCACCTAATGCAAAAAGCTGTTCATAAGAATTGGTAACAATCAGAAAGAAGGAAAGACCATAACAGATCAGTAGAGAAAAATACGGTGTTCCGCCTTTGTTTACCAGCATTCCCTGAGGAATAAAAAAGCCTTCTCTGCTCAAGCCAAATAATATTCTGCAGGGAATCATCATATACGCATTTAAGATGCTCAATACAATAAACAAGGCGGCTATATTGATGAACGTTGCACCCCAGCTACCGAATGCAACAGCCGCTGCAGCGGAAGCCGCTAATGGAGATGCGGCAATTGTACTGATAGGAAGCACATATAAGAGCGCAGCATTTATCAAAACATACAAGATAATAATGGTGGCTGCGCCGATGAAATAAGACCGTGGAATATTTTTTCCGGGATCATTATCTTCTTCTGCGAAAACGGAAACAGACATCCATCCGTCGTACGTACTTAATATTAATTGCATGGCCTTAAAAAAAGCGATCATCCAGGCACCATTAGTTACAGGCGAAGGAATGGAGATTGCCGTTTCTGATTGAACAGGCTGTGCAAAAAAACAGCCTGCAATGAGTGTTATCAGTAAAATAATTTTTAACGCACTCGTGAGTTGCTGAATAACGCTTCCGCTTTTTACACCGGGTAAATTCAATAAAGTAAAAATGGTGAGAAAGGAGAGTGCTATTAAAGTAGAATACGATTTTAACTCTGGGAAAAACAGCGCGCTGTATTCTCCCAGAACCACACAGAAAAATGCGGGAGCAATAATATTCAGCATAAAATCGAACCAGCCGGAAACAAAACCTGCATAGGAACCAAAAGCTCTTTTAATATAATTAAATGCACCTCCGGCCTTAGGCAACATGGTGGTTAATTCGGCATACGAACTGGCGGATAATAAAATATACAAACCGGTTAACAGCCAGCATGAAAGAATGAGGGTTCTGTCTGGCAGCAGTGCGGCAATACTGCCCGGTGTACGGAGAATACCTGCACCGATAGTGCCACCCACTACTATTGAAATTCCAAAGGCAACACCAAATATTTTTTTGAGTTTGGAAGGAGGTTGCGTGGGAGATTTCATATATTGATTTGTTTGTAGATGAAATTAGTTTATTGTATCTGGATTTGTTGGATACGTGGATTATTAGATTGGATTTATTGGATTTTGGGATTTTTGGATGGGATGGTATTGGGCATTTTATTTAAAGGATGTCTTAGTCTTTTTACTTGTAAACTTCTTGCTCCGAAATTTATCAATAACCCTTTGTCTATTTTGTAGGCCACCAAATAATTTAAGCCTTGTGCCAAATGCGCATCTTCCAATGCTACCTTAGCTTTTAATTCTACCATTACTTCATTTTCTACCAAAAAATCTACTCTGCGGGTGCCTATTTCTTCTCCTTCATAAAATATTTGAATTGAGGGTTCTCTTGCAAATGCCAGATCTTCTTTTCGCATTTCAATAGCTAAAGCTCTTTGATAAATTACCTCCTGAAAACCATTACCTAAGACAGAATGTACTTTCATGGCACATCCAATTATTCTGTAGGTAAGGATATCGTCTATTGTTTCTTTTTCATCGTTCATTATTTTGTTATCTGTTCATCCAAAAATATTTAATTCGGACATTGAAATCATGTACGACAATGGGTTTTTTGTAAAATGAAGTTTTACATTTCCATAAAATCTTTCGTAAGTTATCAGGTTGGAATGCACCTTCATGACACACACAATTTTTCTGCAAATAAGGTTATCTATTTTTTCCTTTTATAAACTTTAAATCTGCTAATCCAAAAAACCCCAATGCTGACAATTTAGAAAATCCCAATAGAGGTTCTCAATTTCCATATTGAGATGCCAGTTTTGCCTGTTCAGTTGTTTTTATTTTTAGCCGATGATAGGATTCGCTAAAATTGCCTGATCAAAAAAATGGATGTCGATAATTCAAAAAATGTATAAATAACGTGACTGGGTATATTCCGGCTTTTATGATCAACGCTTTACATGGGAAATTACTGACCATCTGGACTCGTTGTTCAAACGAGAGAGCGTATTCATTTGAGATTTTACTTATTGGTCATTCCATTTATACACATTGAGGTGAATGGATTAAAAATTGTTAATTATAATCTTAATGTTTTTGAAAAAAGGAAATTATTCAAATTATCTACAAATACTTTTAAAAAAATTGTATGATTAAAATTTACAAGCTCATCCTCATAACTTTTATATCTTCTTTTTTCAATGGCCTATATGCTCAGGTAAGCGTGTACGATACCACATTTGGTACGGGAGGAAAGTTATTACAGGTATTCACTGATGCGGATATTGTGCCAAATGCTATTGTTTTGCAAACGGATGGCAAGTTAGTTGTGGGCGGCAGCGGTGGAGATTTTACAGGTGGTGTGTTCAGGATTGTCAGGTATCAATCAAATGGTACGATCGATTTTACATTTGGAGATAGTGGAACTGTATCCATTGATGTTCCTTCCCAGGAAAATTTATTGCAATCTCTGGTCATTCAACCTGATCAGAAAATAATAGGTGCTGGTTTTATAGATGTCTATGATTCTGTTACACAACAAACTAACCAGGATTTTTTCCTTTTCCGCCTTAAAACAGATGGGTCGTTTGATAGCACCTTTGGAATTAATGGACGTGTGGTAACTAACCTGGCCACACGTTCCAATGAAGTGCTGCATAAAATCATTCTCAAGCCCGATGGGAAAATAATCGCCGGCGGTTTTTATATGGACATGAACAATGGAGATAATTATTATGGCATTGTTCAATATAATAACGATGGCAGCCGCGACAGCACTTTCGGCACCAATGGCATCAATACGGTACGTGTAGATCAGCAGGAAAATGATAAAGGTTCTATGGCATTATTACCAGGCGGCAAAATTATGGTGGCAACAACACTTGTAAATGACACTTCTGGTTTTTATGAATTTGGCCTTTTACGTTTCCTTTCAAATGGAGCGCTGGATACAACGTTTGCCATTAGGGGAATTAAACATCTGGGTATAAATTATTTCCACAGTCAATTGCATGATATGGCTATTCAGTCTGATGGTAAAATGGTACTCGCCGGTCAAACGCAAGGTACAGGCACTTCCATAGCAGTTTTAAGGATAAATGCGAATGGTAACTTTGATTCAACATTTGGTACCAACGGCGTAGTTCGCACACACTTGAGTACGGGTACGTACACACCGGATGCAGGCATGACTGTTAGTATACAAACGGATAATAAAATAATGGTAGGAGCTACGCTTGATGACGCTACTAATTCTATGGATGCTGATTTTGCATTAATCAGATACCTTACGAATGGACAAATTGATTCCACTTTTGGTAGACAGGGTTCCGTAATTACGGATATTGATGGAAATGGAGATTTTGCCAGAACGGGAATACTCCAACCCGATGGAAAATATATTTTAGTCGGTTCCGCAGAATCACAGAATTATCAGACAGGAATTGGTATAGTAAGATACGTGAGTGATGCCCGGTATTATTATAATAACTTTAAAGGATCAGTTTATTATGACAATAACGCAAACGGTATAAAAGATCCCAACGAAACGTACTTCGGCAATACCATCATATCATTGGCAAAACCCGGCATTGATACATTATTTGTTACCGCTTCTGCAGGTCAGTTTAATGTAGAAATTGATACCGGAACTTATATTATACGTATTGTTCAGCAGGGCACTCAAGCCTATTATAATTCCGTTCCGGCCTTTCAAACTATCACTCATAGCAACTATTATAATACGGATAGTATATCTTTTGCCATGCAACCCATTCCTGGAAGGAGGGATATATTTATAAAATTGATCCCATTAAATACGCCACGTCCGGGCTTTACGACGAACTACAAAATTATGTATGGCAATAAAGGAACGGATACCATTGCCGCAGGAACAGTTAAATTTTTACCGCCGGCACGGGTGAATATTGCATCTACTACGCCGGCCATTTCATCAATGGCTGGTGATACATTAATCTGGAATTTTACGAACCTGTTTCCCGGAGATACGTCATACATCATCGTCCGCGATACCATTCAGGCTCCGCCTTTGGTTAATAATGGTGACACGCTTATTTCATTTGCAGAAATTTTACCTTCGGATGCTGATTTGTATGTCACCGATAATTATTTCAATTTAAGAGAGATAGTGGTAGGTTCTTATGATCCGAACGATAAAACAGAAAGTCATGCCGGACAAATAACACCGGCTCAGGTAGCAAGCGGTGAATTTTTGCAATACATGATACGTTTTCAAAATACGGGTACAGACACTGCCTTTACGATTAAGGTAAGAGATACGCTTTCTGCAAACCTCGATTGGAACAGTGCGAAAATGGTAGCCTCCAGCCATGCTTATAGTCTTTCCTTACAAAATGGAATTGCCGTATGGACATTCAACAATATTTTACTGCCGGCTACTTCTCAGAATGAACCTGCCAGCCATGGTTATATTGTGTTTGAGGTTAAACCTACATCGAATCTTGTACTGGGAAATACCATCAACAATACCGCTTCCATTTATTTCGATTTTAATCTTCCCATCATTACAAATACGGAAACGACTACTGTGCTCAACGCTCCGGTTTCAGCCCCGGATATGTTTACATTGATAAACTTTACAGCCACCAAAAGTGGTCCGAGGAATTTGTTAAGTTGGGTGGCTTCAGATGTTTCTAATATCAACAGGTTTGAAATTGAGCGAAGTGCATTCAATGTGAATTTTGAAAGAACAGGAACCCTACTTAATTCCGGTAACGTTTTGGGAAATGTGGTATATGAATATGTAGATGCTGCTCCATTACCGGGTATGAATTATTACCGGCTTGCAATTATTAAAAACGATGGCAGCATTACGTATAGTCCGGTAAGGCTTGTTAATAACTCAAAAATAGATTTCGCGCTGCAGGCCAACCCTGTAACGGATATGCTTCAGCTAAATATCACACGTGAGCAGAGAGGTATGTTGCGTGCTGATGTCATTTCTTCGGATGGAAGAATTGTACTTGCCCCTACATGGAATGCGGATGCAGGAAACAGCATTAAAGCGATCAATACGGCAGGTTTGCCGGCAGGAATTTATTTTGTGAAAATTGTTTCGTTAAGTGCGAGGAATGTATCTCCTGTTATTCTGAGATTTGAAAAATTATAAAATACAGATTTTAGTTTTCAAAGCCTGGTGTTAAGCCGGGCTTTTTTTATGAGATATAATAACATCCATCCCATTCGTTCACCAGTGTTTTATTGAACCGGATAAAATATTTAAAAACGTTCCCTTTTACCAAAAATAATTAGTGCACTGAAATATGATTTCAATAGAAGCAGCTTACACTAAAATTGCCTCACTCATTGAGCGTTTTGAAGAACAGAAAGATTTTTACAATCGTTCTGATTATAACGAACGGTGGTAGCGGAGCAGGACAGTTAATACCGGCGCATCAAATTACACATGAACAGTAACGCTGGATGAAAACGGAAATGCAGTATCTCAACTACCGTGAATCAAGGCGCCGTTTACCATCGAATTTTGTTTCGGGGCGCCGGATCGAGGGAATTACTGCTAACGTTCGGTGCTTGCGGAAGTGGGGGAAATAGAATTCCGTCCACCCGGCTAACTGAAGCTAAATTTATAAATAGAAGTTGATGATTTGCACATAGCTAAATTAATAACATCAAGCTGGATATGAAGCCAAATTGAAAATCAAAAAGTTGAAACACGGCTTCCGTCCGTCCCCATTTTGGCAAAGCCCATGTTAGCTGCATACCCTTTTTCGTGAGCTGTCGTAATGTGTCTATTTGTTAAACTACTTGCCTCTATTTAGTCGTCTGGAAGATAGTTTTTTCCAAATGCTATGGGCTAACTTAATTTCTTTCTGTGTCAAACCGAAATGCTCTTTTAAAATTATTTGGTTAGTGATTTTTAAAACCTCTTCAATGTTTGTTTTGTCTCGAACTAGTTTGTCAATTTCAGGAAGTAATAAAGCGTTGTCCTTGTGATAAGGAAGCAAAACCCTTTCAGCTTCGTTTGGCATTAATTCTAAAACGCCACCTCCGTGGCTTCGTCCTGAAACTTCTGTAAATGCAAGTGAAAGTGAATTGTAATAGCTTGCTGTTAAGGCTTTGATGTCAGTTTCAGGCTTTACAAAAACACGGTGCATTGTGTCTGTTGTGTAAGCCTCTGCTTCATTAATTATTAGTCTTGGATAAAGATTGTTTCGTCGAATAAATAAGGCATCAGAAATTTTAAGTGAAGGAACTACAAACCAATCATTGCGAATTCCTGTCTTGTAACCTTTATGAATTCCTAGACTTTCTCCGTGTGCAATATATTTTACTGCACTGTTTTTTTTGTTTAGTTTTTTGCTTTCAGGAAAAACTAAAAGATGAGCTTTTGCCTTTGAATATTTATTATTCTCCCAATCTTTTTGTGTGAAAATTACGCTGTTTACTTGAACGCTTCTACCAACCATTGGTCTTGCATAATCTTGTAAATCGTACTCTTCAATTGTTGTCAATGGAACTGTGAAAAAATCATTTGAGCCTGTTGTTATTCCTACTTCAACATTTGCAAAATTTCCAAGTTTTGGTATGTTACGCTTCTTAGCAATGTTTTCTAAAAAATCAATTTCTTCTTGCTCTAAAAAATAGAAAGTCCATTTGTTAGATTTAAAATCAATATTCTTTTTTGGGCTTTTTAACATTGCAACATCAACCTTTTGCAATTCACTTGCATCTCTTAATTCAATATGTTCAATGTTATGCTTTTTAGTTTCATTTTTTTCGCAAAGCAGTAATACAACTTCCTGTTGAATATCAGGAAACACTAATTTTTCAAATGAAATGATATTGATTTTGTTATAGAAATGTGCAAGAAACTTCCTTAATTGTAAAGCATAAGAAACTTGTAGAACCTCCGCTGGTAAAACAAACCCAATTTTTCCACCTTTATCTTTTAAGAGCAATGAAGAACCAACGACAAACGATACCCAAGCATTTGTTAGTTTTGAATAAGTTAGACCTGCTTTTATAAAAATGTCTCCTGCTTCTGCTTGTTGTTGTCTGTCAAAAAATTGGTAGCGTATGTAAGGTGGGTTGCCTACAATTAAGTCAAAGCGTTGTAAAGTATTGTTGCAATAAGTGTGAAAATCAGCATTGATAATTTGCTTGTTCTTCAAATTTATTTTCTCTGCTTTTGCTGCTTCTTCTTCGTCAAGTTCAACTGCTGTAATTGATTTGTATTTCAGCTTTTGTTTTTCAAGTTGCTCCAAAAAAACTCCGTCTCCACAACTTGGTTCAAGTATATCAAAATCTTTGCTGCCATTAATTCCCCAACGCAAAACAAATTCTGCAATTGGTTCTGGAGTATAAAAACCACCTCTTAATTTTTCGGCTGACGCTTCTGTAATTAATTTCATTTGTCAAGAGGTTTTTTAGTTTTCAAATACTCTACTTTTTCCTCTGCAACTTTGAACACTTCGCTGGAAAAATCTTCTTCCTCCATTACTTGATAAGCAACTGCATCGCTAAGAAATGCAATCGTCAAATCTTTACCGCTAACCTTAAAGAATGCTGCAAATTTTTCAATTATTTGCTTTGTTGGTTTGCGACTATTTTTTTCAATTTTGCCTAACATTGAAGTGTCAATGTTCAATGCTTCTGCAACTTCACGCAAAGGAAGATTTTTCTCTTCACGAAGTTTTTTTACTGTATCCCCGAAAGTTTTTTCTAATTTCATTTTGGACTACTTCAGTCCAAAAATAAGTAAAGGGTTTGGATTATAAAAATAAAATACTAATTATTTTAGGAATTTTTTTCACTAGTCAAGTTTAGCTTTCATATGAATTTTACTAGGAAGTTAGACACACCGCGTTGCTTATGTTATTATGATTCGGAAAACTTGTGAACCAGGTAAAGGGCTAAATAATTTGAAAGTAGAGCCTGTTACATCATGTTGCTTTAAGTAATTTATAACTGCACTATTTCTGCCCCAATGTATTGTTGTAGGTACATTACCTTGACCTGCAATTCTAGCAGAATCATGGCTAATGCGCAAGTCGTGTATTCCTAAACCTATGCCCAGAATCGTTATATCAAATTGCCCCGTTGCTTGTTGTAATGGCGGTTTAAGGAGTCGTACTTTGTTTGTCCAATTTAACCCGCCAAATATATCATTTCTAAAATAAGTATTTCTATCAATTGGGTTCCCATCCAATTCAAAACCTGCAACTGATAATCTAATTACTCCTGTTACTGCACTTTGGGCAGCGACCTGTTGAGCGTCTGATTGAGGCAAATTGCTTTTCTCCCATATTAATTTATTCGGCTGGATAGTTACCTGCTGAGTAACTTGAATTGGAACTATAAGAGTGCCTGTAACACGACGTACACGTTGAGCTTTAAAACCAGTAGGTATAACTGATGTCTGCCTTGCCAGTATATTTAATGTATTTGGTACTCCAGCATTAATATTTGTAGTTATTGGTGCTTTGCCATGTCTGACTCTAAAAACAGACTCATTTGGAACAATGCCTTTGTTTACAAAATGATCAATATTGATGTCAGTAATAGGATACAAGTTTGGATCAGATAGATTAAACAAAGTAGAAAAATAATTCTTGAAACCATCTATAATGGTTAAATCAACTTGATTTTCTGTTTCTAAAATAACTCCTGCCTCCACATTTGCAAATAAACCATTGGAAGTAAGATTGGAAGATCCAATAATCAATTTTTTATAGTTAGCGCCTTCAAATAAAAAAAATTTAGGATGAAAAATAATTTGTTCTTTCTGATAGAACATATGAACAGATACTTGCAAAGTCATTAATGCTTTTAAAGCCTCTTTTGAAGTAGCCTCCTGATCAATACCAACGATTAAACTGATTTGCTGCAAATGAGCTTTCGCAGCTTGAATATGTGGTGCTATACCAAGGACGGCACTTGCAGTAGCAAAGGCTGCAACACCTGTAAAATTGGTGAATCTTGCATCTTGTAACAAATTTATAAGGTGAGGACCAGTGGCGTCAGGGGAAGTATTTCCAAATCCTTGAACTAAAAAACTTGATTTCATCTTTTTTTGTGAGGAGGTAAAAATAGCAAAAGGATTTGTCTTTGAATCAAAATGAGATATTGCTAATTGTATTAGCGTTTATTAACGTGAAGTGTTCAATAGGGTTGTAGAATAACGTAAGGTGCTGCCGAGGCAAGGAACATAGTAGTACTTCTGCCTGGTTTCGCCATGAATTTGGCGTGGCCTAATGGCTTAACCGCTGTCCAATATAGAAATAATTGCTGAAGTACCTGCTCTCCTGACCAAATTGCGGCAACACTCCTGTTAGCGGTTCGTGCTATTGTTTGCAGGCATTGCTTCTATAACGTGTATTTCGTTTCCATCAGGGTCTTTTATCATGATAGTTTTCGCACCGTAGGGCATTCTTTCAATAATCGGTTGCTTGTATTTGCCCGATTTGTAATCGCTGCTCTCTTCCATAAGCCTCTTCAGAAAAGCATCCATAGAAATTACCATAAAACCGAAGTGTACAAAACCAACATATTTTGGCCCTGAAGGTACGTCAACTATAATTTTAGTGGTGTCGATGACCCACTGTGACAAATGGAGTTCAATACCCTCACCAAATCTCAACCATTTTACATTGTATTGAGGGCTGGGAGCAAAGGGATATTGTATCGTGTCCGCCTGAAATACTTTGGTGTAAAAATCTACACTAATTTCTAAATTCTTTACATCCAATAAAGTATGGTTATACCAAGCAGTACTTTTTTGTGCTGTCGCAAAGGATGCGTTAAAGAAAAGCAGTAGAAGGAAGAACAACTTTATCATTGGCTTATATTTTTCTTACAAATTGAATGAGAAGCATGACCGCTAACGTTCGGGCTTGAAGCGGTTGCGAAAATAGAATTACAACTGCTTTGCTGCGCCATAAATTTTGCCTGCTTATGGCGCTAACCGCTGTTGAATATAGATCAAAAAGTACAGACCATCTGCAGAAAAGCCCTGCATTTGGCAGCACTCATGTTGTACGCCGGAATCAAAATTATTGCTCAATTATATTCCCTGAAGCCCTCGTCGTGTATGATTGTCCATTATTTCCTCCCATGATCAAATCACAATAGCGAACTTGAAGCCTTCCGCCAATATGACTAACAAAAACCCGTTGATCAGCAACACTAGACCAATATATACTACTCTTTGTTACGGTTACAAATAGCTTGTTGTAATTAAAATCAGTTTGATCAAAAACTGGGCTGTTTGTTGTATAATAAATTCCATCTTCAGGTTCCTTGTTTCTCCAATTTGTATGAAATATTATAGACAAATCAGTCCCAATAGAACTTGATTTCAAAGCTTTTTGAGAAAAGATAGGCTCTACTAGTTTCTGCACATTTGTATAAATATCAGTCGACATATTATTGTATGACACAGTATTGTTTGTAGTTGAACAACTTGGCGAACCTTGTTCAAATAGTATATCTATGTACACACTATCAATTCGCTGACAGTCCCCATCTAACGAATTTAAATTCAAGTAATACCAACCTTCATTCTTAAATTCCGCATTAACTATTGAATCACTTGGATATTGATCATCATAAAAATTAGGACCTATCCATCTATAAGTTCTGTATCCGCCTACTTCTGGAAAACCAAACTCTATAGTTTGCCCAACTAATACAGGACTATTGGAATATACCTGAAAAGTACGGACATTGGAACAGTTAGAAGTTGATGTTTTCTCACAACCTTGGATGAAAATTAAAAAAGTAAAAAAAAGTATTAATCGCATATTATTAGTTTTAATATTCACCGACCTATATTATGTTTCAGATGGCGTACAACGTTCGGTGCTGCCGATTGCAGGAAAATAGTAGCACTTCTGCCTGGCTGCGCCATAAATTTGGCCTGGCCTTATGGCGCAAACCGCTGTTAAAAATAGCGCAAAAAGCTGAGAAAATATGCACAAAAGCCCTGCATTACGGCAGCACTCATGTTATGGGCAGTGGAACCAGCAGGTTAACACTAATCTAATGTCAATATTATTTGATTTTGCTACAGAAAATGGATTTTGTAAATTCACAAAATGAAAGCTCTAGTCATAACTCCAAAATCAAATAATGAATATCGATTCATTTCTGATTTATTAAAAAAACTTGGTGTCGGCACTTCTACTGTTACTGAAGAACAATTAGAAGATATTGGTATGTCAAAACTTCTGAAATCGGTAGATAAGTCAAAAAAAGTTTCTCGTTCAGAAATAATGAAAAAACTTTCGGCCTAATGAAAGTTGAATACCTTAAGTCATTTTCAAAAGATCTTGACAACTTACAAAATAAAAATATTAAATCTCGATTAATAAGAGTTCTAGAATCCTTGGAAGAAACCGAAACAATAGAAAATATTGCAAACATAAAAAAACTAAAGGGACACAAATCTGCTTATAGAATTCGATTAGCAGATTATCGCTTAGGATTTTTTGTAGAAGCTAATATAATTAAGATCGCACGTTTTGTTCACAGAAAAGATATTTATAGGTCCTTTCCATAATCTTACTGTTTCACAACCATTGCACACAACTTTCCAATTGCCAAATAACCCCCTCAATTTTTTTTGCGACAATCATGCTTAATAATCACATATTACTCATTATTAATTAATCCTGTAAAAATTTGCTGATAGTATAGTTGTGACCAAGAAACATGTGACCATTTAAAATGTCACAAAAAAAACGGTCACAAATTTCCTATCTTTATTGTATGAGCGCTGTAACAGAGATCAGGAAGAAATACAACCTTAGCCAGTATACATTGGCTGATTACCTCGGCGTGAGCCGCAGCACCCTGGCTATGATTGAAAATGGTAAAAGAGACCTGCCTATTGAAGCATTGAAGAAAATAAACATCCTGGCGAGTACTTATGAAAAAAATACAAGTAAGAGATCTGCAGCTGCAGATGTTGCACTTCCTGCCAAAGAATTGGCAGCTTTCCGGCGAGAAGTGAAGCAGCAACTTGATATTACTAATCGCAAAGCTGCGTTGATGGAAGAGAAAGTTTTGGAAATGGAGAATGCTTTCCAGGTACAATTGTTACAATGCGCTGCTATCAATAAAATATTAGCCAATGTTGAAAAGAGTAAAAATCATAAGCAGGGTAATCACATGCTTCTCCATCAACAACTACAGGAAACAAATAACAGGTTTAAAAAATTCCATCCTGTTCAACAGGCATTACTTAAAATAAAATTGCAATCACTCAAACTTGAAGTTTCACTACTGCAACAATTATTGAAGACATCTCCCGATAAGATCAGATAATTACAAATGTGCGAATGCGCGAATGTGCAAATGTTTAAATGTGCGAATGTGCCAATGTTTAAATGTGCAAAGGTGCGAATGTGCAAATGTGCGAATGTGCAAATGTTCAAATGTGCAAAGGTGCGAATGTGCAAAGGTGCGAATGTGCAAATGTGCAAAGGTGCGAATGTGCAAATGTATAAATGTGCGAATGTGCAAATGTATAAATGTATAAATGTGCGAATGTGCAATTGTATAAATGTACAAATTTGCAGCATGTGCAAATGTGTTTAAAGGATACAGCAAAATTTAAATTGAACCTGTTTACATTTTACATTTTACATTCTGCATTTTCAATTCTTCATTTGTAATTCAAAATATTTGTTAAAGCAAAATCATCCATATGAAATATTTCATGTGTATTCATCTAATATACAAGAAGCGATATTGCTTCGAAAAATAAAATCACATTTTATGTATTCAGTAAATTTACTTCAGACAAAAGCAGATTGCGATGCGTTAATCACCATTGCAACAAAGGACAAAGACAATCTTGAATTCCGCAAGGAATCTCTCGAAAGGCAAAGTGCCACTGCTACAGAAACAGCCGTTGAGATCCAGGCAGAACTTGAAGCGATTAACGCGCAATTGAGTTATCTGGACGGGATCATCGCCTCACTTCCTGATGGCAAATTAAAAGAAGAAAACGTTGCCAAGTGGAGGAAGGCCGATTACAGAAAGTTCCTGTTGACAAACCGCAAAAACAACTATGGTGTTGTTGCAGCAATCGATAAGGAATATGACATCGGCTGTATTCAGAAAAGCATTGAAGAAACCGATAACTTCATTGCAGCAATTACGGAGCGTAAGAATGCTTTGTAAGATTCAAAAATTTTCGGCGAATTAAAATCCTCACTGTATTGGTGAGGATTTTTTTTGAACTTGAGACAAGTGGAACACGGAGGACACGGATTGGAGAAGGGAACACAGATTACAGGATGAAATGGATGAATATGATTTGCATTGAAAAAGTTATTTAGAGAAAAACTTTTGTACACATATATATTCAACTAAATAAAGGAGAGAAAATGTGCGCTTCCTTTAAAATAGCGAAATGCGTTATCTGTATTATTTAATTTCAGGTGCATTTGTAAGCATAAAAAAACACGGGAGATCTTCCCGTGCTTTTTAGAATTCATTAAAAGTCTATTGAACAATTAGTTGTTTTGTTATGCCCGTGTTACCCAGCCTTACCATATATACACCAACTGGCCATTCGCTTACATTCAACTTAAGATTGCTGATTTTTTTGCCAAGGTTTTGTTTATAAACAACCAAACCAAAAGAATTGATGATGGTCAACTCTGTCACATCTGCTCTTTCTCTGCCCAATAAAAAAGTTACCTGGTCAACGGTAGGATTCGGGTAAAGATTCAGAGACATTCTGTCGTCGGCCTTTTGTTCAGACAAAGCAATTTCAGGCGAAGCATCTGGAACATCCTGTTTTGAGATAGCATTTCTTGATAATATACTACCATACAATGCCGCACCATCCATACGAAGTGTATTGGTCCATGTACCGCGGCCATTTGCTGTTTTAAAAGTATTGTAACTCCAGATTACAGCACCGGAAAGCGGGTTATTGTAATACACGTTTCCGCTTTTATAGCGGTTAACTACCACCAGATGCCCTCCACCACTGGTCCATCCCCAGCGTGCCAGACACATTTTTCTCGCAGACATTGCGGTAGTCAATTCACTGGTACTGAATGCATGGTCGTAACCAGTGGAACTGATGCCATAAGCATCAAACACTGCTTCATTTGATCCGTTACAACCATACAAAGACTGAGGACTATTGAAAGTTCCCGGATAGGTGCATGGACTACTTGAACTGCTTGATAAATTGCCGCAGTCAAACAAACTGCCATTTTCCTGGTCACGTGATTTAGCTACATAGGTGCATTGTGCAATGCTGCCACTGTGATAAGCCCAGTAGAGCATTTGTCCACAGGCTGCCCAGCACCAGTTGGATTGCTCCTGAATATATGCCGGTACATAGTTGCCGGTAGTTTGTGAAAATGTTCTTTGCTGTGACACAAGCATCACAAGCAGAAGTATGCTGTATGAGAAAAGTTTTTTCATTTTGTAAAGTTTTAGTTTATAACAATCCGGTTGTAGTTATTTTACCTTTTCCACAGCGTCTGCTGACAAGCTTATTAGCTCATTCATGGAAAAAGCTTCTTTTACCAATTCTTTGTTGGAATGAAATATCGGTTTGTACAGGGTAACTCCTGTTGAATTGTCTGCAATAAATTCTTCGTTCATCTGCGGAAGCGCAATGATTAATGAAGCGGTGTTGTCAATTTTATTAAACATGCTTTCACCTTTTACAGCATATTGCCTGCTTCCGATCCCTACAGCTTTCCATTGATCGTCCTGGTACGATACATAAATGAAACAGCGTACTGTATTATCTAAAATCAATGGCAGTATCATTGATTTTATCTGTAAGCTGCTTCTGTTCTCCTGCTTCATTAAATTTACTTCTTCCATTGAAGAAAGATAAAAGGGCCGACCTACTATGATCCTGCTGAAATCATCTGTTGATGAAAATCCATACAGGGAGAGGTCTTCCGGTTCCATCCATTGCAGAACAGCAGGCAGTTGTTCTGTTGCCAGAATGCGGGCCTGCTTCGCAGAAATTGATGCGCTGGAACGAAGATCCTGTGCATTAACATGTACACATATAAATAGCAATAACACCAACTGAAAAAGAAGGAATTTTCTTTGCATAACAATAAAATTTAGATGAGGAATATGTAATACTATGCTTTACTGTGGTATAAAACAAATAATAAATGGGAGAGGGCGGAAGGATGTTTAGACGTTGATTTTCTTGAAGAAGGGAACACAGATTACAGGATGAAATGGATGATCAAGGATTTAAGAATATTGCATATTTGAATCGTAAATCAGTAGGTTGAATAATGAAGAAGGGAACACAGATTAGAGGATGAAATGGATGATCAAGGATGTAAGAGTAGTGCCTATTTAAATCGCAAATCAGTAGGATGAATAACGAAGAAGGTAACACAGATTACAGGATGAAATGGATGATCAAGGATTTAGCGTAGTGCATATTTAAGTAACGAAGAAGGGAACACAGAATACAGGATGAAATGGATGATCAAGGATTTAAGCGTAGTGCATATTTAAATAACGAAGAAGGGAACACAGATCACAGGATGAAATGGATGATTATGAATTAATAAGTAGAGAAGATATTAATTGCAAATCGTAATGTGCCAGTAACTAAATTTTGTAATTGATTTCCGAAACCCGGCTATGTTCTGAATAGAAAGTGCCACAACCTGATTTCGGAAACAATTTTTTTAAAACTACTTTTTTAAAAGTTTTTTCTTACCAATTCATAATGAATAGAGGAACCATCAAGTAATATGAGTCCTGCATTATTATTTATATAGGTATCTGAAGTTGTTGATCCTCCCGCACTGGAGGTAGAAACCTGGCGAATTTTCAGGCACACAAATGTTCCTGCAGGAACTGTGGTAGATACATTTTTTTCAGTTATGGTAGAAACTGTAGTAATGGTGTTACCTCCTGATGAAGTACTTGTGGTAGTCCAGGTGTCACCTACATTTCCATCAACTCTGTACGTTTCCTGTTTGTTGTTAAGATCTGGTGTAACAGCCGAGTATATGTTATTGTCGCATGGCTGTAAATAACTGATCTGGGTTGGTATGACTGTTCCATCATCTAAGATTGAAGTTGACTTGAATACACCTGTGCTGACTTCGTCAAGGGAAACATATAAGCTATCAGCAGGTATGAATAATGAACTGCTTTCATAAACGAACTGATGTCCATTCACCAGCCATCCTGTATTATTTGCGCAGGAGTTGTTCGTGTTATTATCTTTTTTACAAGACAAAATAGTTAGTGCTGCAAATAGGGTCAGTGACAACAATAATCGATTTTTTAGCATAATTTTTTTTTGAAAGGTAAATATATAGGTTTAAACCTAACAGGTTATTTTGTAAAACCCTTCATGTTTTTTGCTTGCCAAAATAGAGGAGGA
>JANOAO010000021.1:0-65718 GCA_031411115.1 Bacteroidota bacterium
TTAGCTATGCTGATACTGGCTATAGGAATTATTGTTTTTGTGATTTTTCACCAACGCAAAGTGATTCGCTACCAGTTGGAAATGAAAAAACTGGAAAGTGAGAAACAACAAATCCTTTTGAATGCCTCTATTCGTTTTCAGGAAGAAGAAAGACAAAGAATTGCAGCAGATTTGCACGACGATGCTGGTCCTTTACTGGCAACCGCCCGTTTATACCTGAATGAAAATCTTGTGAATCAGGAAAAAAGCCAGCAGTTACAATCCATCTTAAGTGCCAAACAAATTATTGATGATGCCATTCTGCTGGTTCGAAATATCAGTCACAGTTTAATGCCTCCAACCCTTAAAAACTTTGGGCTTGAGAGTGCCACTTCAGATCTTTTTCAGAAAATCAGCGGCAGCGGATCTTTAAATGCCAGTGCCCGCTTTCACGATTACCGCGAACGTTTAAAAGTAGATGCAGAATTGCTGGTTTTCCGTATCATTCAGGAACTGGTAAACAATATTCTTAAACACTCAAACGCAGGTTTTATCCATCTTACTCAAAATGCAAACGGTAACAACATGTATTTACGCTTGCATCATGATGGTAAAGGAATTGTTCAGGCAGAATTTGATAAGCTTAATCACGTTTCACAAGGCCTGGGATTAAAAAACATTGCCAGTCGCATCAAAGTTTTGAATGGCCGAATTTATTTTGAGATTGATTCCAGTCAGACTTATTATAAAGTGACGCTAGAAATTCCAAAACAAACACTCGTTTAGTTCCTTTCCATTCATAACATTTCTCAACAATTATTTCCTTTCTGTGAAAGTCTTGCTATTTTTACACGTATGCTTTCCAATCAAATTAAAGTTGCCATAGCGGATGATCACAAACTTTTCAGAAAAGGTGTGATACTTTCCATGCGTACTTACCCAAATATCAAGTTTGTAATGGAAGCAGAAAATGGGGAAGACTTGATCGGAAAAATTCCAGAGTTTGAACCAGATGTTATCCTTTGCGATCTTAAAATGCCGATCAAAGACGGCATCGATGCCACAAAAATCATTTCAAAAAATTATCCGAACATCAGAGTGATCATTCTCACTATGTACGAGGACGAACGCTTTGTAGGGCATCTCATGGACTGCGGCGCGGCTGGTTATTTATTAAAAAGTACCGATCCTGCTGAGATCAAAAGAGCAATTATGGATGTGGTGCGGACAGGATTCTATCTCAATCCTTTTGTAAACAAAGTATTGATCAAAAAGAATTATAGTAAACAAAAATTCAATCCCACACTTACTTCAGAAGTGGTGTTAAGCGATCGCGAAAAAGAAGTACTTACATTAGTTTGCATGGAATTTACGGCCAGTGAAATTGCTGCTAAAATGGATATCAGCGCCCGTACAGTGGAAGCTATTAAAGATCGTTTAATGGAACGTTTCGGTGTAAAAAACTCAGTTGGACTTGTTTTTTACGCCATGAAAAATCAGTTGATCGATTAAAACAGGCCAAATAAAGTCGAATCAATTCGCGAAATCACCTGCCCAAGATGTTCTTCATTTTCTGCAAATTTATTGGTGTCTGCATCAATGATCAATAACTTTCCTTCTTTATAGGTATCGATCCAGCTGTTGTATAATTCATTCAGTTTTTTGAGGTAGTCGAGCCTTATATTTTCTTCATATTCTCTTCCGCGTTTTTGAATCTGACCAACAAGTGTAGGTACGGATGCTTTCAGATAAATCAAAAGATCGGGTGGTTGCACCATTGTCTTCAATGTTTCAAAAAAGAGATAATAATTATCAAAATCCCTTTTGCCCATCAGGCCCATATCATGCAGATTCGGCGCAAAAATATTTGCATCTTCATAAATCGTTCTGTCCTGTATAATGGTTTCTGTGCCTCTTTGAATATCAAGTAACTGGCGTAAGCGGCTGTTTAAAAAATATATCTGCAGGTTAAAGCTCCACCTGGGCATATCCTCATAAAAATCATTGAGGTAAGGATTGTGATCAACGTCTTCAAACTGAGGAATCCATTTATAATGTTTGCTTAATAATTCCGTTAGAGTGGTTTTACCGGCACCAATATTTCCGGCAACTGCAATATGTTTTGGTTTTCTCGACTTGGCCATGCGGAAAGTTTCCAGTTTTTTAAATTATAATAGATACAGCTTGTTCAGCGATGAAAGTATGAAAATTTAATTTTTTATTTAATAATATTTCAAACCCATAGCCTCCCTCACAATACGCATGGTTTCAGCGGCACTTTTGCTAGCGGCTTCTGCGCCTTTTTCCATTACTTGCTTAAGGTAATTCTCATCCTGCAAAATGCCGTTTGCTTTATCCCGGATGGGCTTAATAAATGTCACCATATCCTCCGCCAACTGCTTTTTCATATCTCCATAACGAATAGTACAATTGTTAAAATCCTGCTCAAACTTTTCAATAGTTTCCTTAGCAGAAACAAGTGACATTAACTGAAAAATATTTTGAATATAATCCGGCTTTTCACTGTTGGATGAAACAGGTCCATTGTCGGTTTTCGCCTTCATTACCTTCTTCCTGATCAGTTCATCATCATCCGACAGGTATAAAGTTGCAAGCTGATTTTCACTTTTACTCATTTTCCCGATTCCATCCAGGGAAGGAACTTTTACCAGTTCAGCATTAAAATTAAATGCCTGCGGTTCAGGGAATACTAAACCATACCGGAAATTAAAACGATTTGCAAAATTTCTGGCCATTTCCAGATGCTGTTCCTGATCTTTTCCAACTGGTACATGTGATGCTCTGTGAATGAGAATATCAGCAGCCTGTAATACCGGATAAGTTAATAATCCTGCATTCACATTATCAGGGCTCAACCGAACTTTTTCTTTAAATGTTACTGTCTTTTCCAGCTCACCTTTATACGCCAGCATATTCAAATACAGGTATAATTCTGAAGTTTGATATAAATGACTCTGACAATATAACGTTGCTTTTTGAGGATCCAGGCCACAGGCTATATTTTCAGCCAGAACCCGAAGCACATTAGCCTTCAGCTCTTTAGTGTCCGGATGCGTAGTAAGTGAATGTAAGTCTGCCACCATAAAATAACAGGTGAATTCGTCCTGCATTTTTACGTAATTACGCATCGCTCCAAAATAGTTACCTAAGTGTAAAAATCCGGTTGGACGGATCCCACTCATAACTATCTGCGATGGAAAAGGCTGGTTTGTAAGCATACAATTATTGAAACGTTGGCGAAGATAACAAATGGAACTTTACCGTTTTCAGCCATCCATATAAAAACCAAAAACGGTGATGCTAAAACAGTATTTTTGTTGCATGCTCATCACAAATGAACTGGTAGAAAAACTGGCTGTATTATCCAGACTGCATTTTTCACTGACAGAAAAAGAATCTATTAAAGCAGATCTGCAAAAAATGATAGGATTTGTAGATAAACTAAACAAGTTGGACACTACAGGTGTTGAACCCTTGTTGCATATTAATGCTAACACCAATATTTACAGGGAAGATGCAACGCTTTTGCCGGTAACCAAAGAACAAGCTTTGCAGAATGCACCTGTAAAAGATGATCAGTTTTTTAAAGTGCCCAAAGTGATAAAAAAATAATCTATGAATGCGATTCTGCATCTGGAAAATATCCGAAAAAGTTATTACCTCGGCAAACATGAATTACCGGTTCTTAAAGGAATAACGCTGAATATAATTGAAAATGAATTTGTGGCTTTAATGGGACCGAGTGGCTCAGGAAAATCAACATTAATGAATATTCTGGGTTGTCTGGATTCACCCACCTCCGGAAAATATATTTTGAATGGAAATGATGTAAGCCGAATGCCTGATGATGATCTGGCAGTAATTCGTAATAAAGAAATTGGTTTTGTTTTTCAACAATTTAATTTATTGCCCAGATTAACGGCGGCTGAAAATGTGGCTTTGCCATTAGTATATGGTGGGGTGGCTAAAAAAGAAAGAATCGAACGGGCAGAACAGGTTCTGGAAAAAGTAAAATTGTCAGACCGGATGCATCACAAACCTAATGAACTGAGTGGAGGGCAATGCCAGCGTGTGGCTATCGCCAGAGCATTAATTAACAATCCTTCCATTATACTTGCTGATGAGCCAACGGGCAACCTTGATTCTGTGACTTCGCATGAGATTATGAATATTCTCAGTGGTTTGCATATCGATGGAAATACAGTAATTCTAGTAACACATGAAGAAGATATCTCTGCATTTGCTCACAGGGTGATCCGATTGAAGGATGGAATCATCGAAAAAGATACCATCAATAAAAATCCTATGCTTGCAAATACGATTTAATAAAATTAATTTATGGCTTTTAAGATATATACCAAAACAGGCGATAAGGGAAAGACAAGTCTTATTGGAGGAACAAAAGTTTTAAAAAGTGATTTACGGATTGAAACATATGGAACAGTTGATGAACTGAATTCTTACACGGGATTAGTTGCCGAATTGCTGCAGGATGAAGATGCTGTAAAAATGCTTCGGGAAATTCAGGATCGGCTATTTACTATCGGATCTGCGCTTGCCTGTGATCCGGAAAAAGATTCACTGATGAAAATTCCAGATCTCCATCCGGAAGATGTGAAGTTGCTGGAAGATGAAATTGACAGGATGGAACTTCATCTGGAACCAATGAAATCATTTATTTTACCAGGCGGACATCCAACGGTTGCACATATTCACATCGCACGTTGTGTATGTCGTCGTGCAGAAAGAATTTGTGTACGGTTACAGGAAACGGATGCTTCACTTGAAAGTTTAATTATAATATATCTCAACAGATTAAGTGATTACTTATTTGTACTCTCGCGTTTTGCTGCACATCTTTTACGTGCTCCGGAAATTCCATGGTCTCCAAGAATCAGTTAACCGATTTTCCCAAGATTTTTTCTTGCAGGAGCCGTCAATACGTTGCCGTTGAAATCAAATCTGCTGCCATGACAGGGGCAATCCCATGACTGCTCTGCATTATTCCAGGCTACGTTGCATTTAATGTGTGTACAGGCTGCATTCACAAGATGCAATTGATGATGTTCATCTTTATAAGCAGCTATAGTTTTGCCATCATACTTTACAACCTTGGCTTCACGGGGTGCTAATTCCGAAAAACTCTCCATCTTTTCAACAGAAAATTTATCACCTATGAAATCACTGATGACATCTGCTGATTCTTTCAATATATTTTCAAAAGCTGCCACTGGTTTTATCCTGGAAGGGCTGAATAATTTTTTGTATTTATTATCGCCATGTACTATCAGGTCACTTATAATAATTCCGGCTATCGTACCCAGGGTCATCCCGTTGCCATTATAACCGGTAGCACAATATATATTATCAGGATTGCCGGGCAAGTGCCCGATATAAGGAAGTCCGTCTGCAGGAACATAATATTGTGATGACCATGTAAAGTCAACTGAAGCTACATCATAAAATTTTCTCGTATAACTTTCCAATTTTCTAAAACATTGTTGCGTGTTTTCTTCATGCCCGGTTTTATGATCTTCGCCACCAACAATCAGATATTTTTTCCCATCTATCGTGTGGGATCTGAAATAATGATAAGGATCCTCCATATCATAACCTAACGCTTCAGGATATTTTAGATCTTTCAATTGTACGGCAATTGCATAGCTTCTGTATGGTGCACATTCAAAATGTAAAACATTTACACCGGGAGGAATATGGGTGGCATAAACTGCAGATTTTGCTTCATAATTACCATTCTCTGTTTCAATTGTCAGCGCATCTGTACCGCTTATATTTTTCACCCTGCAATTTTGCTGAATAACACCTCCGGATTTGATAAATTCATTTGCAAGTGCCTTAATATATTTTACCGGATGAAATTCTGCCTGAGCATCAATAGAAGCAATTTTCAGGTAAGGTATAGCAAAAGGAGAGTCGTTTATAAATTGCATCGGCAATGCCACATCGTTGCATGAGTCTACCATTTGTTGCAGCGCTTCCAGTTGTTTTGCTTCTGTGGCAAATACATATCCGGTTCTTTCAGCATAATCACAATCTATATCGTGTTTTGCAATAACATTTTTAATGAATGCCATTGCTTCCATACCTGACTGGGCAAATAACTTTGCATCCTTTTCTCCAAAATCTTTTACTACCTGATGATAAGGAGTGTCAAAAAAATTATTGAGGTGTGCAGTGGTTCCTCCCGTTGTACCAAATGCAATGTTGGCAGCTTCCAATACAATACATTGTAACCCGGACTGCTGCAAATTATAAGCACAAGTTATTCCGGTGATCCCTCCACCGATTATAGCAACATCAAATTCTTTTTTGTTAGTCTCTACCTCAACTAATGTTTCTATATTTTGCCAGATGCTTTTTTGATTTCCGTCTCTATTCATGAGGTAGGTTTTTTATCATCAGGATTTGAATCGGCGGTAAATGCTCCCTGAGGTTGTGTAGGATTTTTTTCATTATATCCTTTTTGAACAGGGTTTTTATCTGTTGAGTCTTTCTTTAAACTCTTCTCCGTTTCAGAAATCTCAGACTCATTTTTTGCAGGTTCTTTTTCCATGATAATTTTTTTAAGGAAGGCAATTGTAGAATGTTATCCAGTGATAGAGATAGTATATTATTGGATGTATAACTAACTGTAAATATTATGCCAACCCGTTGCACTTATCTATATTAAAATAAAGCGCATAAAAAAACCGGATCAATTGACCCGGTTTTAATAATTTTTACAAATACTAATCTTTAATACCTGTGAATCTGATATATTTTGAAGAGTTGTTATCGAATACAATTCCGAAAGTTATTGATTTATCGAAAGCATAATACAATCCATCGTATCCATTGCTCACACGTGCATCACCTACAATTGTAGAACTCCCTACAGCCTGAATCGGAATACGGAATTTCACTTTAGTAGTTGTTCCTGTTCCCAACACCGCTCCAAAATTCATTCTGAAAGAAGGAAGGTTTCCTGCGTCCAGTTGCTGCACTGTATACGTAGTATCATCTATTTGATTTATAAACAGACGAAATTGGTAACGGGTGTCTACTGTTCCATCCTGCGCAACATATTTACCGGAATAAATTCCGCTTTCCATAGATGGGGCTGGTACAGCCGCAACTTTGTCTTTTTTGCAGGCAGTAAAAGTGAATAAAGAAAGCGCCAGAACTACAACTGAAAATTTCATTTTTATTATTTCGCCAAAAATAACGATTTGTAGATAAATGAAGTTCCACAAAAAAAAGTTTTTTAAAAACACTTGCATTTACAAAATCTGGATATTATGTTTGTTCTCTCCTCCATCCTCTGGAAATCTCATTATATCCTCTGAAGAATAAGTCTGCATAGACTTTTGATTTCGTTCTTAAAACCTTAAACCACATATAATGAGAAAGATTTATTATCATTTTTCCGTGCTTTTAATTACTACAGCACTCTTTTCATCTTGTAAAAAAGATGTAATCACACCAGAAACCTCAGAAACCATTAATTCAACTTATATGGCGCAGGGCAGGGCTTGCGGCACAGCAATAGAAGCTGATATGTGGAATTACGGACTGATTGGTGGAAAAGTATCCATTACTAATGACGAAACCAATGTATATGTAGCCGTTTCAACTGCAGATCCTGCCTATAAACTCAAAACCATACGGATAGCATATGGTAGTATTAACCATTTGACATTTGACATCAACTCAAGCTGGGATAATCTGATTGGAATCACAAATCCGGATATTCTGGTAAATGTATCTCCATTAGCATCTACGTATACAGTTACCATTCCCAGAACAAATATCAGTACAAGCTGTATTAACCTGAGTGTTCATGCTTTGGTTACAGATGGTATCAGCAACGCTAATGATTTTGGAATGTGGATCAATCCAATTAATATCGTTAACAGTTATGCATGGTCATCTTACCTGGAATATTGTGTACAGGCATGTCCTCCACCGCCACCAACTGAGTGCGGACAATTAAGAACGCAAACACCAGGTGGATGGGGTGCAGTTCCTCATGGCAACAATCCTGGAACATACCTTCATGCTAATTTCAATGCAGCATTTCCTCAGGGTTTAACTATTGGATGTGCTCCTGTAGGATATTCGATTGTATTTACAAATCCGCAGGCAATCACTGACTTACTGCCAACTGGTGGAACAGCAAAAGCATTAACAGATAATGCATTGAACCCCAGCAATCCTGCAGCTTATAAAAATGTACTGATCAGTCATATTACTGCACTTTCTTTAAGTGTTGGTTTTGATGACGCAGATGCGAATTTTGGGTTTGCACCAGTAAGATTGGGCGATATGAAAATAGGATCAGGAACATTCGCAAACATGACTGTTAGAAATTTCCTGGATCTGGCTAATAAAATTTTAGGCGGTTGTAATAACACATACACTCCTAAACAAATTAATGATGCTGCCGCTAAAATCAACGAGAATTATGTTGATGGCAGAATGGATAATGGTTTTGTTGTGTGTCCACTTTAGTTTTTATACTTTTTTGATAAAAACCTGCTTATTTAAGCAGGTTTTTTTATAGATGTTTTTTTGGTAAAGTCTTAATAGCTATTTTTGCACCCCTCGTCGAGGTAGCTCAGTTGGTTAGAGCATCGGATTCATAACCCGAAGGTCGGCAGTTCAAATCTGCTCCTCGATACAAAAGCTCAGGTCCTGTACATCAGTGATTTGAGCTTTTTTGTTTCAGCTCAATAGTTAACAAAGGAGTGACCGTTAATAAAAAAAGTGAAAAAAGTACATTTAAGACCAGATCAACACCCGATTTGAATTTTCATTCAGATTTTTTTCTATTCTGGCGCTTGTTTAACAGAAATTATATAGGTAAAATCAGTCAGGTGAATTTATATGAGCCACTCGCATTCACATTCCATCGATTTCCTCCTTTCGCTTTGAAAGCGAGCTTCCTATACAAAGCGATGATCACAATTGTGTATTTTCTGAAATGAGCAAAACAATCAAATCTGAAGATTAGCAATGATTTTATTTAATTTGGGCAATAAACTGATTAAATAAAAGATCTACATCCTTTTTTTCCAGTTCCTTTCTATATAAAACAAACGTTTCTTTTCCTTCCTTTATTGAAATATTTGAAATATTTGTAGAGAATGGCCCGATGATACTAGTAAAAATTTTTGTTCCATACCGGAACCTGCATGTAACCCTATGAATATAATATCTGCTAACAGCATTGTTCACTACAGTGTCTTTTATGGTAAACAAATCATAGTACTTTTCTACATTTTCAGGAATCTCATTTTCCATATATACCTTGGTAAAAGCTTCTGCAAAAGATTTCTGACTGGCATACGTACCGGTAAAAGAAGATTGTTTTCCAATTTTCCTCATCTCATCATATAACTCAATTTGGTATTTTGGTGTGGAGCAATAATCATTAATCATGCCCGCGGGCACTTCTTTGTTATGCTCGAGCATTTCTAAGATGATTGTTTTATTTATTGGATGATAATTCAGATCCAAGAAGTCTTTAAGAATATTCTTCGATTGCTTTTTATCAATTTGGGTTAGTAATGATAAAACAACATTTACATCCTGAGCGGATACATCCAGATAATTTTCCTGGCACTTATTTAATATTCTTTTCGAAACTCGGAAAATATGCGTTTCATACGCACTGAGATCATGCAAGTTTATTTTGTTGTTATCAATCAGCATATTTGCCATTCTTAATATTGCGGGTGCCATTTCATCATCAGCAATTTTCACCATTACTGCCGGAAAAATTGAAAGCGCCAGTTGCGGATAACGTTGGAAATTATTTAGCATTGTTCCATAATTTGCCTTTGCAGGCGGATCAGTTACCAGATAGGACTGAAGTAACTGATAGGCGTCTTTATCACCAGAAGCTGATAACATATTTAAAATGAGTATCCGTAGGTCTTCTCTTTTGTTCTTTAATACATTGTAATTGGCTCTGGCAAATACTAATACATCAGGATTGTAACTTGAACTAATTGCATCTGATAATAATAAGGCGTGGCTGGTAGTTTCATTTGGCTTGTAGGTTGTATTCAATAAAGCTCCTAGCAAAATTTCAGTATCAGCTGGTGGAAACCTGAACCCGCTCTTTAATGCATTTTCTGCTTCTGTGCTTGCAACCTTATTTTGAGAAAATAAATCCTTCACAAGCCTGCCTGATTTGGAATTGAAAATGCTGGTCGTGTAGGATTCATTGATGAAATGAAAACTATTGAAAAACACATCAGCTTTTTCATCAGTTACCATATCCTTTGCGCCCATAATATTTAAAACAATTACCGAATCAGCATAGTGCATCACACGAAGCCTGGAATATGATTGGGTAATTATATTTTTAAGCAAAAATTCTACAGAAGGTATTTTTCCATTGAATGTATTTCTTTTGTACAGCAGCGAATCAGAATTATAAACAGAATTTATCGCCTGTGAATCATTAAAATAAATTTCTGAATTTTCTTTTAAGAATGAACTTTCGTTTTCTGTCCAGTAATAATTCCCCATCCCAATTGCAGTTACACTGTAGGTCATGGACCTATTCTTATCAAAAGAATAATAGTCAGTTCTTAAAGGTTGCCTCTTTCCAGTATCTTTTACTTTCTCAATGTTTTTAATAGGCAAAATTGAAATAGGTGAAGGACATTTTGCAGCAAATAAAGAGGTGCCGCCAATACGCTCTTCAAATCTGGTTTCTGTATAAATCAGGAACTTAAAAGAATTTAAAAAACTATTGAACTGTGATTCATTTTCGGCAGTAGCAAGGCCTCTTGCAGTCAGACTATACAACCTGTTATCTCTCATCGCAAGCACTGCATATAAAAGTTGACGTTTATTATTTGATTCTCCTACTAATTTTACTTTAAGCGCAGGATGTCCGTCTAGCATAATGTTTTCTTGCACACTAATAGTTTCTAAAAGACCTTCCTGTAGTTGCGAAAATGTTTGAACAAAGGCAGACGAATCCAATGTAGAAAAATATCCTTCAAACGGTTCCTTAAGCATTACGAGATAGCTTATTTTTTTCTTATTATCAAAACTGCTAAAAAGTGTTACATCTTCTTTTGTATAGGTCACATTACCTTTAATGTTTTCCTCTTTAGGATGTTCTGGAAATGCAATGCTGAAAGCCTTCTCTTTGCTTACAAACAACGTCATTTCAGACTCTGATTTTTTAGTATCCAATAACACCTGGTAGCTATTAAGAAAACCTATACTGCGTGTTGATTGTAAACTGTCTTTTATCTTTGAGCCGGCAGCAAACATGAAAGTCTTTCCGTTATTACAAAATATATGCATCCGGATATAGCCTTCATCATTTTTAAAATTCACTTCATACCCATCAAGATTTTGTCTTGCAATTTTTGAAACCTTAAAAAGTTTAACATCGTCACGGGAAAATGATGTTTTAATTTCTTCCAGTTGCTGATCTGCAGTTTTTGTAAAGTTTCCATCTTCATATAATCCATGCATCAACATCATCTCGTTAGCAAATTCTTTATAGGTCTTAAGAAAAAGTGTATTTGTAATGCGGGTAACAGCAGTCGTTTTCCCGGGAAGTTGAACAATATAATTTGAATCAGCATCTGCAATGTTTAACAGTGTTTGGTACTGCCTCTCAATCAGCATCTTCCCTGGCTCAATTTTTTTTGAAGAAAAGACAGGTGATACGGTATAGCCTCTATTTCTTAATAGATTTATTACACCAGAATCTCCAGGTAAATGTGCAGCACCCACAGCACAAAAAGTACTTCTGATATGAACAAGGCTATCCATTCTGATAGCCATTATTTTATTACGGTTATATAACATCAAACTCAATTGCTGCTTAGTTTGACTAAGTCTGGAAAATTCATTTATTTTATCCAGGTCACCTGCTAAATAAACTAATGTCATCCATTCTTCTACATCAATATATTTTTTCTGGCTCCTTACATAATCATCCATATTAATTTCATTTCCGAATTCATCTTTTATCAGACTCCTGCCAGCAATATCTTCAATCCCTCCCAACTTTTTACCCTGCTTTTTAGCTATGTCAAATAAGAATAGATCTAAAATCGTATTCATATTATTTTTTTGCCGCGGGTAATAAAGTTTTTCTAATCTCGCTATTTGTCGATCTGTTAACCTCTCATAATATTGCCTCATCCGGTTATACATGGAATCAAATTGCTTCAAATAAAGAATAACTTCTCCGGGGTCTCTTCGCACGAGGCTGTTTTCTATTGTATTTCGATATGTAATATCAAGACCTTCTTTGTCCAGTGAATTAAATAACGTGTCTAAATAATCACCCGGATCTATTTCCATTACAAATCCGTCGCATGCACTAATCCCGCTATAAACAGAATCACCAAGATGATACACTCTTTTATCAGAAGAATGGAAAGTGCCAAAGAGATAAGATGGTTTTTTAATATTGTTTCCCGTAATTCGCCATAAAAGTGTTTTTGGATACTGTTGTGCCCTCGTTTCATGCAGCATACATCCTAATAAAAAGACTACGGCAATAAGTTTGAATCTCATAAAGCAGGTTATAAATTGCAGATTGAATATAAGTTATAATAAAAAACTTCCAAATTAATCTAGCAATAGTTGGCTTTAATTGCTCTTTTTTGCTATTAAAAATCAACAAGGAGATTCTGTGAAATAAGTAAACACTGCGGCACGTCTATTCAGCAAAAAACCATACTAAGAAAAAAAATAAAAACTAGTGGTGATTTTTCCCTGATCCTGTGTATTCAATTACACAATACTGCAGAATTTGCTCAGAAAAAAATAATGAATAAGATTTGATAACAATAAAAGTGACATTATTCAAAACCCAAACCATTCGAAAATTTTATGGCTTTTGTAAAAAAACAAATACCCTTAAAAACATTACCTAAAACTCCCACGGGTATCAGTGGCCTTGATGAAATTACACAAGGTGGTTTACCACTAAACCGGCCTACATTAATCTGTGGTGCCGCAGGCTGTGGAAAAACATTATTGTCTCTTGAATTTCTCGTAAAAGGCGCGGTTAATTTCGGTGAGCCCGGCGTTTTTATGGCTTTCGAAGAAAAAGTAGAGGAACTTACCCTCAATTCTGCATCATTGGGTTTTAACCTTGAAAAACTCCAAAAGGATAAGCTGATCAAAATCGATCATGTACATATCGACAGAACCGAGATAGAAGAGACCGGAGAATATGATCTTGATGGATTATTTATCAGGCTCGGTTATGCCATTGACACCATAGGTGCGAAAAGAGTAGTACTGGATACTATTGAAAATCTTTTTTCAGGCTTAAATAACACGGCTATTCTGCGCTCAGAACTCAGAAGGTTATTTTCGTGGCTGAAAGAAAAAGGCGTAACGGCCATCATTACAGGCGAAAAAGGAGAAGGAACTTTAACCCGGCAGGGCCTGGAAGAATATGTTTCCGATTGTGTGATATTATTAGAAAACAGGTTGAGCAATCAGATTTCCACCCGTTTTTTACGAATTATAAAATATCGTGGAACCGTTCATGGATCAAACGAGTATCCCTTTCTGATTGATGAAGACGGCATATCTATTTTACCTATAACTTCTCTGTTATTACAACATGAAGTTTCTTCAAAAAGAGTTTCAACCGGAATCGCAGCGTTAGATCAGATGATGGACGGTAAAGGCTATTTTAAGGGAAGTTCCATTCTTATATCAGGTACAGCCGGTACCGGAAAAACAAGTATTGCAGCCTCTTTTGCAAATTATACCTGCCTGAGAAAGGAGCGATGTATCTACTTTGCGTTTGAAGAATCACCGGCGCAAATCTTACGTAATATGCGATCGATCGGCTTGGATCTCAAAAAACATGTTGATAACGGTTTATTAGAAATGCACTCTTCCCGTCCAACATTGTATGGATTAGAAATGCATCTGGTGGATATACATAAGAAAATTAAAAAATTCAAGCCTTCAACAGTAATACTGGATCCTATCACCAATCTGGTAACCATTGGAAGTATTGGAGAAGTGAAAGCCATGCTTATCCGGCTTATTGATTTTTTACAAGAGGAGCAAATAACCGTCATGTTTACGGCTCTTTCACTCAATACTGTTGTATCTGAACAAACAGATGAAGGAGTTTCTTCACTGGTAGATACCTGGCTACTGGTAAGAGACCTCGAATCAAATGGAGAACGTAATCGTGGACTGTATATAATGAAATCGAGAGGCATGAAACATTCAAATCAGGTTCGTGAATTTTTAATTCATGATAATGGACTTGACCTTGTAGATGTTTACCTGGGTGCTAACGGCGTATTAACCGGTTCTGCAAGACAAGCACAACAGCTTACCGAATCAACGGGTGAGGTTTTACGTAATCATGCTATCGGTAAAAAAGATATTGAAATCGGTCGTAAAAAGAAAGTGCTGGAAAGCAAAATAGAATCACTAAAAGAAGAATTTGAATCGTTGCGTGATCAGTTGAACAAGTCATACGATGAAGAAGCCATAAAAAAAGAGATACTTCTAAAAAATCGTTTGCAATTAACAGAAAACAGGCAGCAAAAAAATATCAAAAATGGCAAAAGCAAGTAAAGCTCCGGCAAAAATTCCTGCAGTAAAATCAATTCCGATAATTACAAAACCTTCCCGGTTTAAATGGGAGCTGAGATTATACATTGCAGGCAATACGCCTAAATCATTGACTGCTTTGCGTAATCTTAAAAAATATTGTGAAGAACATCTTAAAGGACAATATAAAATTGAGGTTGTTGATTTGCTGGCAAATCCAAAACTGGCTGAAGGAGATCAGATATTTGCAGTGCCTACACTAGTTAGAAAAGTACCGGTACCCATCAGAAAAATAATTGGTGATCTGTCAAATGAAGAAAAGGTTTTGGTAGGTTTAAATATCCGGCCTGTTAATTAATGTGCATGAAAAAAAATAAAAATTCAGAGGAAGATAAAAATGGCTTTCAATTTGTTCTTCGTTTATTTATAACAGGAGCTACACCTAATTCTACAAGAGCTGTAACTAACATCAAACAAATATGTGAAGAACATATTCCGGGTAAATATTCACTGGAAATCGTAGATGTTTATCAACAAAGTGGAATTGCTGAAAAAGAACAAATAGTTGCTTTACCATTGCTAATTAAAAAATATCCGGAACCTGAACGCAGAATGATCGGTGACCTGTCTGATACCAATAAAGTTCTGCATGGGCTGGGGTTATTAATAAATGAATAACACAAGTACAACATATAAAAATGTAGAAGAGCTGGAAGTTGAGTTGGAAAATTTGAGGTTTCAGCTTTCTGAAGCTAATGATACAATCGACGCTATCCGTACAGGTAAAGTGGATGCATTAGTTGTACATAATAAAGACGGGCATCAATTATATACATTAAAAAGTGCCGATCAGACATACAGGGTTTTTATAGAAAAAATGAATGAAGGAGCTGTTACGTTAAATCCTGATGGAATCGTTCTATATTCCAACTCACAGTTTGCCACATTTGTGAATTTGGATTTGTCACAGGTGATAGGATCGCCATTTTACGAATTTATCGCTAAAGAAAGTCTCCCCGTTTATCATGATCTTTTTTATCGTTGCTGGAACGAAGATTGTAAAGGGGAGTTGTATGTATCTAATGGCATACATAGAAAATGTGTTCAGCTTTCTCTTACCACGCTTCAACTGGACGAAGGGAATTCGTTAAGTGTAATCATAACTGATTTAACATCACAAAAAGCTACACAGGAAGAACTAAAAAATAATTATCAACAACTTGAATCAATTAATAAAGCTTTGGAATCCAGTAATCAGGATTTACTACAATTCGCATCCGTTGCTTCACACGATCTGCAGGAACCACTTAGGAAAATTCAGATATTTTCTTCTTTATTGTTAGAAAAAGATCCGGAATTTAATCAGCAGTCTCAAAAATATCTGGATAAGATTATCGAATCTTCCGGCAGAATGAAAACCTTGATCATAGATATTCTGAACTATTCAAAACTTTCCACCAATCAAATTAAATTTGAACGGACAGACCTAAATAATATCGTTAAAGAACTGAAAGAAGATTTTGAATTGATGATAAAGGATAAGAATGCGAAAATACACTCAGAACAACTTCCGGTGCTGGAGGTAAACAAAGGCCAGATACGCCAGGTATTTCAAAATATATTAAGTAATGCACTCAAATTCTCCAAAGAAAACACAACACCCGAAATATCTATTAGTTGTAAAAGAATCAAAGACAAATATTTTGAAAGTCCTGAGGATACAAATGGAAATTATGTTCTGCTGCAAATAGCAGATAATGGAATTGGTTTCAATCAAAAATACCTCGGTAATATATTTGCATTATTTGAACGTCTACATTCAAAAGATAAATTTGAAGGAACCGGAATTGGTCTGGCTATAGCCAAAAAAATTGTTGAAAAACATAAAGGTATTATTACTGCCAGCAGTGTTGAAGGCAAAGGTTCCGAATTCAGTATTATTCTGCCTTTAAAACAATAAAATAAAATCTACCACATAAAAAATCACTTCCGCAAAGAAGTGATTTTTTATATCTTAAAGTGATTTTTAAGCTTGAATCATTTCACTGAAATATTTATGGAAATATGGAATGGTTTCAATACCCTTATAGTAATTAGCTATATTAAATTTTTCATTTGGACTGTGCAGATTATCACTATCCAAACCGAATCCCATAAATACGATTTTGATGCCCAGTTCTTTTTCAAACAAAGCACAGATCGGAATGCTTCCGCCACCTCTCACCGGTATCGGCAATTTACCAAAAGTGGTTTCCATTGCCTTTGATGCCGCCTTATATGCTATACTGTCTATTGGCGTCATATATGGTTCACCACCATGGTGTAAACTGGCTTTTACGGTTACATAAGGCGGTGCAATTTTTTGCAGATGATTGATCAGTATTTCCGTCATTTTATCTGACTGCTGATTGGGTACAAGTCGTGCTGAAATTTTAGCAAAAGCTTTCGATGGTAAAACTGTTTTGGCCCCTTCACCAATATATCCACCCCATATACCATTTAATTCAATTGTAGGACGAATACCTGTTCTTTCATTGGTAGTAAATCCCTTTTCACCCCATAATTCTGTTACGCCCAAATCTGCTTTAAATTCATTTTCATCATAGGGTGCTTTTGCCATTAATTTTCTTTCCTCTTCAGTTGCTACCACCACATCATCATAAAATCCAGGGATGGTGATATGGTTATTTTCATCATGAAGGGAAGCAATCATTTTAGCAAGAATAGTAATCGGGTTTGCTACCGCACCGCCATACACACCACTGTGCAGATCGCGGTTAGGCCCGGTAACTTCCACTTCAATATAACTCAAACCTCTTACACCAATGTCAATACTCGGTGTGTCTAAACTGATCATGGCACTGTCACTGATAAGTACACAATCCGCTTTTAAAAGTTCTTTATGTTCTTTCACAAATTTGCCCAGATTTGGTGAACCAACTTCTTCTTCTCCTTCAATGCAGAATTTGATATTGTTAACTAGTGTATTTGTTTTTACAAGTGTTTCCAATGCTTTTACATGCATATAGAATTGACCTTTGTCATCACAGCTTCCACGGGCAAATATTTTACCATCAATGATCGTAGGATCAAACGGTCCGCTCTTCCATAATTCCAAAGGTTCTGCAGGTTGCACATCATAATGGCCATACACCAAAACGGTTGGTTTGGCAGGATCAATTATTTTTTCGCCATACACAAGCGGATGTCCTTCGGTTGGATATATTTCAACTTTATCTGCTCCGGCTTCCAGTAAACGTTTTTTTACAGCTTCCGCACATTTCATCATATCATCCTTGTGTTCACTTTTTGCACTCACACTCGGAATCCTTAATAATTCTAATAATTCTTCCAGAAATCTTTCTTTACCTGTTTCCTGATAATCTTTCCAAGCCTGCATAAAATTTAATTTGATGTTGATTGATGAGCGAATGTAATGCGTATTCTATAAATAAAATCGTTGTGTAAGTCATTTTGCAGGAAACTATGCCGCTGCTTTAAAACGTTGTTCCACATAATCCCAGTTTACCAATTCCCACCAGTTCTGAATATAATCGGCACGCTTGTTCTGATATTTCAAATAATAAGCATGTTCCCATACGTCGAGACATAAAACCGGGAAACCTTTTATGTCGGACACATTCATAAGCGGGTTATCTTGATTAGGCGTACTGCCAATCTTTAAAAGGCCATTATCCAAATACAACCAGGCCCAGCCACTTCCAAATCGTGCAGTGCCAGCCATCGCAAATTCTTTTTTAAATACATCAAATGAACCAAAGGCTTTATTGATCGCTTCTGCAGATTTTCCAACTGGAATATTATTCGTTTGCAAAGGGCGCATACATTTCCAAAACATTTCATGGTTATAATGTCCGCCTCCGTTATTGCGCATTTTTGCACTGTATTTTGAAATGTTGGCCAGAACATTTTCTAGTGGTTCATTGGAAGAAACATTTTCTGCGAGTGCCGCTTCCATTAAGTTTTTCGAATAAGCCGCAGCATGTTTGCTATAATGGATCTCCATTGTTTTTGCATCAATAATATTTTCCAGTGCATCATAACTATATGGTAATGGCTGTTGTGAAAATCCTGTTTTTAAAATGATTGCAGCACTGTTCTTTTTTGATCCACTGCAGGATGATAAAATTTCACTCATGCCGGCTGTACTAATGCCAACGATAGCAGAACCCTTTAAAGTTGTTTTTAAAAATTTTCTGCGACTATTTTCAGGATGCATAAAAGATGTTTTAATTTTTTGAAAATATTTTGGTCAGGCCCATTTTCCGGAAAAGACGGCTGTATAATTCTTTGTTGAATAACTGAGAATCCTGCATGGCTTTGTAAGTGAAAAATATAGCAACAGGTGTAAGAATAATAACAGCCAGCCACATTCCTATAAATGGATCCAGTAAATCTTGCTTCACAAATTTTTCTCCAAACATATTCAACAGATGAAATGCCAGAAACATAATGATAGCAACTACTAATGGCATACCTAATCCGCCTTTACGAATAATGGAACCTAGCGGTGCACCAATGAAAAATAAAATGAGACAAATGAGTGAGATAGAATATTTACGATGCCATTCAATACTGTTCGACTTAATTTCTGCTTTTCGACTGTCAATTTCAACCCATCCATATTGAAGTGAATTTTTAAGGTCACCTGTATACGCCAGTGCACGTTCATTCACTTCCATTTTTAAAGAATCGGGCAGCCATTCAGTATTTTTACCCTGAGTTGTTTTGATGGAGGCCCAAAGACTTTCAGAAGGTTTTTTAAAATGAAAGTATGTATCAATAAAACTTTTTCTTTTGATTCGCATACTGTCATTCACCTTTTTTAAAGAGTCAATATCTTTTGATAATTGCCTGGCACTTAACATCCGGTAATTATTTTTAAAAACACTGTCGGATGTATTTTGTTTTTGTAAAATACTGAGATCAAATAATTTTTTAAAAGAAGAAAATTTTAAACGGATGAATTCATTGGTTGTATCTAATGCTTGTCCCTGTTCCTGATATCGATATCCGTTCTCCAGATTGAATTCCAGGAAATTTTTATCATCAGAAATTTTCATAATTCCTTTTTCTGCCACGATCATATTATCCTGCAAAGGATTGTTTTGCTCATAGATCAACACATTACGGATTGTTTTTCCATCTGCATCTTTCTTATCTACTTTTATAGCATACCCGGGAATGTGTGTGAAGAAAACACCTTCTTTGAGATCGAACGCCGGCCTTTTGTAAAAAATATCATTGTATAGTGTTATAAATTTTAAATTGGCAAATGGGATCACATAGTTGGCAAATAAGAAAGTGATGTAGCAAAGCAGGATAGAAAAAACTGCGATCGGCCTCATGAAACGCAACAGAGAAATTCCGGCAGACTTAATGGCAACCAGCTCAAACGTTTCTCCTAAATTTCCAAAGGTCATAATGGAGGAGATCAGGATGGCGATGGGCATGGCAAGCGTGAGGAGAGAAGCACTGGCATACCATAAAAATTTGGCTATCGTTAAAAAATCAAGCCCTTTACCTACCAGATCATCTACATATTTCCAGAGTATTTGCATGGTGAGTACAAAACATGCAATAAAAAACGTGGCAATGAACGGCCCAAGGAATGATTTTAAAATTAATTTGTCAAGCTTTTTTATCATACTTACAATGCAATAACCTGATCGTTGTATCTTTTCGTTATGCCTTCAACAAAAGTAAACCTTTCAACCAAGGAAATGCAAATGGTGATGAGTGAAGAAATAATTCACACGAAGATCGCTGTGTTGCAGAAAGTGGATTGCATTTTAAATGACTGCATTTCAAGAATTGATTCCATCTTAATTCAAAATCTTCCGGAATCTGTAAAGGCTCAGCTTGTTGTTCCCAAAATTTCAAAAGGAGAACAATATCTGCAGATGCCGTACAGAATACTGGATTGCCCGAGAATATTTAAAGGGGAAGATATTTTTGCAGTACGAACTATGTTTTTATGGGGGAATTATTTTAGTGTAACCCTGCATGTATCCGGTGCATTTCTGGATACATGCAGAAGCAAGTTAAAAGTTGCACAGCAGAAATTACCAGCGTCATTTTATGTATGTATACAAAACGATCAATGGCAGCATGATTTCAGCAGCAGTAATTATGTTGCTTTACATTCAATAGATAAATGGCAGGATTTTGTGCAGCAGGCGTCCTTTATCAAACTTGCCGTAAAATTCCATCTACATCAATGGGAACAGATCAACGATCTGCTGGATGAAACGTATCTGCAAACAGCTTCATTATTACATTAACTGCCTAAGCGGTGAAACAGGTCTTTAACCTGGTATTCCCAAAGCTGGCTCTGATCTTTTATATCTTTCTTCTCAGCAAAATCTTTAACCGTAAGTATGGTTTGATTGGTAACTTCTGAACGGTCAATGCAGAATTCAAAATATTCATCTTTATGATTGGCTAACCAGCGGAAACGTATAAATTTATTTTCTTCACTGTCCAGCAATTCCGCTTTTTCTTCTGTACCATTCCATGAAAAACTATACACGCCGTCGCGTTCGTCAACAAGATCAGCAAACCATTCCTGCAATCCTGCGGGTGTACTTAAAAATTCATATAAAATTCCCGGTGAACATCTAACTGGATATTCCAACGTATATAATACTTTCTTACTCATTCCTGTTTTTTATAAATAACCTTGGGCTGCAATTATAGAAAAATAATTTACGTGACAAAATATTTACCTGTTTATTTTATAAATAACTTTTTTTAAGCCCATACAAGGATTGTTTTCTGGCGTAAAACCTAAAAAATCTCAAATTATTTTTTCTGCTCACATATTATTTTACAAAAAAAGGCGTTTATAAGTTTTAACAATCGAATGTACCCGATGATTACAAATCCTTCAAACCCTAAAAATGCCGGTTTATGAGTATGCGTCAATTAAAAATTTCAAAATCGATTACCAATCGAGAAAGCCAGAGTCTGGAAAAATATCTTCAGGAAATTGGTAAAGTAGATCTCATATCTCCGGAGGAAGAGGCAAAACTTGCGGTGCTGATCAGAAACGGAGATCAGAAAGCACTGGATACACTCACTAAAGCAAATCTTCGGTTTGTAGTTTCAGTGGCCAAGCAATATCAAAACCAGGGTTTAACACTGCCGGATCTTATCAATGAAGGCAATGTAGGCCTCATTAAAGCAGCGCAGCGTTTTGATGAAACAAAAGGATTTAAATTTATTTCCTATGCAGTGTGGTGGATTCGTCAAAGCATATTACAGGCATTAGCGGAACAATCCCGGATTGTAAGGTTGCCTTTAAATAAAGTAGGACTTACCAATAGAATCAGCCGTGCATTTTCACTACTGGAGCAGGAATTGGAAAGAGAACCTACCACAGAAGAATTAGCCGTTTATCTAAATATGGAGGTAGAAGAGATTGCAGCTACCATTGGTGTGGGTGGCCGTCATATTAGTGTAGATCAACCTTTGGCAGACGGTGAAGAAAGTACGCTGATAGATGTTCTCGTAAATCATAACGCCGTAAGTTCTGATAAGGCACTGGCCATTGATGCCTCATTGCAAACAGAAATAGAACGCTCTTTAAGTTTATTGACTGAACGTCAGAAAGAAGTTATACAATATTTCTTTGGCCTTGGGATCGATCATCCGTTGAGCCTGGAAGATATTGGTGAACGATATAGTTTAACAAGAGAAAGGGTTCGCCAGATAAAAGATAAAGCTATCGAAAAACTCAGAACAGCTTCCGGATGCCAGATGCTTCGTGGTTTTCTGGGTTAATCAAAACATTATAGAACTATATAGCCGGGACAAAGTGCCCGGTTTTTTTATGTACTTAACTAAACCAAAAGAGCTGATGTATATTTATTTTATAACTGCTTTTTTGCACCCTGCTTGTTTTTACGCATTTTTGCACAACGAAAAAAGTTTCCATGGCTATTGATATTAAAGTTCCTACAATTGGCGAAAGCATCAGCGAAGTATCTCTTGTAAAATGGTTGAAGAAAGAAGGAGAGTGGGCAGACAGAGATGAAGTGATTGCTGAACTGGAAAGTGAAAAAGCTACATTTGAAATTAACGCAGAACAGGCAGGAGTTGTTTCTCATAAAGCTAAAGAAGGCGATACACTGGCAATTGGTGATATTGTTTGCTCGATTGATACGGATGCTGCAAAACCAGAAGTTGCTACACCAGCTCCGGCGCCCGCTGAAAAACCTGCAGAGGAGACCAAGCCATCACAACCAAAATCCCCTGCTTCTCCTGAACCAGCACCAACTGCAGAAGTAAAAGCTACACCTGTTGCTGCAGCCATCATTGCCGATAAAAAAATTGACAGTAAAAAAATCACGCCATCCGGTAGTAATGGAAGAATATTTAAGCAGGATGTAATGCAGGCTTTGGAAAATCCCGGAAGAGTTAATAAAGCGGCGATGTTCAACAGGGAAGAACACCCTGAAAAAATGAGCAACCTGCGTAAAACGATCAGTCGCCGTTTAGTAGAAGCAAAAAATACGACAGCCATGCTCACTACTTTTAACGAAGTAGATATGAGCGCTATCATGGAGATCAGAAAAAAATATAAAGAAAAATTTAAAGAACAGCATGGTGTGAATCTGGGCTTCATGAGTTTTTTCACCAAAGCCTGTTGTTTTGCATTACAGCAATTTCCTGCAGTGAATGCTTACATTGACGGAGAGCAAATCCTGTATCATGATTATTGCGATGTTTCGATTGCTGTGAGCGGGCCAAAAGGTCTGGTAGTTCCGGTGATCAGAAATGCAGAAAGTTTAAGCATGGCGGAAGTAGAAGCTGCTGTGGTGGACCTGGCAACTAAAGCAAAAAATAATAAACTTACAATAGAAGAAATGACCGGTGGAACTTTTACCATCACCAACGGTGGCATATTTGGTTCTATGATGAGCACGCCAATTATTAATATCCCTCAAAGTGCAATTTTAGGCATGCATAACATAGTGGAGAGGGCCATGGTGGTAAATGGGGCCATTGTTATTCGCCCCATGATGTATGTCGCGTTGAGTTACGATCACCGCATTATTGACGGAAGGGAATCTGTAGGCTTTCTGGTAATGGTAAAACAATTGTTGGAAAATCCTGCCTTATTGTTATTTGGAAAAGATCCGGTGGACGCGTTGCTTGAATTATAATTGCATATGAGCCGTTATCATTCTTATGCAGCAACAGCAAAAGCAGTTATTGAAAAATACAAAGGCTCAGAACCTTTCTCAGGGTTTTTAAAAAAGTTTTTTTCTGCAGATAAAAAATATGGTTCCAAAGACCGTAAGTTGATTGCAGAATTATGTTACGGATATTTTCGTTGCGCTCATGCTTTCCCATCTTTGAATACGGAAGAGAAGATCATCAGAAGCAGGTTTTTATTACAATCATCACCTGATCCATTTCTTTCGGTTTTGCATCCAGAATTCGTTGAGTTGATGAACGCAGGTTTGCAGGATAAATGTGCTTCAATTGGAATAGCAACTGCCGATATATTCCCTTTTGAAAAAGAACTCTCTACTCATATTGACAGAGAACCTTTTTATCAGTCATTGCTGCAGCAGCCTGATACCTTTTTACGTATTCGGAATAATAAAAAGAATGTAGAACTCCTCTTAGAAAAAGCTTCCATACCTTATTCGTGGGAAGGTTCCGATTCCATTCGTTTATCACATTCTGTAAAACTGGATGATGTTCTCAAAATAAACCGGGATGTGGTAGTGCAGGATATCTGTTCTCAGCAGGTGCTGGATGGAATGGATACAGCCGTTTTTTCTGATACCATTGATGTATGGGATTGCTGTGCAGCGAGTGGTGGTAAATCATTGCTGGCGTATGATCGCTTCAAAGGAAAATTACGTTTATCTGTATCAGATGTGAGGGAAAAAATTATCATCAACCTTAAAAACAGAATGCAGGAAGCACGTGTGCCTTTGTATAAAGCTTTTGTTGCGGATGCCACCCAATTCTTTTCAGAAGAACAATATGATCTGATAATCTGCGATGCGCCCTGTACCGGAAGCGGAACATGGGCAAGAACGCCGGAACAGCTTTACTTTTTCTCCGCTGCTTCCATAGAAAAGTATGCAACCCTTCAGAAAAAAATCCTGCAAAAATCCTGGGAAGCATTAAAACCGGGCGGTTATTATTGTTATATCTCCTGTTCTGTTTTTACGAAGGAAAATGAAGTCAATGCTGAGTTAATAAATTCACTTGGTGGCCATGAAATTTACAGACAGTACCATACAGGATACCATAAAAAAGCAGATACCTTATTTTCTACAGTTTTCAAAAAATCAATCGCGTAAAATCTTCTTTGTAAATATTTTTTTATTGTCTAACATCACGGTCAGATAATAAATTCCGCGGCTCATCGCATTCATAGGAACATTTACTTCGCCAACTCCTGCACGTTGAATGCCTGATCTGGTGAAAACTTTTTGTCCTGCACTGTTGTGCAGGATCAATGTATAATTAACATCCGTGGTTCTGGTGAATTGAACTTTTAAAATATCTTTTACAGGGTTTGGACGAATGCTGATACTGTCATTCGATGGTAAACAGTCAGGTGAAAGAACAGATAATGAATCCAGGTAAAAAGTTGTATCAGCAGCAATATCCATTTTCAGGCGATATTGTATCGTGCCCGAAAAACCGGATACATTATCAGTATAATTAAAATCTCTTTTTATAAAATTACCGGTGGTGGTCAATGTAGTTAAGAATGAATAATCATTTTCACCTTGTAATTTTCTTTCTATAGTAACCGGCATGGAAGCATCCAATTTTACAGCAAAAGAAATTTCATTACGGCAATTATTGTTTTGAATGGATTGCTGATAAGATTGTTTTAATAGCAGTACAAAACTTTTTTTAGCGTCAGGTATTCCATATCCTACTCTTGCATCCGGATTATTAAATTTTGTAGCCGAAGCTTTCATCGCATTAATAATACCTACATTATTTACCTCTGGAAATGCCTGCCATAAACAGGTAATTACTCCGGCAAGATTGGGGCATGCAAAAGAAGTTCCATTACTGTAAGTTGGGGCACCGCTGGAAGTGTTGGCCACCACTGAATTTAATCCTACAGAAGCCAGTTCGGGTTTAATCTGACCATCGCTGGAAGGGCCATATCCGCTGAACCCAGCAACATTTCCCAATGTATCCACTGCACCTACTGCTACTGCGCTGTCGGCATCGGCAGGTGTGCTGATAAAACGCCACGAAGAATTTCCTTCATTACCTGCTGCCACTACTACCATCATTCCTTTTTTTGCAGCAAAATCCGCAGCACGTGCTGCTATCGTAGTGTTTCCGTCCATATCTGTGTAAGTATGGTTAAACTGTGCTCTGTCAAAGGTGGTATATCCCAGGGATGTAGAAGTGATGTCAACTCCGATACTGTCTGACCTTTCCATTCCGGCAGCCCAATTTTGTTCTTCAATCGGGTATTCTGTGGCAACTTCTTCTGTACGGTATAAATAAAATGAAGTTTTAGGGGCTGATCCCACAAATACGCCGGGTATATTGGCAGCAATGGTGCTCAGGCATTGCATCCCATGAGAATTATCTTCATCCACACTTGCTTCATTGGCAACAAAATCCCAGGTTCCTAATATCTGACCGTTGTTTCTGATACTGTCAAAAGTTGGGAGGGTGGTGTACCTGAAAAAACCTGCGTCCAGCACCGTCATCAGCATTCCTTCTCCTCTGAAACCATGATTATGTAAAAACTGTGTCTGATGAATTCTGATCTGACCAAATGATCTGCCGTAATTATAAAAATTTTCTGATGTGTTAAAAACCCTGTTATCAGTTGGGTTGTTCTGCATACTTTCTTCCAGTAAAAATTTATTTACAGTAACGGAAGCAATTTCACGTGTGGCAATTTCATCAGCACTGATCACAAAAGGAAAACTTCTGATTTTCGCCAATGCGGCTACGTCGGTTGTTCGGATCGCAATCTGATTTAACCATTTTGAAATATTAAGTATCGTAACATTTCCGGCGAGACGTACACTGTCGATATATCGTGGCGTTACAGGAAGATCAGTACTGTCGATCGCAATATTATACCTGATTCTTCTTTCTATAGCTTTAGCAGAAAGATAAGCGGAGGGATTTACAATGCTGAATGGAGTGGAACCTTTATCAGTAAACCTTATGATGTAACGTGAATATTGTGCATTGGAAACAATGGAGGAGATTAATATACACGCGAACAAAAAGAGCTTTTGCATAATCAGATTTGATTCAAAATTACAGAATAAATAGTCAGCTTATCCTATGAAAACAGGCAAGAGACACATTTGTTCTTAAGCTCAGATCATTATTAATTAATTGCCATAGGCCCATTTGATCCAGGTGGCGCCCCAGGTAAAACCTCCACCAAAAGCAGCAAGAATGAGGTTATCACCTTTTTTAAGTTTACTTTCCCAATCCCACAGGCAAAGCGGTATGGTTCCTCCCGTAGTATTGCCGTATTTCTGAATATTTACCATTACTTTTTCTTTGGGAAGATCCATTCTGCTGGCGGTAGCATCAATTATTCTGAGATTAGCCTGATGAGGTACCAACCATGCAATATCATCAGCGGTAAGGTTATTTCTTTGCATCAGTTCATAGCTCACATCAGCCATGCCTTTCACTGCAAATTTAAAAACAGCTTGTCCTTCCTGATATACAAAATGTTCTTTCGCCAAAACAGTATCAACTGTAGGAGGTTTTACAGATCCGCCAGCTTTCATATGTAAATATTGACGACCACTGCCATCACTTCTGAGAATACTATCCTGTACACCATAGCCTTCTTCATTGGCTTCCAGTAACAGAGCCCCTGCTCCGTCTCCAAAAATGATACAAGTGGCTCTGTCGCTATAATCTACAATACTGCTCATTTTATCAACACCTACCACCACTATTCTTTTGTAACGCCCACTTTCAATCAGCGCAGCGCCTGTTGTAACAGAATATAAAAACCCGGAACAGGCTGCTTCCACATCAAAACCAAATGCATTAATAGCGCCTATTTTATCAGAAATAATGTTAGCAGTTGCCGGAAAAGTAAAGTCAGGTGTAACAGTTGCACATATAATACAATCGATCTCTTTTGGATCCAGTCCTCTTTTTTTGCATAGGTCCTTAATGGCTTCCACTGCCATATCACTGCTGCCCAGTCCTTCACCTTTCAAAATCCTTCTTTCTTCAATTCCTGTACGGGTTTTAATCCACTCATCGGTAGTGTCTACCATGGTTTCCAGAATCTTATTGGTGAGTTTAAACTCCGGAACATATCCTCCAACCGCTGTTATTGCTGCAGATAATTTATGCATGGAAAAATCTTGATTTAGCTTTATATAAAGGCCGTCAAAAATACAGGAAAAACGTTTTGCATTTTTAAAACGATACCACGCAAAATATCCTTATTTTCGTAGTCAGCGATTTATTATTATGTATGCTTATCTGGATGGAAAACTGACTTTCAAAAGCCCCGGCATGGTTCACCTGGATGTGAACGGAGTGGGATATGAGGTCTATATCAGTTTAAACACTTATTCTGAGATACAACATCTTGAAAAAGTGAAGCTATATATACATTTTCAGGTAAAAGAAGATAGTAATACGCTTTTTGGGTTCTTCGGCCTCAGAGAAAAGGAGATATTTCAGTATCTTATCAGTGTTTCAGGAGTTGGTGCAGCAACAGCACGCATGATGTTGTCATCACTCAAACCGGAAGAAGTGGCAAACGCCATCGCTCAGGGAAATACAAAGGTTTTGGAAAATGTGAAAGGGATTGGCAAGAAATCAGCAGAGCGACTGATACTGGAATTGAGAGATAAAGTGGGTAAACAGGCAATTTCCGGTGTTGAAAATGTGCTGAATGGCAATACAATGGCGGCAGATGCGTTAACAGCATTAACCTCGTTGGGTATTGCCAGAATGCAGGCAGAATTGGCGATCAAAAAAACAATGGGTAATAATAATTCTTTCACCAACCTCGAAGATTTAATAAAACAAGCTTTAAAAGCCATTTGACAGAAATTCTACTTTAATTATTTTTGATGTCGCTTTTCAAAAGACCTATTGTAATACTGCCGTTTTCTGGTATTATATGCATCATATTTTTTATTACTGTATCTCCGTTGAACGCATCGGCACAAGTTCCGGATGGTGATACTAACCGCTTACATTATCCTATTCAGGATTACAGAGGCGATTATTTATCATCCGGCAGAAGCGTTTACGATTTTAATAATCCTGCCAACCTTCGCGATTCGGTGGTATACGATCCTATCTCCAGAAGATATATTGTTTACCAGAAAATCGGAACCTCATATTACCGCGTTCCTGTGAGCTATACTTTTGAGGAATTCTGGCAAATGCGATATAAGGAATCTGAAAATGATTATTTCCGTCAGCGCAGCAACACCACTACTTTACTGAACCGTAATAAATTCATCAAACCCAAACTCGCGCTTACCGATAATTTATTTAACCGTTTATTCGGAAATGGTAAAATAGACATCAGCCCTCAGGGTAATGTAGATATTACCGCCGGTTATCAGGGACAAAAAATTGATAATCCAACACTTCCGGAGCGTGCCCGTAAAAATGGCGGACTGGATTTCAACATGAACGCCCAGTTGAACGTAAATGCAAGTATTGGTGATAAATTAAAGTTTCCCATAAATTATAATACGCTTGCCAATTTTGATCTGGATAATCAGCTTAAACTGGATTATTCGGGAAAGGATGACGAGATCATTAAAAGATTTGAAGCGGGAAATGTAAATTTCCCATCCAGAGGAACACTCATTCCTGGTGCTCAGCAATTGTTCGGTTTAAAAACGCAATTGCAATTTGGTAAATTATTTATAACTACCGTACTGGCCAATCAGAAATCGCAACGCCAGAATATGAATCTGGAAGGTGGCGCCGCATCACAACCTTTTGAAATCAGAGCGGATGAATATGAAGAAAATCGTCATTTTCTGGTTGGACAATACTTCCGCAATAATTTCAATAAAATCATGTCCAATCTGCCAGCCATTACCAGCCCGGTGCAGATATTAAGAATGGAAGTATGGGTTACAAACCGTATGGGCGTAACTACCGAAACGCGTGACATTGTAGGTTTAACGGACCTTGCCGAAACACAACCTTATCTGCAGCCACCTTTGGTAAATGTTTTAACGGCCTTACCAACACCTACAAATGGTTCCAACGATTTATACAGTAAAGTGATCAATACTCCGGATGCCAGAAACCCAGCAGCCGTATTCAATAACCTTAGAAATTTAGGGTTAAGTCCCGTGCAGGATTTCGAAAAAACTTTCGCACGCAAACTGGATTCCACTCAATTTTCTTACAACCGCCAGTTAGGTACCGTTAGTATCAACCAGCCTTTACTGCCTGACGAAGTTTTAGCAGTAGCATATCAGTATTCTTTCAATGGAAGAACTTTTCAGGTAGGTGAGTTTTCGCAGGATATTCCACCGGACAGCAGTTCTGCCACACAAAAAATATTATTTCTGAAGTTATTAAAAGCTACATCACAACGTCCCACTTTGCCATTGTGGGACCTGATGATGAAGAACGTATACACGATCGGGTACGGTGTATTAACCCCTCAGGATTTTAAACTGGATGTTTTATATCTTGAACCTGGATTGGGTAATAAGAGATATGTTCCTTTTGGTGATAAAAATCAGGGAGCTCCCATCATTTCATTATTGAATTTAGACAGACTTAATTCTCAGCTCGATCCTCAGCCCGACGGTGTTTTTGATTATGTGGAGGGATTTACGGTTTCTTCGCCATACAGCCGAATCATGTTTCCAGTGCTGGAACCTTTTGGTGAGGATCTGGCAAAACAAGTATATGTTAACCCTAACCCTGCATCAATTCCAAATATCAGGGATACTGTCTTTTATACTTTATACGATTCTATCAAAGCGGTTGCCCAGCAATTTCCAAATTTAAACCGGTTTATTTTAAAAGGCCAGGCCAAAACATCAGGCTCTTCCGAAATCAGTATCGGGTTTAATATTCCACCAGGTTCGGTAACAGTTACTGCAGGTGGAAGGTTATTACAGGAAGGCGTGGATTATGATATCAATTATGATCTGGGAACTATAAGGATTACTAATCAGGCTATATTGGCTGCAGGAGTTCCGGTACAAGTTAATTATGAGAATAACGCTTCATTTGGTTTACAGCAGCGGTCCTACATGGGACTGAGATTGGACTATCAAGTGAAGAATACGGTAAAAGAACAATTGTCAATCGGAGGATCATTGGTCCGGTTGAGTGAAAGGCCTTTTTTTACTAAAGTAAATTTGAATGAAGATCCCATAAGAAATGCCATGTATGGAGCAGATGTGAATTACAGAAGAGATCTTCCTCGTCTTACTAAAATATTAGATAAACTTCCTTTTTATACAACGACAGCACCTTCCAGTGTTAATGTGTATGGTGAAGGAGCTATATTGAAACCGGGTCATGCGCCACAGATCGGGCGTGGTAAAAATGGTATCATTTACATAGATGATTTTGAAGGAAGTAAATCAGGTATAGATCTCCGCTTTCCGCCGATAAGCTGGACGCTGGCTTCAGTTCCCGTTGGTGCAACAAAACCACAAAGCAATGTATTGTTATTTCCGGAAGCAGATCTTACCAACGATATTAATTATGGAAAGAACCGTGCAAAAGTTGCCTGGTATCAGATCGAACAGGCATTACAGCAATTCAGAACCGGCAATAATCCGATAACCGATGCAAACCTGTTAAGTGATCCCCGTACAAGGATCGTATACCAGAAAGAAATTTTCCCACAGCGTACTACTGGATTTGGTGAAAATCAACTCGTAACTTTTGACCTTGCCTATTATCCAAAAGAGAAAGGACCGTATAATTTCCAATCATCCATTGCAGAATTAAATCCTGACGGAACTTTCAAAAATCCGAAAACAAAATTCGGTGGTTTAATGCGCAACATTGATCAGACTGATTTTGAAACCGGTAACATTGAATTCATTGAAGCCTGGGTGCAGGATCCTTTTATTGTAAATCCTAACAGCAACGGCGGTAAATTATATTTTAACCTTGGTAATATTTCTGAAGACATTATGAAGGATGGCAGAAGATTTTATGAAAATGGTTTACCAACACCTAACATTCCTTCTCCTGTAGTTGAAACGGTTTGGGGCCGTGTTCCGCAAAATCCCATTCAGGTAACGAATGCTTTCAGTAATGATCCTGCAGACAGGGAGTATCAGGATATCGGTCTGGATGGTCTGACCGACACAGCGGAAGTTAGAAAAAGAAGACAGGATTATCTGGATGAATTACTGGCAAATTTTGGTGCAGGATCTTTGGCCTATCAGCAGGCACTCAACGATCCTTCATCAGATAATTATCGTCATTACCGGGATGGTTCATTTGTTGCAACGGACGGTATTCTTGCCCGCTATAAAAATTATAATAGTCCTCAGGGAAATTCACCCATTAACAACGGCGGCGCATTTACGTCAGCGGCTACGCTATATCCGGATGCAGAAGATCTGAACAGAGATAATTCTATGCAGGAACCGGAAGAATATTTTCAATATGTAGTAGATATTAAACCATCTGCTGATCCGGTGATGTCGATTGGATCTAATTTTATTGTTGATAAAAAAGTGGTGACCGTAAATCCTGCCAATGGTATATCCCGTGAAGAAACATGGTATCAGTTAAGAATACCAATTAGCAGCTACGATAAAAAGATCGGAAACATTCCTGATTTCAAATCGATTCGTTTTATCAGAATGTTCCTGACCGATTTTGAAGATACAGTGGTGTTACGTTTCGGTGAATTACAACTCGCCCGCAATATGTGGCGTAAATTTCAATACAAGATCGATACAACAGGTATGTTCAATCCTGCATCTACAACCATACTTAACGTGGGTGCAGTTAATATAGAGGAGAATGATAAAAGAACACCCTTGCCGTATCGTACACCACGTGAAATTCAGCGGGTTCAAACGCAGAGTAATAATGGTGTAAACCTTTTACAGAATGAACAGGCCATGACCTTACAATTCTGCAATCTGGGAAAAAGAGATACCAAAGGGGTTTTTCAAACCTTCGCAAATCGTGATTTGCGGCAGTTCCGCACGTTGTCGATGTATATCCATGCGGAAAATGCAGTTAAGCCACCGAACACTATTCAGGATAATGATTTAACGGCAATTGTTCGTATCGGTAACGATTTTGTAAATAACTATTATGAGATCAGGGTTCCGTTGAAATTAACTCCGTTGAACCTGGGATTAAATCCTGATACAGATGCTTACAATGATTCTTTGTGGAATCCGGCTAATTCACTGGAGGTTGACCTTAACCGTTTGACAAAAATTAAGCAGGATAGGAATTTATCGTCTTCTTCTGTAACAGAATTATTTAAAGAGATACAAGCAAACGGTCATGAATATTCTGTAATGGGAAGCCCAAATCTTGCTGAAATAAAAGGAATACTGATAGGTGTTGAAAATACAAATTCACCTTCCGCCTGTGGTGAGATGTGGGTGAATGAACTTCGACTTTCATCTATAGATGAAAAGGGTGGCTGGGCAGCATTGGGCAGAGTGGATGTAAACCTGGCAGATTTGGGAACCTTATCCATTTCCGCAAATACGCATTCCAATGGATTTGGTACGCTCGAACAAAGAATTAATGAACGTTACAGAGATGACTTCTTACAATTTGATGTAGCTACAACACTTGAACTAGGTAAATTATTGCCAAAGAAAGTAGGTATGTCCATACCGGTATATGCCAGTTATTCTCAAACCGTAAGTAAGCCGGAATATGATCCATATGATATGGATATCACTTTGAAAGAAAAATTGCGTACAGCTCCTACTAAGTCGGCACGTGATTCGATAAAAGAAACTTCAATTGATTTCGTCTCCGTAAAAACATTAAATTTTACCAACGTAAGAAAAAATAAAACAAATGGTAAAACACCAAAGATTTACGATGTAGAAAATATTGATGTTAGTTATTCCTACATAAAAACGGAAAGTCACAGTCCGTTAATTGAATACAATGATGTTACTCGTCACCGTGGTGCAGTGGGCTATAACTTTTCACCGCAACCAAAATTCTTAACGCCGTTCAAGAATATATTAAAGAAAAATAAAACGCACTGGTTCGATCTGATCAAAGATTTTAATTTCAACTATGTGCCATCGCAGTTAAGTTTCAGGGCTGATTTGAGCAGACAGTTTGGTGTGATACGTCCTCGAAGTATCGGAACGTCTAAGTACCAGATTCCTGAAACGTACGACAAATATTTTGTGTTTCAGAGAGACTATATCATGCGATGGAATTTTACCAAATCCCTCAATTTTGATTATACAGCCACGAATAATTCAAGGATTGATGAACCCGCAGGAAGGATAGATACAAAAGAAAAGAAAGATACGTTGATGCGGAATCTTTTCAAAGGTGGCAGAAATACTTTATTCTTTCAGACAGCCAACTTTGGTTATACTTTGCCTACTTCCAAATTGCCTTTGCTGGAATGGACAACCGTGAATCTGAAATATCAGGCAACGTACAGATGGATCGGTGCATCCAGGCTTGCAGTAGAATTAGGAAATTTCCTGGAGAATGGTCAGCAAAAAGAAGCAACGGTACAACTCGACTTTACACGTTTATACCAGAAATCTAAATGGTTGCGTCAGTTAGATGTGCCTTCCAATAAAGAAGATAAAGAGAAATGGCGGAACAGAATCACAAAAGTAAAAGATTCAGTAACTACAAAAAGCGGTAAACGAATTGTTCAGACAAGAAGGATTGTTGATAAAACAGCAATGCCATACGTTGGAATGCCGCAAAAAATATTCGGTAAACTACTAACGAGTGTGAAGCAGGTTAATTTTTCTGTATCAGAAAATGCCAATACCCGGTTACCCGGTTATACTGACAGTACTCAATATGTAGGGCAAAATTTCAAAAGCATGCAACCGGGTCTAGCGTTTATAATGGGAATGCAACCGGATACCAACTGGCTGAACCGGAAAGCAAATGAGGGTGTAATTACACGGGATACTAATTTCAACTCTTTATTCCAGCAGAATTTTGATCAGCGTATTACATTATCTGCACAGCTGGAACTCGTGAGAGATCTTACCATAACGGTCAACTTAAGCAAAACGTTTAGTAAAAATTACAGTGAAACATTCAGGTTTATTGATACATCTGGTGGAACAGACAGGAAATTTATGCACCTCAGTCCATATGCAGGTGGTGGGTTTGATGTGAGTTATATCGCCTTCAAAACGTTGTTTGGAAAATTTGATCCGAACCGTGTTTCTGAAACATTTAAAACATTCCAAAATAACAGGATCATATTGTCTGAACGTTTAGGTAGACTAAATCCTTACAGTAATGGTCAGGTGGGTGCAGACGGCTATTATTATGGTTATGGAAAATATGCAGTGGATGTTTTGATACCGTCTTTCATTGCTGCTTATACTGGACAGGATCCTAAAAATGTTGCATTGATTAAACAAAATAATGCGAACACAAAATCCAATCCTTTCAAAGCAATTCTTCCAAAACCAAACTGGAAATTGGATTACAGTGGTTTAACAAGAATTGGAACACTGGCTAAAATCTTCAGCAGCTTCAATGTATCTCATGGTTATACTGCCAATTTGAGTATGAATGGATTTACCTCTGCATTATTGTATCAGGATGTTTCGCGGTATGGATATCCGTCATTTTATGATACCGTATCTAAAAATTTCATTCCTTATTTTCTCGTGCCGAATGTAACCATACAGGAACAATTTTCACCGTTGATTGGCTTTGATGCGATGTTTACAAATCAATTGCAGGCTAAATTTGAATTCGCGAAATCACGTCAGTTGAGTTTGAGTTTATACGATTACCAATTGAGTGAGGTAAGAAGTACAGAATACACAGTTGGCGCAGGCTATCGTAAACGTGGATTAAAATTGCTGGGAGGATTGAAACTTCCTAAATTCTTAGATCCGGACGGATCAGGAAAGCTGTCTAATGAGATTAATTTCCGGTTTGATTTCCGTTTACGCGATAATGTAAACGCAAATAGTCGCCTTGATCAGGATAATAATTTCGCAACAGGAGGAAGTAGAGAAGTAAGTTTCAGCCCATCCGTTGATTATTTCCTGAACAACCGGGTGAACATTAAACTATTCTATGATCAGCGGAAAGTAAAACCTTATATATCTTCATCGGCACCAACAACAAATACGAGAGCAGGCGTTCAGATAAGAATTTCACTTGCGCAATAATGCGAGTTGCGGGATGCGGGATGCGGGATACGGGATGCGGGATGCGGGATTGTGAGATATGGGATGCAGAGCTGGTGACAATCCTTTTTAATTTTTTAAATAGTCACAACATGGTGGCAAACGAAAATATTTTTTTAAATGGTCACAACATTGTGTCGAAATGAATTCGAATATTTATTTGTCACAATCCAATATATATAATAGTTCGCAACCCGCATCCTTTATCTCGTATTTAACGTGCTCATTCTGCAAACTGAATCCCGTATCCATTACCCGAATCCCGCCACCCGCATCCCGCCTCTCGCCGCATCCTGTATCTGGAATCCTGTAATCTCTTAACCCGCAACCCGCATCCCGTTTCCCACATCCCGCCTCCCGACACAAAAAAAGCCACCCAAATGGGCGGCTCTTCCGTTGATGTTTGTTTGAATTAGTTAAGTACAGTCAATTTTTTAGTGGTTGACTCACCTGATTGTTTATTTACAATACGTATCAGGTACATACCTTTCTGAAGATTATTCAGATCAACTGTATTAGTTGATAACATTGAAATAGTTTTGATTATTCTACCTGCGTTATCGATCAACTGAATATCTGTTGGTTCAGAAATATCCGTGATAGAGATCTTTGCATTGCCAGTGCTTGGGTTAGGATAAATAATAAAATCACTTGCAGCAGCAGTTCCTTTAATGGTTTTAATGTCACTCATTTTAAAACTACCATCCGCATCAACCATTTTCAAACGGTATTCTGTGATTTTTTTGGTTGCATTATTATCTGTATAAGTATAAGTATTGCCATCCGCCTTATTACTGGCTGCAATGGTAGCTACATCTACAAATACATTATCAGTTTTTCTTTGTAAAATAAATTCTTTTGCATTAATCTCCGCAGCCGTATTCCATACTAAAGAAACAGAACTGCCATTTCTTTTTGCATAAAAACTGGTTAGAGATACCGGCAATGGTCCGCCTTCAGGAACATAACAACCATAACCTGTACCCGGAACTCCATTCTGTGAAAAATATACCAGTAAAGAACCGGCAGGTCCAAGGTTTCCGCCAGTAATGCAATAAGAGGCTTTGCCATTACTGCATGTTGGTGGTGCTACTGTGATGGTTTGCTTAATACCGCCTCTGTAAATTGAGTCGATCGTTAATCCAGGATTAGGGCAAGTAGTAAATGTGAATGTTAATTGACCATCAGGACATCTTCCATTACCATTATCGCGTTTGAATGCGGTAGGACAAATAATTGTTTGAGCGAAGGTGAGTGTACCCATAGTTATGGCACACACTAAGAGTGTAATTTTTTTCATTTTCTTGTGTTTAAAAAGTTAAAAGAGGTAAAAACAAATACTAAAACAGTGGTCTTCAGGTACTTTCAGAAGAAAATAAAAAGGATATAGAACAGAGGTAATGTCAGTACAGTTGGTTATAACTGTACTGACAAATATTTTAATATACTACTGATAATTTGCGGGTGATAGCTTCACCATTGGTTTTGTTGATCAGGCGTATTACATACATACCTTTCTGTAAATTATTGATCTCTACATAATTCCTGTTACTCATGTCAATCATCTTTACCACACGTCCCATCTGATCAACTAGTTGCAGATCTATATTTTCAGAAATATCGCTGATATTGATCTTAGCTGTTCCGGTACTAGGATTAGGGAATACAATGAAATCAGAAGTAGCACCTAAACCTTTAACTGAACGGATTGCACTGTAAGCAAATTGGCCATCCATTTCAATCACCTTTAAACGATACAAAGAAGTTGTTTTGATACTGTTATTATCATTGAAGCTATAATTGTCGCCGGTAGCTTTATTACTAGCAGGAATGGTAGCTACTGTTGCCCAGCCGTTGTTAACCTGACGTTCAATGCGGAATTCTTTTACATTCTCTTCATTCTCTGTTTTCCAGTTTAGTGCAACAGAACTGCTGTTACGCTTTATTAGGAAAGATGTCATTCTCAATGGTAAAGGACCGCCTCCAACATTAACCTGGAAAGGAGGACATGTTGTACCACCGCCACAGTTGCCTGTTGCAGGTGTAACAATTGCAACAGGATTTGTTCCCGAACAACTAAATATTAATGATGCAAAGCTGCTTCCGTTGGTTGAAATGCAGGAAGTAGAAATTAAATTGGCCGGAACCGGAGTACCACAATAAAAAGATACGTTGATATGTTTTGCGCCACTACCGGTATAGGTAATACTAAACATGTAACTATCCGTTCCCACAGGAACTATAGTTGAAGTAGTAATAATCGGGCAATTTTGGGCTGAACCAACTGTGGCTATAGCCATCAGGCAAACAGAAAGTAAAAATGATTTCATCTCAAAAAGTTTCAGTGATAAATAATTAGGAGCTCTGGACTGGTTCACTGAAAAATATACATACAAATGATGTATTTTTTAAGAGATAGCGATATTGGTGGGATTGGATTTAGGGGCGACCAGGAGATGTTGTGGCTGGTTCGTAAAACAAAAATAGATAATGATTTGAGAATTCCAAATGAATCACAAAAAAAAGTTGGAGCAAAAACTCCAACTCGTTGATATTCAGTTAATAATTATTATGGCTTAATTTCTTTTTGCATAGGATTGCCATTTCCGCCCGATCCACCTCTAACAGAATTGCTGCGATTTTTAAATAATTGAAAAGTAGAAGGTTCTTCAACTATTGGCCAGCTATTATTTTTTTCATTAATATCCGCCGTTTCCCGCATAGGATCTAATCGCACACTTTTTACTTTTTTTGTTTTTACAAAAGCTTTTGTCACCCTGTTTTCGTTTTTCCGCCATACCTGAGCAGAAATTCTCGTAAGTTCTGAAGTGCCATCCTCAAAGGTCCATTCAATGATAATGGGCATTACCAACCCTCCTTTATTAACAAAACTGAGTTCATATAAATATTTGTTGCCGGCTAATTCTTCTTTCTGTGCCTGAGATAAAGTGTCGGTGTTTGGCGGATTACTGATGATGAACGGTGTACTATCCACTCTTACAAGTCCCCGGTCATATCTCCAGTAAAAATCCCGTAAAGAAGTATCTGCATCCGTTTCAAAAATGATGTTTTTGTCTGCTCTGTTTCTTTGCTTCGAAATGTCATCAAAATTATTCTGAATGGGCTTTGCTACCGGTTGATTAATAGTATTAGTGGTTGTACGAGTTTCAATTATCTCTTTACTTAATACTGCCCATTTAACAGTATCCAGTGATATATCACAGGGTTCGGTTCCGTAAAACCAACCTCTCCAAAACCAATCCAGATCTTCAGCACTGGCATCTTCCATTGTTCTGAAAAGATCTGCAGGCGTTGGGTGTTTGAAAGCCCATCTTCTGGCATATTCTTTAAATGCATAATCAAATAATTCACGGCCCATAATGGTTTCTCTCAAAATATTCAATCCTGTTGCAGGTTTTGCATAAGCATTTGGGCCGAACTGAATAATATTTTCACTGTTGGTCATAATCGGTTCTAACTGATCTTTCGGCATTTTCATGTAGTCAACAATTTTATATGCCGGGCCTTTACCAACAGGAAATTTATTGTCCCACAATTCTTCAGTAAGATATTCTACAAAGGAATTCAACCCTTCATCCATCCATGTCCACTGGCGTTCATCGCTGTTAATGATCATAGGAAAAAAGTTATGCCCTACTTCATGAATGATTACGCCGAGCATGCCGTTTTTGGTTCCCTCGCTATAGGTACCGTCTTTTTCTGTTCTGCCAAAATTGAAGCAGATCATTGGGTATTCCATTCCATTCGCTGCTTCTAAACTTTGTGCAACAGGGTAAGGATAAGGGATGGTGAATTTTGAATAAGATTTTATAGTATGTGCAACGGCTTTGGTGCTATATCTACGGTATAAATTGTATGCCTCTTTAGCATAGCCACTCATACACATCACTTTTTTTCCTTCAACATAAGCTGGCATAGCATCCCAGATAAATTTACGGCTGCTGCCCCAGGCGAAATCACGAACCATATCAGCTTTAAATATCCAGGTTTTCTTTTGTGTTGATTTTTGTTTTTCTCTCGCCGTTGCTTCTGCCAAAGTGCTGATCTCTACAGGTTCTTTACTGTTTTGGGCACTCTGCCATCTGGCATATTGAGCAGGTGATAATACCTGCTGGTAATTCTGTGCAGTACCCGTAGACATAACAATGTGATCTGCCGGAACTGTCATGGCTACTTTATAATTTCCAAAAACAAGTGCAAACTCGCCACTACCTGAAAACTGGTGATTTTGCCATCCCTGAAAGTCGCTGTAAACGCATAATCTGGGAAACCACTGTGTGATCGTATACAGATCATTTCCATCACCCGGAAAATATTCATAACCTCCACGACCGCCGTATTTAGTGCGCTCAATGATATTATACCACCACTCAATTTTAAAGACGAACTGTTGACCGGGTTTTAAAGCCGCCGGCAATTCAATGCGCATCATAGTTCTGTTAATGGTATATTTTAAATTTGTTCCTAAGGCATTAGTCACCTTCATAATATTGTGACCATACTCACGATCTTTTTTGCCAGCTAATCTTTCAAGATCTTGCTCAGTTACACTTTTAGGAAGAGATGAACTTCCATCGAAACCGGAATTATTTTTTGAACTATGCTGGTTTTCGTCAAGCTGTAACCAGATAAATGTTAAGGTATTCGGTGAATTATTCCAGTATGTAACGGTTTCTTTTCCATTTAAACGGCGGTTAGCTTCATCCAATTCGCAGGTAATATCATAATCACAACGTTGTTGCCAGTATTTTGGTCCGGGCGCACCACTGGCCGTGCGGTATTCGTTTGGTGAAGGCAGTATGGTTCCGAGTTGTTCAAAACGATTACCATGGTTGCTACCGGGATTATTTTTAATATCCTGTGCAAAAGCCGAAATGGATAAAAGTAGACAGGCAATAATTAGAATTTTTTTCATAAAATTTTAAGGTCTGTAAAATTAGCGGTTATTATGCAGCATTGGCCATCTGTCATAAACCATCCAGGTTGCCAAAAGCAATGTTATGGAAGATATGATAATGGTCCACCAACGAAAATTAAGATGCATTTTTTTAATTAATATACTTAAACTCAATATTACCAGCACGAATAAAATCTGACCAGCTTCCAGGCCCAGATTAAAGGCAGCCAACGGAATAAAAAGGGATTGATTGCTTGCCACCATGAACCGAATGGTATTTGCAAAACCCATTCCATGGATGAGCCCGAAAAGAAAAGTGGTGATATATATAAGGCTGTAATGTTTGCGATGATCTTTTTTTACAAGATTGATCAGGCTACTGCAAAAGATGGTGCAGGGGATTAGAAATTCTGCAAGCCCTGTACTTAATTGAATTACACCAGTTGTACTTAAGGCAAGCGTCAGCGTATGGCCAATAGTAAAAGCAGTTACCAGTATCAGCAATTTTTTCCATTCGTGCGGTGCATAAGCACAGGTTAGCACTAAAATAAATAACAAATGATCCAGCCCTTCAGCATGCAGAATATGCGTCCAACCTAAAGAGAAATAAAATGTAAAATCATTCATGTTGAAACAACGCGACCGGAAATCCGGTATTTTTATCTTTCAAATATCAGCAAAGAAAAGCTGATGGATTAATTTTTACCTAAATGGCATCTATCTTATTTAAGTGGTTATTGTTGTATGCGTTGAATGTACATTTTTTACCGGCACATCCGATTTTCGTTAGCGTTACACAGATTGAACATAATGCAAAAGAAAAATCTCTTGAAATAAGCTGTAAGATATTTACGGATGATTTTGAAAAAGTTTTGAGATCCTTACACAAAACAAAGATCGATCTACTCGATAATTCCATGCATGATAAAATGTCTCCGCTTGTATTCGAATACCTTGTTAAGCATTTGCAGATAAAGGTCAATGGAAAACCAATCAAATTTAAATGGATAGGTTACGAACAAAATGAAGAAGGCATCATGAGTTTTTTACAGGCTGATGATGTTTCTTCTGTTAAAAATATCGAGGTAAGAAATGATATTTTATATGATTATAAACCGGAACAACTCAGCCTCATTCATGTGATGGTAAATGGTGAAAGGCAAAGTAAAAAATTGAATAATCCTGAAGATAAAACCGTTTTTGAATTTTAATTTTTTTCCGATTTATTCTCCTGTTCTTCGAGTTCATTTTTAAGATCTTCAGAAATCGTAACCAATATTTTATCTATTCGTTGCCCGTCCATATCCATGATTTCAAACGTGAAATCTTTCCATTCAAAAATTTCTCCGGCAACTGGTATATGTTCGAGTTGGTGCAATGCAAAACCTGCAAGCGTATCAAAATCCTGTTCGCCTTCTTTCAGCCAGTCACCTTTTTGGAAATAACTTAAAAAATCATAAAAATGAATCTGTGCTTCTACTAAAAAAGTTCCGTCCGCCCGTTCAATAATTTCATATTCTTCCTGCCCGTCCTGTGCTACATCACCAACGATTGCTTCCATGATATCATTTAAAGTGATCATACCCTCCAGCGTTCCATATTCATTCACAATAAAACAGGAGTGAATTTTAGTGGCTTTGAATTTTTCCAGTAATTGGTAAGCCGTATTATTTTCAGGAACAAACAATGCAGGTTTTACCAATTCTTCTAATTGTACTTCTGGTGAATAACGCAACAAATCTTTTACATAGATGAGGCCTTTTATATCATCTACCGAACCATCACAAACCGGAAAAGTGCTGAATGCCATAGCCTCACTTCTTCCTTTTATGGTATTGATGGTGTCTTTGCAATCGAACCAGATGATGTCGGTTCGATGTGTCATCAATGAGGTGATGTTTCTATCGCCTAAGTGAAAAACACGTTCGATGATTTCTTTTTCTCCTTCATCAATGGCACCACTGTCACTGCCTTCGGTAATCATAGCTTTAATCTCTTCTTCCGTTACCGCATTGTCGCTGTTCGTTTTTATTTTAAGTAAACGAAAAATACTATTGCTGATGGCAGATAATAACCAGATCACCGGATAAGTGATGAGCGATAAGAAATTGATGGGGCCGGCCGCATATCTTGAGATAACTTCTGCTCTCAGCATTCCGATACGTTTAGGAATTAGTTCTCCGAAAATGATAGATAAAAAGGTGACTACAATTACCACGAGTACAGTCGATAAAGTTTCAGCATATTCTTTTAAAAAATCAATATTTTCCAGAACAGGCTGAATATGTTTACCAAATTTATCTGCCGAATACACACCTGTTAAAATGGAAATGAGCGTAATGCCAATTTGTGCAGTGGATAAAAATTTCTCAGGATTCTCTGCCAGATTTAATGCCGCTGCCGCTTTGGAATCTCCTTTGTTGCTCAATGATTCAAGACGGGATTTCCGCACACTCACCAATGCTATTTCCACCATTACAAATAGCCCATTTACAATAATCAGAAGTGATAAAATAAATATCTCCATTTTTTTTACTTAAACCAGCGAAAAGTATTTATTAAAAGTTAATGCCGCAAGATACCCGAAAATACTACCAACAAATGCACCACTTATAACATCCAACGGAAAATGAACGCCTACATATACCTGCGCGTAAGCAATCAATGCCGCCCAAAGTAAAATTAGGTTTGTTTTTTTTCTGAAATGTGATTTCAGCGTGATATAAAAAAACAAAGCCATGGCAAAATGATTAGTAGCATGAGAGGAGGTAAAACTTGAACTCTGTGGCTTATAACTTAACAATAAACGGGCAGGATGCGGTAACGTATTATCATTGCAAGGACGTACACGGAACCACAACTCTTTAATTATATCACTGCTGATATAATTGGTAAGTATTACCAGCAGGCCCGCTGATGCAGCCCATATCCAAAACTTTTTATTGAAATTAAGTACGCCATATACCAGCAGAAAAATATATAAAGGCACGGAAAAATTAGAATGCCTGATCAATGGCATGATGAAATCAAATAAAGTATTCTGCCATGCGGAATTGATATAATAAAATGCTCGCCTGTCTAATTGAAGCAGTTGTTGCATACGCTGATAATCTTCAAAAATAATTAATCTAACTTAGCATTCTCTTTAAATATATATGCGTTTTTTCTCTTTATTTCCCAAAAGGCTGCAATGGATCTTACAAATGCTGTTGGTTCTACTGATATTGATGACAGTATACAGATTGATGTTTTACTATCATTATCGTCCGGTTAACAAACCATTTAGCGGAAAAACATTTTTACTCGGATTGCGATTTGATGCCAGGTTGATTTCTATAATTGGCTTACTTATCCTGATTTTAAGTACTATTCCTTTATTAAACCCTTTTAAGAAAAGAGCTGCATTATATTTTTGGAATGCATTCATAATCATTTTGTTTTTTATCATTCTGATGATGTATTCAGTAGATTTTTTTCATTACGATTATCTGCAGCAGCGGTTGAATGCGTCCGTTCTTAATTTTCTGGAGGACAGTGCCATCTCATCTAAAATGGTTTGGGAAACCTATCCTGTGTTGAAAATGGCTTTCGGCATAACCTTAACGTTAGGGCTGATTCTATTTCTGCATAATCGTTTTTTGAGACAGAAAATAAGTGTTCATTCAATGATGAATTCCCGGAAACCACGATTATATTTTACAGGAATAGTCCTGTTGTTTGCCATATTTTCATTTGGAAAATTAGATCAGTACCCACTTCGCTGGAGCGACGCTTTCAGCCTTGCAGATGATTTTAAAGCACAGGCAGCATTAAATCCGTTTCAAAGTTTTTTTAGTTCCTTACAATTTAAAAATTCCAATTACGATATTAAAAAATTAAGGTCCGGTTATGCACTGATGGCAGATTATCTGGGAGTTGATAACAATGACAGTATTCAACTCAATTTCGAGAGGAAAATAACATTCACTGATACATTGTTAAAGAAGCCGAATGTAATTTTGGTGATCTGCGAAAGTTTCAGTGCCTATAAAAGTTCGATGTTTGGCAATAAACTAGACCCAACGCCTTTTTTCAATTATTTATGTAAGCAGGGCGTTTTTTTTGAAAGATGTTTTACACCGGCATTTGGTACAGCCCGCGGTATATGGGCAACTATCACAGGTATTCCTGATGTGGAAAGTCCAAAAACAGCTAGCAGAAATCCGGCAGCAGTGGATCAGCATACTATCATCAATGATCTGCACGCTCATGATAAATTTTATTTCCTGGGAGGCAGCACTACCTGGGCGAATATCAGGGGTTTGCTGAATAATAATATTTCCGGTCTTAAAATTTATGAAGAAGAAAATTTCAAAGCGGGTAAAGTGGATGTTTGGGGAATCAGCGATAAAAATCTGTTCCTCGAATCCACTAAAATATTAGCACAACAACAAAAACCTTTTTTTGCCATCATTCAAACCGCCGACAATCATCGTCCTTATACTATACCACAGGAAGATGAAGCAGAATTTAAAAAAGTAAATTATTCCGCTGACACTTTAAAAAAATATGGTTTTGAAGATAATGATCAGTTGAATGCATTCCGGTATACGGATTTTTGTTTTCAGAAATTTATGGAGGCTGCACGAAAACAAAGTTTTTTCAACAATACTATTTTTGTATTTGTAGGAGATCATGGTTTAAGAGGCGATGCCGGTAAAATGTTTCCTGCAGCTTTTACAAAACAGGGCATACTGGCGGAGCATGTACCGCTATTGTTCTATGCGCCTGCAATATTACAGCCTGTTTCTGTCAGAAATGTTTGTTCACAACTGGATATTATGCCATCTGTTGCGGGATTATTAAAGCAGCGTTATCGTAACAATACATTTGGTAGAGATCTGTTCGACATTGCAAACCAAAAAGAACGATATGCTTTTATTGCCGATCCGGATATGCATACCATAGGGCTGGTAAGCAATAATTTTTATTATGCGAGAAATATCCGGACCAATAAAAAAGAATTCGTTTCTGTTACGTGGGATACTGTTACGGTAGGTATTGCCGCAGATTCGGCTAAAGCAAAAATGAGCAGCTTAACAGAAGCATGGTATGAAACATCTAAATATCTTTTATTGCATAATAAAAAGCAGCCATAACCTCAAAGGTTGGAACCTCACAGGTCCCAACCTTTGAGGTTGGTGCATCCCAATTCCCAATTTGCTATATTTGCCCTCTTGTTAAAGGAGAATTCATTAATGCTGATTAAATGGCGCGTGCCCAAAACCATACAATGGCTGGTAAAGCTTTTCTTTATCTATTTATTTATTTTCACCGCTTTCCGCATCGCCACGGTTGTTTGTTTTAAACCCACAGGTACAGGTATTCTGGAATTATTACCTTCCTTCTGGTTAGGATTAAAATATGATCTCCGTTGGATTTCTTTTATCCTGATGCCCATCGCCATATTTTCCATCTATCCAAAATTTTCTCCTTTTTATAGCATTCGGCAAAAACGTTTCTGGACAATTTATCTTGGCATCATCACCTTATTAGTATTGTTTTTTTATGGCGCTGATTTCGGGCAGTTCGCTTACATCAATGCTCGACTGAATGCAGATGCGCTCATCTTTGCGGAAGACCCTCAGGAGAGTTTACAAATGGTGTGGCAAAGTTATCCGGTGATATGGATCCTTATCGGTTTATTCGGCGCCGTATTGATGATGACATGGATGTTTCGCAGAACGCATGTTGGCGTAGAAGGCCGAAATATGAACGTGCATAAATTTGATTACAGAAGGCGGTGGCACCTCGCAGCTTTATTATTATTGGGTTGGTTCATGTATGGTTTTTTAACAGCAAGGCCTTTGAACTTTTTTCGGGCATTTAATTTAAACGACGAATTCAAAAGCAACCTCGCCTTAAATCCCCTTCAGAATTTTTTTACAACTCTTCGGTTTCGTGATGCCGATCATAATTCAAAACCGGAAAAATATTTTGGCCGCATCGCTCAGTTATTGCAACTGGATGGAATTCGAAACAGCTCAAATCCCTATACCCGCATCATGCATCCGGGCAGCAAAGCACTGGAAAGTCAACCGAATGTTGTACTGGTAATCTGCGAAAGTTTCAGCATGTACAAAAGCAGTATGAGCGGCAATCCGCTGAATAGTACACCTCATTTTAAAAAAATGACGGAGGAAGGGATTTTCTTCGAAAGATGTTTCACGCCAACTTTTGGAACAGCACGGGGTGTTTTTGCCATTCTAACGGGAATACCAGACGTGCAACTAAGTAAATTTGCCACACGAAATGAAGAATCTGTAAATCAGCGAACCATCATCAATGATTTTGAAGGATATGATAAATTTTATTTCATAGGAGGCAGAAGTCAGTTCAATAATTTTAATGGCCTTTTCAGGAATATTGACAGTGTGCAAATTTATGAGGAAGGTAAGTACAAGTCTCCCAAATTAAATGTGTGGGGCATCAGCGACCGCGATCTTTTTATGGAAGCCAATGAACGTCTTGCACAACAACAAAAACCCTTTTTTGCCATCATTCAAACTGCCGATAATCATCGTCCCTTTAATATTCCTATGGACGATACCACCTTCAAAAAAAGAAATATTTCTAAGGAAGAACTGGAGAAATATGGCTTTGAATCACTGGAGGAGTTCAATGCATTTTCTTATGCGGATCACAGTATCAATTTATTTATTGAAAGAGCGAAAAAAGAATCATATTTCAACAATACTATTTTTGTATTTGTAGGCGATCATGGTGTGGAGGGGAACGCCACGGCTGTGTATCCTTCAGCCTGGACAGTTCAAAGATTGAGTGACGAACATGTACCGTTGTTGTTTTATGCACCATCTTTATTAACGCCACGTAAACATTCCGAAACCGTTTCCCAGATCGATGTTCTTCCTACCATCGCAGGTATGATACAGCAACCTTATACCAATTCCACGCTCGGAAGAGACTTGCTGGATGAGCGTGAAAAAGAACATGCCGCTTTTATTATTTATCATGCACCGGGTTGGATAGGCGTGGTAAATGACCAATATTTTTTCAGGAAAAATATTCGCATTAAAAAGCAGGAATTAGTTTCAATAAATTCAAATAATCCCAGCCTTTCAAAAAAACAGGAAGATTCCGTTAAGCTTGCCATGTCAGAACTTACTTCTGCCTATTATGAAACTGCACGATGGATGTTGATTAATAACAAAGGAAAATGATCAGCGTACTTTTTCTGCAATCATAATCATTCGGGAAGATTTTTTCACATCGTAAGCATTGAACTTATAATCTCCATATACTTCTTTTAGCTGCATGCCATGATAGGCGAACATATCAGTAAAATCACCAAGTGAAAATTTTTCTACTTTCTCAGTATAAATAAGTGGTTCTTTCAACGCTTCATCTTCTACCTGAATTTTTTTATAAAAATGTGTTTCATCAAACCATTTGGTAATATAAAAATTCACACCTTCTATTTCTTTCTCGGATTTATGGATTAAGTGATCTTCCGAAAAATGAACATTTAAATAATCCATTACAAAAGTGCCATTGGGTTTAAGTGCGGAAGCAATCGTATGAATAGCATTGTTATTCTCTCTTTCAGAATTGAAATATCCAAAGCTGGTAAAAAAATTAAATACGAAATCGTAATAATTGATGCGAAACGGAAGCCGCATATCATGCCTGTAAAAATGCAGATGATCATGTTCAAATTGTAAAGCTTCCTGTATACTGTCTTCACTCAGATCTATTCCGGTAACATCATAACCTGCAGAAGCCAATTGTAACGAATGCCTTCCTTTGCCACAGGCCACATCTAACATAAAGGCACCTTTTTTAGGCTGTAAATGATGCAGTAATTTATTGATGAATGCAGCAGCTTCTTCTTCATCCCTGTTGAAATACAACAAATGATAATAAGGTGAATTAAACCAATTTTTAAACCAGGGTTCCATTGAGCAAATGTAATATGTGAGGCTCATACGGCAACGATCTTTGCATATTCACTCCTGCTTGTGGCAGGTGTTTGCTATATTTGCGGCTGGAAAATTGGAAATAATGGCATTGATAAAAAGTATATCCGGCATCCGGGGCACCATTGGCGGAAAAACAAATGATAATCTCACTCCTCAGGATATTGTAAAATTTACTGCTGCTTATGGATTATGGATAACACAGCAGCATCCTTCACAGACAAGATGTAAAGTTGTGATAGGCCGTGATGGTAGGATAAGTGGTGAAATGGTGCAGCATTTAGTGATGCAAACTTTGGTAGGATTAGGAATTGATGTGATTGATGGAGGATTAAGTACAACGCCTACTATTGAAATGGCAGTAAAAAAATTAAACTGTCAGGGAGGAATAATTATTACGGCCAGCCATAATCCGAAAGAATGGAATGCTCTCAAATTGCTGAACCATAATGGAGAATTTATTAATGCAGCAGAAGGTAAAAATGTACTGGATCTGGCCGAAAATGATTCAGTAAGTTACGCTGCAGTTGATCAGATCGGAACTATAACAAAAGATGATACATTACTTAAGTATCATATTGATGAAGTGGTGAATTATAAATGGGTTGATAAAAATGCTATTACAGCCGCAGGTTTTAAAATTGTACTGGATGCAATTAATAGTACAGGCTCATTTGCTGTGCCGATGTTGTTAAAACAATTAGGCGTGGAAGAGGTAATCGTACTAAATGGCGAAGTGAATGGAAAATTTGCGCACAATCCTGAACCTTTGCCCGAGAACCTCAAAGCGTTAAGTCAGGAAGTGATCCGTACGAAAGCAACGCTGGGAATTGCTGTAGATCCTGATGTAGACCGTTTGTGTTTTGTATGTGAAGACGGATCTATGTTTGGTGAAGAATATACTTTGGTTGCGGTTGCTGATTATATGCTGGAAAAACAAAAAGGAAATACGGTAAGTAATCTTTCAAGTACCCGGGCATTAAAAGATATTACACTTAAACATGGTGGAGAATATCACGCCAGTGCAGTAGGGGAGGTCAATGTGGTGAATAAGATGAAAGAGATGAAGGCAGTGATAGGTGGTGAAGGAAATGGTGGTATCATTGTTCCTGATCTGCATTATGGTAGAGATGCCCTGATCGGCATAGCATTGTTTCTCACACAATTGGCTAACAGTAAAAAAAGTGTCAAACAACTGCGTGGAAAATATCCTGATTATTATATCAGTAAAAATAAACTGGAACTGGAGAAAGAAGTAAATGTATCTGCTATACTGGATAAAATTCGCTTGAAATATAAAAATCATCCGGTAAATACCGAAGATGGTTTAAAAATAGAATTTGATAACGACTGGGTTCATTTACGCAGCAGTAATACAGAACCCATCATTCGTATTTATTCAGAAAGTTCATTTGCCACTACTGCTGATAATATTGCAATGCGGTTAATGAAAGACATTAAAGAATCATTGTAAGATAAAGTACCACCACCATGGATCGAATTTATTTTGATAATGCTGCAACTACTTCCCTGGACGAACAGGTATTGGAAGCGATGATGCCATTTTTAACCAGCAAATTTGGTAATCCTTCTTCTATTTATTCTTATGGAAGAGAAACACGAATGGCCATTGAAACGGCTAGAAAAATTGTTGCTAAAATTTTAAATGCACATCCGGCTGAAATATTTTTTACAAGTGGCGGAACGGAAAGTAATAATACGGCTATCACCGCTGCGGTACGTGACCTGGGGTGCAAACATATTATCACCTCCTCCATAGAACATCATGCAGTAACGCATACCGTTGAACATCTGGATCTTCTGGATTTGGTGAAAGTCTCTTATGTGAAAATATTGCCGAACGGACATATCGATCACGAAGATCTGGAGAAATTACTGGCATCCACAGACGAGAAAACACTTGTTTCCCTGATGCATGCTAATAACGAAATTGGTAACATACTGGACATTCACGCTGTTGGGAACCTTTGTAAATTGTATAATGCTATTTTTCATAGTGATACAGTACAAACGGTAGGTCACTTTCCATTTGATCTTCGTAATACGCCGGTACATTTCATTACAGGTGCAGCGCATAAATTTCATGGTCCTAAAGGTGTGGGCATTCTTTACATTAATGAAAATGTGCGGATAAAACCATTGTTGCATGGTGGTGCGCAGGAGAGAAATATGCGTGCGGGCACGGAAAATATTTACGGTATTGCCGGATTTGCGAAGGCACTTGAAATGGCTGCACAAAATTATGAAGATGATTGCGCCAATATCGGCACGTTGAAATTATACATGCACGAACAACTGAAACTGCATATTCCGGGTGTTGGATTTAACGGAGATGTATTAGGTAGAAGTTTATACACGGTGCTGAGCGCTTCATTTCCCAAAACGGAAAAATCTGAAATGATCTTATTTAACCTCGATATCAATAATATCTGTGCCAGTGGTGGCAGCGCCTGTACATCAGGTGCAGAACAGGGAAGCCATGTGATACGTGCTGTTAACAACGACCCAAACAGGGTTACCGTAAGATTTAGCTTCAGTAAGCACAATACTAAATCTGAAGTTGATCAGGTAATTTCTAAGTTGAAAGAAATTGTTTAATTAAAAACCCAGTTTCTCCACTAACTTTTTCGGTAACACGGGAAGTTTACTTCTGTTAATCAGAAAACTGTTCAATTGTGCCAGTTCACGAAATATAAAATGTTTATCCATTGCACCCTTAAGATATCCTGCTCCGGTGCTTCCACCTGTTCCTGTTCTTGTACCGATCATTCTTCTTACCATATTCATGTGTCGCGAACGCCAGTTGCCTAATTCATTATCGATTTCCAGCAGGCAATCAAGTAATTGAAAAGGCAATTCCAGCATTGGATATCCCCTGTAAAGCATGATAAATAATGCAGAACGTGATGCTGCAGAACTTAATGTTTTTTCAGGTCTGTTTTCAAAGAAAAATTCCTTAAAACTTTGCAGATTATTTTTTTCTCCCTCACCTAAACTTGCCGCATAAATATTTTCATACGCTGCCCAAAATGTATGTTTATCTGTTAAATTTGTTTTTTCCCAGAAATCAGGTTCACTTAGAAATGGCATTCTTTCCAGCCACTTATTTAATAAGGGTAATAACGCCGAACCGCTTTCTGCTTTTTTGATAGTTTCAACGTCATCCGGTTTCAATTGTGAAATATAATATTCCTGTCCGTGCCTGTTCTCGAATTGTAAACCCAGTTTGGCTTCCAGTATTTTAAATTGGGTACTTTGAAAGCCGGATGCCGGACGCAGCATATCACGAAACTCCAGAAAATCCATCGGCGTCATCGATTCCATAATATCGATCTGCTGAACTAATACATTCAGGATTGTGATCACTCTTCTTAAACGATGTACAACCAATTGCAGATCAGCAGAATTATCATTGATAGCAGGTTTTTCCATAATGTCAATTACAGATTGTACTTCAAATAAAATCTGTTTGAACCATAATTCATATGCCTGATGAATTACTATAAAAAGCATTTCATCATGTGCGTTAATATGCGGCTGCTCATTACTTACCGGATTTTGTGCATTGAGAATTTTATCTAGTTGAAGATATTCACTGTAATAAACGGGTTTGTGTTCCATGCGCCGGGGATTTGCGCAAATGTAGTTCATATGACTATACAACCTCACAGGTTGGAACCTGTGAGGTTGTCATCTGATCAAAATGGTAGTTCCTTTTAAAAAATATTTTTTATTCGTGTCCCTGTCTGTATATTTCAAAAACCATACATAGGTACCGGGGTCAGCGTCGCGGTTTCCAAATCTGCCGTTCCATTTATTTAACCATGAAGATGTTGTAAAAATCCGCTGACCAAAACGGTTGAAAACACTAAAAGTTAGTTCTCTCGATTTGTAGGCATTCAATGGATATAAAAAATCATTAAGGCCATCTCCATTGGGAGTGAATGCAGAGGGTACGGCAATAAAACAATTATTTACAACCAACAATAAATTTGTTTTACTTGAACTGCAACCAAAGTTATTTGTAACGGTAAGTTTTACCGGAATTTGTATATTGGAAGATGGCTCCGCATAAAATTGTGCAGGTGGAATCTGAACATTGCTGGTATTGCCATTTCCAAAATCCCATAACCAGGATTGAATATTGCCGATACTTGTATCCCGAAAATTGGCAGATTCTCTTGGACAAACCACGTCTGGGAAAATAAAATCAGCTGATAAAATATTGTCTAACAAAATATTTGCAGATGCAGTATCTGCACAAACTCCATTAGAAACTATAAGGTCCGTTCTTTTAGGACCAAAAATCGCATAATAGATCTGTGGGGTTTGAACATTACTGATTCTTACACTGTCAAATAACCACGTCCACGTGTTGACGCCATTGGCACCATTATGGAAATAGTTAACTGTGTCAGTAATACAACCATATCTTATATTGTAAGTAAAATCAGCATTCACCGTATCTTTTGTTGAGAAATTTAATCGTGATCCTGCAGGTGTAATTTGTCCGCATTCATCAATTATCGTATTTCCATCTGATCCCTGCTGAAGTACAATTGAATAATTACCTGATGTTTGAATTGGCTGAGAAAAATTAACATCAATGCTGCTTGTTAATCCATCTGCATCACAATTTCCGGAAGCACTGGTAATGCTTATGGGATTAGTTCCGGTAATAATAAAATCTGATCCATTGGCTGCCACAGAACTGCAGCGTATTTTTTTTCTGAACACAAGTGTTAACTTATCAGGCGCACAAAGTATCTGCCCTATACTATCCATTGGTGTTGGAACGAGTGGTATTATTTCTACTTGTACCTGGTCATTTTCAGCGATGGCCAATCCGCAGTTATCAAAAATAGTATTTCCGTCTGTGCCATTTTTGATACTGATAGTATATGTTCCGGGCGGTAATGGATTATTAAGCGTTAATATCACGGAATCCATATCAAAACTCGAGCTGCAACCATAGCCAACCGTTGAAATTACATTGGAGACTGCAGGTGAAATCGTAAACTCAGAACCATTTGTAGAAAGAGAATTGCATTTCATTTTTTTATTAAATACTACTCTCACTTTAGTGCCGTCGCATATTGCATCTGCCGATAATAATTTTGGAACCAGAGGATCTGTGATACTTCCTGTTCCGCCACCGAACGACAGATTATAACCACTTTGCGTATCCGTAAAATGGCTAATGAGCAAAAGATAGGTATGTCCTGCAATAATATTCGGCATACTGCTGAATAATGGAACCCCGGGACCATCACATAACACCAGGCTGGTTCCTGCAGATGAAGCCCCTGTTATTCCAAATTCTGCCGACCAGTTAGAGGCTACAAATAAATTACTATTGGTAAAAACTTCATTGGCATTTCTTCCGGTAATATCAAAAATCTGCCAGTCGTAATCTTCTGCTAAAATGAGTGGTGTAATTTCAAAGCCCAGCGTTCCGCTGGTATAACAGGTAAATCGATACCAAAAAGGATTTTTGTCAGTAAGAGTTCTGGTACAAGGACTCGGAACTGTGTTACCACCGCATATAGGAACCTGATTTTGTGTAAATACAGTTGTTCCACAAACTGGAAATGCCGTAGATGGATTTTGACCTAATGTGGTACACGTCTGAGAAGAAGCATATAAGCCAGCTGCTAAACATAAAAAAAGAAAAAAACCTCTCATAAGTCAGTAAAGATATTTCTTAGAGGTTCAACTGCAACCAATTGTTGCATGCGTTAAAATTATTTAACATCTATTTGATGGTATTTTTAATCTCTTGTAATTTGAGTAGCGCTTCTACAGGAGTAAGGCGGTTTATATCTACCGCATTTAATAAATTTCTGATGTTTTCAAATGTAACAGAGTGCGCATCGAAAATACTGAGTTGCACTTTTGCTTTGGAGGTGCTGATCTTTTCTCCCGCATTTCCCGCCTGTCCGTTTTTTTCTTCCAGTTGTAATAAGATCTCATTGGCTCTGTCAATCAGTGAAGGCGGCATCCCGGCCATCCTTGCAACGTGAATTCCAAAACTATGTTTGCTACCACCCGGTGCTAATTTGCGCAGGAAAATAATTTTATTGGCCTGTTCTTTATTGGTAACATGATAATTTCTTATACGATCGAATTTATTTTCAAGTTCGTTCAATTCGTGATAATGTGTGGCAAATAATGTTTTAGGCATATGCGGAGAAGCATGTAAAAATTCGGCAATGCTCCAGGCAATAGAAATACCATCATAAGTTGAAGTGCCTCGTCCAATCTCATCCAAAATAATGAGGCTTTTGCTGCTTAAATTATTTATTATGCTGGCAGTTTCATTCATCTCTACCATAAATGTACTTTCACCACCACTCAGATTATCCGAAGCGCCAACGCGGGTAAAAATCTTATCTGTTAATGGAATTTTTGCTGAGATGGCAGGTACAAAACTTCCCATGTGAGCCATCAGTGTAATAAGAGCCGTCTGCCGGAGAATTGCACTTTTACCACTCATGTTCGGCCCGGTAAGAATTATAATCTGCTGCTGGTTATCAAGTTGAATATCATTGCTGATATACTGTTCTCCCACTAGCAAATGTCTTTCAATTACCGGATGACGGCTCGCTTCCAGTATTAATTCATCCCCTTCATGTAAAACAGGTTTTTTATAATTATGCGAAAGGGCAGTGGCTGCAAAACAACACAAACAATCCATTATCGCCATTACGTGACCGTTGGTTTGCATCGGTGCAATGTAATCCTGCAATTCATTTAATAATTCCTGAAAAAGTTGTTGTTCTATCAGAACTATTTTGTCTTCTGCGCCTAAAATTTTTTCTTCATATTCTTTTAATTCCGGCGTAATATACCTTTCTGCAGAAGTAAGTGTCTGTTTTCTGATCCAGTCGGCCGGCACTTTTGATTTATGCAAATTCGTCACTTCCAGGTAGTACCCAAAAACATTGTTATAACCAATCTTCAGCGAAGAAATTCCAGTTAATTCCGATTCTTTTTGCTGCAATTGTAGTAAATAATTTTTTCCACCACTGGAAATCAATCTTAATTCATCCAACTCTGTATGTATACCATCTGCAATCAATCCGCCTTTATTGGTATTTACGGGAGGATTTTCCTGTAATAGTTTTGAAATCTTCTCCAGCATTAAGGAACAAGCATTCAGAGAATCAGCCAGCCGGTTCAGATAAGCATTGTCAGATTTGCTGCAAATAAGTTTTAAGGCATCCGTTTGTTGAAGTCCTTTAGCGATCTGTAAAACTTCCCGTGGATTAATTTTTTTTAAAGGCACTTTTGCGGCAAGACGTTCCACGTCGCCAGCCATTTTAATATGATGAATGATCTTATTGCGGAGATCTGTTTCTTTGATTAAATATTCTACTGCATTTAATCGTTCTTCAATTTGCAACAAATTATTCAACGGCATCAGCATCCATCGTTTCAACAGCCTTGCACCCATGGGCGATACTGTATGATTAATCGTGCGAAATAAAGTATGCTCTTCACCATGGCCAATCAATTCCAGATTGCGGATAGTAAACCTGTCCATCCACAAATGTTCATCCCGGTTGATCCTTTGTATGGAGGTAATGTGATTTAGGTGTGGGTGTTCTGTATCTTTTAAATAATGCAGGATGGCACCCGATGCTATGATGCCTTCCGTTAAAGCCTCTATTCCAAAACCTTTAAGACTGTGCGTTCCAAAATGTTTCAACAGTATTTCTGTTGAATAAGAATTTTGAAAAATCCATTCGTCAAGCGAGTAAGTAAAAAACTGATTACCGAAAGTTTCTTTAAAATATTTTTGTTTATTGCGCTGAAAAATTATTTCTGAAGGCTGTAAGGTTTGTAATAATTTATCAGTGTATTCTTTATCTCCTTCTGCAATAAAAAATTCTCCTGTTGAAATGTCAAGAAAGGCTATGCCAATGACCGTATCAGTAAAATGTAAAGCAGCCAAAAAATTATTACTGTTATGTTCCAGTAATTTATCATTGGTGGCAACACCAGGAGTCACAAGCTCTGTTACGCCTCTTTTTACAATTCCTTTTACAGTTTTAGGATCTTCCAATTGATCACAAATGGCAACACGGTAACCGGCCTTTACCAGTTTGTGTAAATATGTGTCAATGGAATGATGCGGAAACCCTGCGAGTTCCTGTGAAGATGCATTATTATTGTTCCGCCTGGTAAGTGTAATACCTAAAACTTTGGATGCAATGATGGCGTCTTGCCCGAATGTTTCATAAAAATCCCCCACCCGAAAAAGTAAAATAGCATCTGGATATTTCGCCTTAATGGTATTGTGTTGCTGCATTAAAGGAGTATCAGCACTTGTTTTGGCCATGTTCGCAAAAATAAGCAAATCAATATAGTATGCACTAACCCTGCATTTACTAAATGCAAACTCTGCAGAAGCATTAACATCTCCTTGTGCTACATACCTTAAACTAACATAAAAGGTGTAGGTCTATGACTTATCTTTGCCCGCGTTTAAAAAATTACAAATGAATAAATTATTGATAGTTCTGCTGACCCTATTTTCTGTGTTTACTATACAAGCTCAGGCTCCTAAAGGAATGGGAGTTAATGATCCGGCCGCTAAAAAAGTGTTAGATGCGGTAAGTAATAAGTTTAAATCGTTTAAAGCAGTACAGGCAAAATTCAGCCTTAAAATTGAAAATGCCACCGGAAAAAAAATTGGAAATAAAACAGGTACTGTGTACATGAAAGGAACAAAATATAGAATCAGCATTCCGGGTCAGGATATATTCTCTGATGGCAGTAATGTATGGACATACGATAAATCATCTAATGAAGTAACTATAAATAAGATCGACCCTACCGCTAATTCGATCACCCCACAAAAATTATTTACCAATTTCTACGATAAGGATTTTCTATATAAATTGAATGGGAATGTGGTACTTAATGGCAAAAAGTTACAGGAAGTTGAACTGACACCTATCGATAAAACCAAACCTTTCTTTAAGGTGTTGTTATACATAAGTGCAAACACCATCACTACCACAAAAGTGTTTGAAAAGACCGGTAATAAATACACATACAGTGTAAACAATATGGTTACCAACGGGAAAATAAACGACGCTCTTTTCATTTTTGATCAGAAGAAATTTCCGGGAGTAGAAGTGGTTGACCTTCGCTAATTATTTGTACCCCATCTGTAAGTATTTATGTTGATACCTGCCAGATCAAGTACCCTGTCAACAACGGTTGCAGCAACTTCTGCAATAGTTGTTGGACGACTGTAAAAAGAAGGAGTGGCCGGACAAATTATACCACCGGCAGCAGTGATCATTTCCATATTTTTGAGATGGACAAGACTGTATGGAGTTTCTCTGGCCACGCAGATCAATTTTCTTCTTTCTTTAAGCATCACATCTGCGGCCCTGCTGATAAGATCACCGGATATACCATTGGCAATTCGCCCTAATGTACCCATACTGCAGGGAATGATGATCATGGTGGAGTAATTGCCGGATCCTGAAGCAAAAGGAGCATAAAAATCGGTTTGTTCAAACCGTTTGATTTCAAAATTTTCAAAACTTCGGTTGTCTAATTCAGTTTGCCAGACATCTTTTGCGTTATGTGTCATAACCAGTGAAAGTTCATCATATTGATCTTTGGCAGCTATCAATTTTGTTAATAATTGTTCTGCATAAACAGATCCGCTTGCACCACTAACCGCTACCACAATTTTTTGCATTATATTTCAGTTTGTATTACTAAGCTACTAAACAATCATAGATGAAAAAGGTTATCGGCATTTTTATAGCAGTTTTGTTTGTTTTTATTTTCTCATTTTTCTCCAAACGTGATAAGGAAAAAATTAATTGGATAAGTTTTGAAGAGTTGAAAACTGCTTACGCAAAAGAACCGAGGCCTGTTATGGTGGATTTGTACACCAGTTGGTGTGGATGGTGCAAGGAAATGGACAGGACAACGTATAAAAATGAAAAACTGGCATCTTATATCAACGAACATTATTATGCGGTTAAATTTGATGCGGAGTCAAAAGAGGTGATCAGTTTTAATGAGAAATTATATGGTTACAACCCACAGTACAGGGTAAACGAACTGGCTTTTTATTTATCCGGTGGCCAGTTAGAATATCCTACTACCGTTTTTCTGACAGGTTTAGATGGGAGACCATCTACATGGTCTGGATACCTGAAAGCAAAAGAAATGGAAGCGCCTTTAAAATTTTTCGGAGAAAAAAAATATATGTCGGGATCGTTTGAAGATTTTGCAAGGAAGATGAAAAAAGAGTGGTGATCACTTTTTCCTGGAATACCTGAATTTCATGAAAAGAACTATCAGGTTCAAGATAAAAGAAAATGCATTGGTAATAATGATGGGCCAATCTTTTATGCGAATTCCATAGTATGACCATAATCCTACACCACACAATAATATGATGAGCATCCAGGGCGACACATCATCAGCTTTTTTTTCTTTTACAATCTTTATCAACTGAGGTATTAATGATGTGCACGTTAATACACCTGCCGTTATCCCGATAATTGCTGTTATATTCATCACGAGAATCCTACTAATAATGCGCCAATAAAAAAGTATCTCACATGGAAAAATTTATTATACCATCCGGAACGAGAATCGGTCATGTACATTTGAAAGTTGCCGATCTGCAAAGAAGTTTAGACTTTTATTGCGGGCTCCTTGGTTTTCAACTAACTACCATGTACGGTGAAAGCGCTGCATTCATCTCTGCAGGAGGTTATCATCATCACATTGGTTTAAATACATGGTATAGTAAAAACGGACAACCCGCTCCGGTTCATGCAGCAGGTTTATTTCATACCGCTATTTTATTTTCAACAAGAAAAGAACTGGCCTTACTGTTTAAACGAATCTCAGATGCCGGTTATCCTTTCACGGGATTTGCAGACCATGGTGTTTCGGAAGCATTGTATTTAAATGATCCCGATTTAAACGGAGTTGAACTATACTGGGACAAACCCAAAGAAAATTGGCCACAAAATGAAGACGGAAGTTTATGGATGTATACCCGGGAATTAAATACTACTCATCTCTTAAATGAATTGAATTGAACAGTCTGAGAAATAAATCGATATTATTTTTATTTTGTTTCATTTTGTCCAGTCAGATATCACATGCACAAACTTATCATCGAAATACACTATTTGCAGAACTGGGAAGCAATGCATTGTTCACGAGTGTGAATTATGAAAGGCAATTATTGAATACACCTAAATTTGCGGCAAGGGTAGGCGTTGGAATTTACGGAGTTGATCCGTCAGTACTTACTTTGCCTGTTGGTATTAATTATTTGTTACGCATAAATAAGTCAAATTATTTTTTGGATGCAGGTTTTGGAGCAACTTATACCAGATCACGCGTAGAAATGTATGCAATAGTAGAAACGAGAGAGCCTTATGTGCAAAAAAGTTTTTGGAATTATATTCCTTCGATAGGTTTTAGAAAACAATCGAAAAATTTGATGATACGGATTAATGCATCATTGGTTGTCAACGAAACGATTGGAGCATTACCTTTTGCCGGATTTTCAATCGGACGCACATTCTGACATAAAAAAACCGATAAATAATATCGGTTTAATTTTTTAGATGGCTTCAGCCATATTGGGAATATCTGCCGCTTTATATTTTCCAGCGTCTAATTTTTTCTTTGTCTCTTCAAAGGCTTTCAATGTAAGATCTATATCTTCATCGGTATGTGAAGCCGTTGGTATCAAACGATAAATAATATCCCCTTTTGGAATTACCGGATAGACTACTATGCTGCAGAAGATATGGTAATTTTCCCTTAGATCCATTACCATTTGTGTAGCTTCCGGAACATCTCCTTTCATGTATACAGGTGTAACCGGACTATTTGTGTGCCCGATATCAAATCCTCTTTCCTTGAGGCCATTTTGTAATCGCTCCACATTTTGCCATAATTTCTCACGGAGTTCCGGCATTTGAATCACCATTTCCATTCTTTTAAGCATTCCTTCTACAATTAGTAAAGGAAGACTTTTTGCGAAAATCTGGCTGCGGGTATTATAACGTAAATATTTTAATACGGCTTTGGGTCCGCTGATAAATGCACCTATGCTACCCATACTTTTTACAAAAGTGCTGAAGTAAAGATCGATACCATCCTGACAATTTTGTGCTTCATCTGCACCAGCACCGGTAGGTCCCATATAACCAAATCCGTGTGCATCATCTATCAGAATTCTGAATTCGTATTTATTTTTTAGAGCAACAATTTCTTTCAAAATTCCCTGCTCACCATCCATACCAAAAACACCTTCCGTTATTAGTAAAATACCACCACCATTTTTGGCAGCCAGTTCAGTGGCACGCTGTAATTGTTTTTCACAGTCATCAATATCATTATGTTTGAAAGCATAACGATGGCCCATGTGTAAACGTACACCATCCACTATACAGGCATGCGCTTCTGCATCATACACAATAACGTCCCTGCGGTTTACCAATGCATCAATACAACTCATAATTCCCTGGTAACCGAAATTTAGCAGCATGGTGTCTTCTCTGTTCACGAATTTGCTGATCACCTTTTCGAGTTCTTCATGCTTTGCGGTATTGCCACTCATCATACGGGCTCCCATTGGATTTCCCATACCATACGTTGCTGCAGCTTCTGCATCCACTTTTCGCACATCGGGATGGTTAACAAGACCTAAATAATTATTAAGGCTCCATACAATCATTTCCTTTCCGCGAAATTGCATTCGCGGACCCAGTTCTCCTTCTAATTTTGGGAATGCAAAATAACCATGGGCACGATCCATATGCTGACCAATAGGGCCGCCATCTTTTACTAATTTTTCAAAAACATCCATAAGACAGTTAATTAATTATGGGTATAATTTTCTGCAAAAGTAGCGGATTGCCTGCAAACAGGTAACCATTTGTTTATACTTCGATTAGATAACGTGTAGTAATTTTATAAAAAAATTGCATGCGGTTTCTTTTGTTGGCGTTGTTGCTTTTCAAAATCAGTTTTACACAAGGGCAGCCATTAGCCAGACCTAAGCTGGTGGTAGGGCTGGTGATCGATCAGATGCGTTGGGATTATTTGTACAGATTTTACGCTCGTTATTCAGAAGGGGGATTCAAAAAATTACTGGCTAACGGATATAATTTCCACAATGCACAGATACCATTTGCGCCTTCTGTAACATCTTCAGGTCATGCCTCTATTTATACCGGTACAGTTCCAGCCATACATGGAATAACTGGGAACGACTGGATCGAAAGTTCATCAAATTTGCCAACTTACAGTTGTACAGATAAAAATGTATCGGGTGTGGGATCATCTTCATCAGAAAGTCAAATGAGTCCTGTTAATTTGCTTGCTACCACAATGGCAGATGAGTTGCGACTTGCTACCAATTTCAGGAGCCGGGTATTTGGGATTTCTTTAAAAAACCGAGGCGGAATTTTAGCCGCAGGCAGATCTGCCAATGCTGTTTACTGGCTTGATGACAGTACAGGAAACTGGGTTAGCAGTACCTGGTATATGCAGCAACTTCCGGACTGGCTTGAAAAAATAAACCGTAACAAACCTGCAAATTCATTTCTAAATAAAGATTGGCAAACATTGTATCCATTAAATACATATATCAGCAGTACTTCGGATGAATCTGAATTTGAAAAAACGCTGAATAATGAAAAGTCAGTTACGTTTCCGCATAGTTTCAAAAACAGAACCGGAAAAAATTTTAGTGACCTTCGTTATAATCCTTACGGCAATACGTTCACGTTACAATTGGCAGAGCAACTGATCGAAAATGAAAAGGCTGGAAAAAAGAATACGGATATGGTGTGTATCAGCTTATCATCAACTGATTATATTGGACATAAATTCGGGGTGAATTCAGTTGAAGTAGAAGATACTTATCTGCGATTGGATAAAGAACTTGCAGCTTTTCTTACATTCCTTGATAAAAATTTTGGTAAGGAGTATTTACTCTTTTTAACTGCTGATCATGGCGGGGCGCAGGCTGCCGGATGGATGGAACAAAATAAGATCAGTTCCGGAAGTTTAAACACCTGGAAATTACCTGCAGAACTGAATGAAACTTTTAAAAATATTACCGCTGCAAAAATTGTGACCGGCGTGTTAGAAAATCAGGTGTATTTAGATCACCAACTTATTGACTCATTGAATGTAGATCTTTCAATGATAAAAAAACAACTGACAACGTATCTACTAACAAAAAAAGAAATACTGAATGTATTGGATTACGACCATCCTGAACAATGGAAACTTCCCGAAAAATTTAAACAGGCTTTTATTAATGGGTATTATCAACCACGTTGCGGCGATCTTCAGATCATATTGAAACCACAAGTTTCAGACAATGGTTATAAGGGAACAGAACATGGGGGAATGTATAATTATGATACTCATATTCCACTTATATTTTATGGATGGAAAATTCCAAAGGGAAATGCATACCGCGAAGTGTATATTACGGATATCGCTCCAACGATTTGTTCGCTCATGCATATTCAAATGCCAAACGGAAGTATCGGAAAAATACTCCTGGAGTTATTTAATTGATTTTCACTTTAATTTTAAATATGAATAGGAAGAAATATTTTGTGTTAAAGGAAAATAATTGCTACAACAGGAATTTGGAGTTAAAAGAAGTCACATTCAAAAGTTGAGCCTTTTCGATAAAAAATATCTTGTTTGCAAAAATGCTTTGGACGTTTAAAATATTCCCTTATTTTTGCCATCCCAAAATACACGGGTACTGGGTTATGGTGTAAAGGTAGCACAACAGATTTTGATTCTGTTTGTCTAGGTTCGAATCCTAGTAACCCAACAAAAGGGCTGATTAATTCAGCCTTTTTTTTATAAAATACCTTCATCAGCGAAACTGAAGTATCCCTCATTACTTACAATGATATGATCCAGCACTTTGATATCTAAATAACCTGCGGCCTGTTTGATGCGGGCCGTAAGTTCTTCATCAGCCCTGCTGGGCCTTAAATTTCCGGAAGGATGATTATGCGATAAAATGATGGACGTGGCTTCTTCTTCCACAGCTTTTTTTAATATTAGTCGCGGATCGGCAACTGTTCCGGTGATACCTCCTTTGCTTATAATCTCAAAATGTTTGATCTTATTAGCTCTGTTCAAAAATACAATTGCAAAAGCTTCGTAATTGAGATCCTGAAGAATGGTTTTTAAATATTCTGCGATCTCATAACTGTTTTTTACAACCGGCAATTCGTAAATATTTCCGGCATCTCTTCTTCTGCCTAATTCCATTGCTGCCGAAATAATTACTGATTTGGCAAGTCCGATACCTTTAACTTTTTGCAGATCTTTCAAGCTCATTTTGGCGAGTTGATGCAAATTATTTTTACTCATGGATAAAATTTCCTTTGCAAGTTGAACCGCTGATTTTTCTTTATTACCATTGGTGATCAGCAATGCCAGCAATTCAGAATCACTCAGCGAAGCGGGCCCTTTTTTCAGCATTTTTTCGCGGGGTCTGTCATCTTCTGCCCATAATTTAATTGAACCTTCCATATTTAAAGTTTTGAAGTGCAGTAACAAACTGTATTTTCGCACAACTTCTTTTATATAACCGATAACAAATATTTACATGGAATCAAATGCAAAGATTTTTTCCGGTACCGGTTCGCAGTATCTGGCAGAAAAAATCGCTAAGAAATTTGGTCAGCCACTCGGTAAAGTAAAAATTCAAAAATTTAGTGACGGCGAAATCAGTGTTGAATTTTTAGAAAGTATCAGAGGTGAATTTGTGTTTTTGGTTCAGAGTACATTCTCTCCTGCAGATAACCTGATGGAATTGCTATTAATGATTGATGCAGCTAAAAGAGCTTCTGCCTATAAAGTAATAGCCGTAATACCTTATTATGGTTTTGCACGTCAGGATAGAAAAGATCGTCCTCGTGTAGCTATCGGCTCAAAACTGGTGGCGAATATGTTAACGGCCGCAGGTGCAGACAGGCTGATTACGATGGATCTGCATGCACCGCAAATACAGGGGTACTTCGACATTCCGGTTGATCACTTGGAATCTTCTGCCATCTTTATTCCATATATAGAGAATTTAAAATTGTCTAATCTCACATTCGCAGCACCTGATGTAGGCAGTGCCAATCGCATCCGGGAAATTGCCAGTTATTTTGAAGTAGACATGGTTATTTGTGACAAACACCGCAAAAGAGCAAATGAAATTGCTAGCATGGTAGTGATAGGAGATGTGGTAGACAGGGATATAGTTTTGATTGATGATATATGTGATACGGGGGGAACCTTAACTAAAAGTGCTGGCCTGATGAAGGATAAGGGTGCAAGAAGTGTACGTGCATTTTGTACGCATCCCGTTTTAAGCGGAAATGCATATGAAACTATAGAAAATAGTGTACTGGAAGAGCTGGTGGTATGTGATACCATCCCACTGAAACAGGAATCCTCAAAAATAAAAGTGATCTCTACTGACGGATTATTTGCAGTGACTATAAGAAATGCATTCGAAAATAAGAGTATCAACAGCCTATTTATGCGTCATCGTATGCTGAACAGGAAAGTTTAAGGGCGGATATTATTGATTTTACTTCAATTTCATGCTGATTTACCTTACCTTCGCGCCTCATAAAAAATCTTAAAAAATGAAATCAATTACAATCGAAGGACAATTGAGGACCGAAAGCGGAAAAAAAGCCACCCGCCAACTTCGCTCTCAAAACCTTGTGCCTGGTGTAATTTACGGTGGTAAAAATGAAATTAATTTTTCTGCCCTTGCATC
>JANOAO010000022.1:0-1785 GCA_031411115.1 Bacteroidota bacterium
AAAACTTTTCTGTCGCAAAATAAATAATACAATTCGTTGATCGCATCCAGTTTCGAATAATTATTATCGTAATTTTTTGCAGCTCTTACACCCTGAACAGCTTTGTAGCCAGCTTCAAAAAACGGATCGAGCTCTGTTAAATAATCAGGATGCACCAGGTTGTCACTGTCTATGATCGTAAGCCGGTTATGCGCCCGTTTAAAATTGTGTATCGCAAAAAAATGGGATTTCACCTGATTGGCAAAAGGTTTTTCGGGTTTAAGCAGCACTATTCTTTCATCCTGAAAATCCGGATGATAATCAGAACAATCATCAGCTACAATGTAAACCAGGAAATTGCTGTATTTCATTTTCAAAAGCGAATCCACCACATTGGAAAGATTGCCGGTGTATTTGTAAGCCGTAACAATGATGGCATAATCACCGGGTTCGGGATTGCGTTTTTTTAATTTTATTTTCGGCAGCAGCAAATAAATCAAACCCGTTAAAACAGGAAAAATTAGTATCAGCGCAACGATACCCTGAACTATCAAAGAAAATATGCGGATGAATTCTGTCATGCTGTTAATGCTTTATAAATAGCGATCGTTTTTTTGGCAGCAGTTTCCCAACTGAACCTTTGTGCATTCAAAAATCCCTGCATTTGAAGGGTGTTGTATAATAATTGCTGTGAAGTTAAAGTTTCTATTGCCTCACAAATTTCCTTTTCGTTCGTTGGGTCTACCAGCATGGCCGCATTTCCTGCCACTTCCGGCAATGAAGTTACCGTTGAAGTAATTACCGGAGTACCACAAGCCATCGCTTCAATCACCGGCATTCCAAAACCTTCATTCAGGGAAGGATATAAAAACAGATGAGCGAGATTATATAAAGCCGGCAAATCTTCAGCGGCAATATAGCCGGGTAAAATGATCTGATCTGCGAGTTCTTCTGCCTGTATGGTTTGTAAAAATTTAGATAATAAGTTCCGGTCAATTCCTGTGATCACGAGCGGAATGGCATCTGCATTTTTGGTTTTATACAATTTATACGCTTTCAATACACCAATCGTATTTTTCCGGCTGGCAGTGTTGCCAAAATGCAATAAAAACTTTTCCGGTAATTGATATTTTTCGGAAACGCTGATCAATGATTGTGCGTCTGTAATTTTTTTGTAGGAAGGATGCACACCGTTATACACCACATCAATTTTATTTTCGGCAATGCCTAAACGTTTGGAAATGATCTTTTTGGCGTATTCTGAAACAGTGATGATGCGTTTGGCTTTTTTTGCGATCCTTGGTACAATGAATCTTCTGTACAGGTTTCCGAAATTCTGATAAGCAGATCCGCTAAAATCTAAGGTCTCCAGATAAATCACATCATGTATAGTAACTACCATGGGTTTTTTGTACCACAACGGTGCAGTATTGGCGGTACAATGCAACAAGTCAACATTTTTTAATTGAGCAGCTTTTGGTAAACTGAATTGTTCCCACAAAGGATAAAAACGGTGAGGTAACAAATTTATGTGTACTGAATTCTTATTATGAAAACAAACATCCGTATCGGCCGCAATAAATAGCTCATATTCATTGTGCAGGTCTATGCTGGCGAGTTGACGTACGATTTCCAGCGTAACTATTTCCATCCCGTGTTTTTTCGGACGGAACAAACGCTGTGCTTCAATGCCAATTCTCATACAACAATTAAAATAGATGGTTATACAGTTGAATACCTGGAATTCTTAAAATTCCAGATGATGCCGCGAATGTAGGCTTTCAAAAACGGAAATTGCCTTTTTAT
>JANOAO010000023.1:0-126359 GCA_031411115.1 Bacteroidota bacterium
AATAAGTAATATTTTTTAATGAAAATTAATAAAGGTATTAATAAAAATCAAATTTAACAATTGGCACGTATTTGGTTTAATAAATTATTCAATCATCAAAACAAACACAATCAAAAAATAAGAAACGCCACCATTAGACCAACCGGGTTTCACGGCTATGGGTTTACAACGTAGAAACCTCCTTAAATTTTTAGGAGCTACCGCAGCCGTTGCCACTTTGGCTGCCTGCAAAAAAGATGATCCTATGCCTTCCACAGGAATCGACCTCGGCAGAGGCGATATTGGTATTTTGAATTATGCTTATGCACTTGAACAACTGGAAGCAGCATTTTATATCCAGGTAGTAGCAACACCTTATTCCGGAATACCTGCAAATGAACTGGCCTTGCTTACAGAGATCAGAGACCATGAAGTAGCTCATCGTGAATTTTTTAAAGCTGCTTTAGGAACAAGTGCTATACCGGCATTGCAGGTAAATTTTACTTCCATCAATTTTAATGACCGAACCAGTGTATTAAATACGGCCAAAACTTTTGAGGATCTGGGCGTATCCGCTTACAATGGTGCAGGTAAATTAATTGCCGATGCCAATTATTTGTTGCTGGCCGGTAAGATCGTTTCCGTTGAAGCCCGCCATGCTGCAGCAATCCGTGACCTTATCAGTAATGGAACATTTGCAGATGCAACGGCTGTTGATATGAACGGTCTTGATAAAGCAAATACGCCTGCTACTGTATTGAGTGCTGCATCCGGTTTCCTGGTATCTCAACTCAACGGATCTAACCTTCCTACTTCATAATTAAATGAATCATCATGAATATTAAAAACATATTGACCGAAATAGAAAAAACAGATCCGGAGGTATATGAAAAATTAGATACCAGAAGGAATGTAATGAAAGGCTTTGCAGGAACAGGCGCAAAAATTGCACTTGCGGCTCTGCCACTTGCTTTAGGAAGCTTATTTAATAAAGCTTATTGTAGTCCACGTAATACCAGTACTGTAGTAGATGTATTGCAATTTGCACTTACGCTGGAATACCTGGAATATGAATTTTACAGAAACGCCGTTGCAAGCCCGGGATTGATTCCGGCAGGTGCACCAATGGGTGCTATAACCACCATTCGTGATCATGAGCAGGCGCACGTAAACTTATTAAAAAGTACCATTATCGCTTTAGGATCAACTCCAATTGCACAACCTACTTTTGATTTTACCGCTGGTAATGGTTCAGGAACAGGACCTTTCCTTGGCGTTTTCAGTAATTACGCTTTGTTCCTTGCCGTGGCACAAACTTTTGAAGATACTGGTGTACGTGCTTACAAAGGACAGGCAGGTAACCTGATATCCAATAATGATGTTCTAACCGCCGCTTTACAGATTCACTCTGTGGAAGCGAGACATGCTGCACATATCCGTGCCATGAGAAGAACGTTGGGTGTTGCCGTACCTGCAGGTGTGAATCTGAAATCATGGATCACCCTTAACCAAAGTGGCATTGCTGCGCCTTATAATACCGCTGTTCAACCAAGTTATAATGGTGAAGAATTAACCACACAGGCTGGTGTTAACATCATAAATATTGGTGGACAAACCATCAGCGCAGAAGCAGCATCTGAAGCATTTGATGAACCACTTACAGATACACAGGTACTGGCAATTGTGGATGCATTTATTGTATAAATGATTCGTTTTTTGTTTGATACATCAGGGCACGACGAGAGTTGTGCCCTTTTTTATTCCCAACCGGAAGCCAGTACATCTGCAATATGCATGGTGACAAGCGGAAGATTTCTTTTTTTAATAAATCCGTCGAGTTGCATCAGGCAACTCTGATCTGTTGAGATGATGTATTTTGCGCCGGTATCCAGTGCATGGCTGATCTTTTGTTCAGCCATAGCAGCAGAAATATCCTCAAATTTTACAGAGAAGGTTCCGCCAAAACCGCAACAAACGGTATTGTCATTCATTTCCACCAATTCCAGTCCTTTCACTTTATTCAATAAACTCCTCGGCCCTTCTGATATTTTACATTCGCGGAGCGCTGCACAACTGTCGTGATAAGTAGCCTTCCCGTTCAGGACTGCTCCGAAATTTTCTATATGAAGTACTTCAGTGAGAAATTCGGAGAACTCGAACATTTTATTTTTCAGCGATTTCACCTGGTTATGTGCCGCACCATTGTCAAATAGCTTCGGATAATAATTTCGTACAAAGCCGGTGCAACTGGCACTCGGTGCCACAATAAAATCGTCGGTATCAAAATCCTTCAGAAATTTTCCGGCCACAGCCCTGGCTTCAGCCAGGAAGCCTGCATTGAACGCGGGCTGTCCGCAGCAGGTCTGGTTGCTGTTATAAGATACTTCACAGCAGGCTTTTTCCAATACTTTCACCATATTAAAGGCCGTCTGAGGATATAACTGATCTATAAAACAAGGGACAAAAAGTTGCACCTTCATGTTCCTGTATATTTAAAATTGTTTTTTAATAGAAGCTGATAAAGATATCATCTTCAATGCGGTAACTGCTGCCTCTGCACCTTTATTACCATGCAAACCTCCCGTTCTTTCATCTGCCTGCAACTGGTTATTGACTGTTAGTACGCCAAAGATTACAGGAACCGGGAGCTGAAGGTTCAATTGTGTGATGGAATCTGAAACCACCTGGCATACATATTCAAAATGAGGTGTATCGCCCCGTAAAACACAACCCAGTGTTATAAAAGCGTGAGGTGCTTTTTTGTTTACAGACTGCCGCCAGTATTCGCTGATGGCAAAGCCGATCTCTACAGCACCCGGCACTTCCAGTATTACCTGTTTTACATTATGGGCCTGCAACACTGCATCTACACCAGCCTGCAGTTTTTGTACGATCTCTGCATTCCATTCGGTACGCACAGTAACTATACAGGCATCTTCCGGTAGAAAGATGCCTGCAGTATTATATTGTTCAGATGAACTTAATGCCATAATGAAATTCTAGTTAAATACACCGAGGCGTGCAAGGTATTTATCTACATCGCCGGAACGTACAGATACATTGGTAGGATAATTATCTCTCAGTTTTTTGTACAGGCTGATAGCATCCTCATTTTTCCCGATCGCATTTGCATAAGCAGCCGCTATCAATAAGGCTTCTCCCGTTGTTACATCGTCTTTTTCATTTACACCAACTGCTTTCTTATAGTTGGATAAAGCATCTTCAGTTTTGTTCTGCTCTGCATAAGCATGACCTAAAAGGATATACGCTTTACTCTCCACCTGGTGAGCACCGTTAGCATCAAAATCTTTCAAATATTTAATGGCCTTATCATATTCTTTTATATGCAGATAGGTTGCACCTGCCATAAATTTAGCACGGTTGCCGGCCATTGTACCGCCAAAATCCCGGATAACAGACAATACACCATTCACCTTTGCACCTTCCAGTACACCACCGTTCAGAACAATCACTGCAGAATCTTTATTGAATCCGTTTGCCGCCATTTTATCAAAGATATTTTCTGCCATGAAAATAGATTCATTGGCTTTTTTCTCCTGCGGAAGTTTTACAAATTGCTTATATATGAACCAGCCACCGATAATAAGGATGATGGCGGTTCCCACATAGATGATCGGTTTGCTGTAATTCGCCCAAAATCCCTGGGCAATAGCGGACGCATCTCTGGTGTCTTTAACCGGAGTTGTAACAGGAGCTGTAGTAGTTGTTGGGTTGTTTTCTGACATTGTAAGTTTAGTTATGCTGCTTGGTTATTAGTCTGTGATATATGGGTAATCCTGCTGAACGTATACATCTTTCAGCAATTCGTTATTATCCGGCCATGGGCTTTCTTCTGCAAATTTCACACTCTCCTCCACTTCTGCTTTCACTCTTTCATGGATCACCTCTATGGCGGCATCATCTACTTTGTATTGGTCTTTCAATACTTTCAGTACATGATCGATAGGATCTTTTGATTTATATTCTTCCAGTTCTTCTTTTGTTCTGTATTTCTGAGTATCACTCATACTATGGCCTTTATAGCGATAAGTTTTGATCTCCAGCAAAGTGGGTCCGCCTTTTTCGCGTGCGCGGTTCACAGCTCTCAGCATGGCATCGTGTACTTTTTCAGGACTCATTCCATCCACTGAATCGGCTGGCATTTCATATGCGTCGGCCATTTTATAAAGATCCAGCGTTTTACTGGTGCGTGCCACTGAAGTTCCCATAGCATAATGATTATTCTCACAAATAAACACAACAGGAAGATCCCATAACATGGCCATATTGAAAGTTTCATGCAACATTCCCTGGCGGGCAGCACCATCTCCGAAAAAACACAATACCACATTTTGTGTTCCGCGGTACTTTTCAGCAAATGCCAGTCCTGCACCAGTTCCTATCTGTGCTCCCACAATTCCATGTCCTCCGAAGAAGTTTTCTTTCAACCCGAAAAAATGCATACTTCCACCTTTTCCTTTACTGCAACCGGTTGCTTTTCCGTACAATTCCGCCATACAGCTTTTTGCAGAAATACCTTTGGCGATGGCCAGGGCATGATCACGGTAAGCCGTAATGAATTTATCATCAGGATTGGTGGCTGTCATACATCCTGCCGCCACCGCTTCCTGACCGATATATAAATGACAGAAACCCCGGATCTTTTGCATTCCGTATAATTGCCCGGCTTTTTCTTCAAAACGACGAAGCAATAGCATCAATTCGTACCAATACAGATAAGTATCTTTTGAAAACTTCGTTGACAATGGTGAAATTTTTAGGCGGCAAAGATAAGGGAGAAATTAATATTGTAAATGGTTTGAAAATTGGCCCTTTAATAAGGTTATACACCAGTTCATCAGGAGTGTGCGTATCTTGCAAATCCTCATGCTCAGGCTCGATCATATAAAGGTTACACATTATAAAAATTATGCTTTCAGTGAATTCCTTTTTCCTGAGAATGTAGTAGGCATCTGCGGGCTCAATGGCATTGGCAAAACCAACCTCCTGGACGCCATCTATTACTGCTGTTTTACCAAAAGCTATTTTTCATCAACCGACCAGCAGAATATCAGGCACCAGACCGACGGATTCCGGCTCCAGGCGTTATTTGAACGGGTATCCAAAAAACAAGAAGTGATCTGCATACACCGGGGCGGTACAAAAAAAGAATTCAGCCTCAATGGCGTTCCGTATTCAAAATATTCTAAACATATTGGATTATTGCCGGTGGTGATGATTGCTCCGGATGATATAGAACTCATCTCGGGAGCAAGTGAAACAAGGAGGAAGTTCATAGATACGGTTCTCAGCCAGGTAGATGCCGAATACCTGCAACACCTTATTAACTACAATAAAATTTTATTACAGCGTAACAGCCATCTGAAAAATGGTGATCCACTTACACAGAATTCCAGGATGGTGCTGGATGTACTGAACGAACAACTTGCTCTGCCTGCTGCCATCATTTACAAAAAAAGAAAAGAATTTCTGTTGGAACTGATACCATCGGTAAATTCATTTTATGAAATGATATGTGGCGGTACGGAAAAAATTGAACTGGAATACGTTAGCCAACTGCATGAAAAAGATATGCAAACCTTATTGCTGGATAATATTCAGCAGGATGTTTACCTGCAAAGAACAACAGGTGGTATTCATAAAGATGATATTGTTTTTAAACTGAATGATGCGGTGTTCAGGCAGGTTGCTTCACAGGGACAAAGAAAAAGTTTATTGTTCGCGCTTAAATTAGGCGAATACGAATTGATCCGCGATCATGCAGGCTTCGCTCCCCTTCTTTTACTGGATGATGTGTTTGAAAAATTAGATGCCAACAGAATGCAACGTTTACTGGGCTGGGTATGTGCACATAACAACGGCCAGGTATTTATAACAGATACACATCAGTCAAGGCTGGAACATTCTTTTGCAGAACTGGGCATACCTGCAACGCTCATAAGTTTATAACATTTCCTGATTTTACAATTGCGGGAAAATATCTACACCACAAGCACCTAACTTTGTGATATGGGAGAAATTTCTATCCAGGATGCACTTAAGCAGTTTTTAAAAACCAGCCGCTTTAAAAACAGTATCCAGGCACTCAAAATCGAAGATGCCTGGGAACAGATTATGGGCAAAACGATTGCGAAGTACACAGAAAAAATCCAGATCATCGGAACCACACTTTTTATCACTACCAATGTTGCGCCTTTGAAACATGAACTTATGTATCAGAAACCACGCATCATTGAACGGGTGAATGAAGTAATGGGTGAAACCATCATCAAAGAAGTGGTGGTAAAATAATTATTTATTCTGGATAGGTCTCAGTGTATATCCCGCTTTACGAAGCAGATCTATCACGCCATTATTACCTACGAGGTGACCTGCACCCACGGCTATGAATACAGATTTTTCAGGTAGAATATCTTTTAACTGTGCCACCCAGTTCCTGTTTCTGCTGTACAACATCAATTCTAAATTTTCTGCAGAACCAAATTCATTATCGGAAACAGAAGACTCCAGTTTTAACAGATTCTGAGATTTATAATTGTTCAGCATCAGGTCAAATTCCGTTTCATCTTTTTCGAGACTGTCGATACTCTTTAATAGAAGCTGCGCCTGTTCTTTGTAAGGGATACTGTCAAAAACCGATGCCTGGAACTGAATATTCTCCAGTCCTTTGATCTCTTTCTTTTCAGCTTTGGCAATTTTCAGGATTTCCATATCCACACCTGATAAATTTTTACAGGGCATCATTTTAGGATATAACATCGACTGTAAAAACAAAGGCTTCATCCGTTGCATCAATGCTATCGGCGTATGCAGTGAATCATTGAAATAATTACTCAGTCTTTCAAATTCTTCCGGCGTATACAGATCCTGTAATTTTTTACCCTCATTCATGTTCATAAATAACATGGCGCCAAATGTGCTGGCCGGATCATCAAGATCCAGTTCAAAATACACTTCGTTTACAGCCTTGACTGCCGCCTTCATATTGTTGCTGAAAACAATATCATTGTTACACATCAGATGAAAGGTGCCGTACAGGTAGGAAGTTTTGATTCCTTTACCACTGATCTCCCAAAGCAATGTATTCTCGTCAGTTGCAGATGGTAATTTCGGCTGCGCTTTGCAACTGTATAAAAAAGCAAAAGGAATGAGCAGGTTGAAAAATTTCATGAATGCAATTTAAGTTAACGCAAGTGATACAGACTACCTCCTTTGTTAAAAATGTGATCTATCTTTTCTTCAATAACCGGATCTTTTACCAATGGCGGTGCATGATGCGGTTTTATCCTTGCATCAATGATGAGCGGACCATTGCATCCCCAGTGTTTATTTTTTACAAAAGCATCTACTCCATAGATATCATGAGAAGGATTGCAACGCGTAAAACTGATCCATAAAAAATTATTAAGTGTTGCCGCCACAAACGGAGCGTCATCAGCAACAATGATCAGGGGCATTTCTTTCAATTGATCCAGATTCGTTTTCAATTGCTGGTTCAGCATCTCCATTTCCTGCGCTGCGTTCTGATACGTTGTAAATGCATTTGTTTGTAACGCAACTACACCGGGCATTACCAGTGATGCCTCAGTGAAATTATTCAGTGAATGAAAACAGGAAGGAATTTCAGTGGCTAAATTTCTTTTGATATCACCATAAGCAGCAAAAACTACTTTACTTCCGCTGTTCAGTGATTCTCCTGAGTAATCAAGCGTATCGATCGTTGTATTTGTATAAAAATGAACATCTCTTTTGATGTCAATTCTTTCCAGCACATATTGAAAAAATGCCGGAATATTTTTAGCCGTAAGCTGATTGGTATCATCTGCGGTTATCCATAAAAATTTAGCAAGGCTCAATTGACCTGTTCCCAGCACACGGTTGGCAATGGTGAGTAATTCTGCCGGTTGTTTAGTTTGCGCATAAGGTGTATATCTCTCGCTACCAATTGCCAGTAAGAGCGGATGCACCCCGGCAGCATCCACTGCATTCACTTCCTTCAGTCCTGGAATTTCATTTTGTATTGCAGTGCCCGTGAGTTCATGAATGAGATCACCGAAACTGGTATCTTCCTGCGGCGGTCTTCCAACAACGGTAAACGGCCAAATCGCATTTTTTTTCGCAAATACTTTATGCACCTTCATCAAAGGGAAATCGTGCTGCAAACTATAATAGCCAAGATGATCGCCGAACGGCCCCTCCGGCTTTACTTCTCCCGGAAAAACTTCACCCGTGATCACAAAATCGGCATCTGTACTGATACAATATCCGTCTATGTATGTATACCTGAATCGTCTGCCGCCTAAAATTCCTGCGAAGGTCATTTCACTCATTCCTTCCGGTAAAGGCATTACGGCCGCTACCGAATGAGATGGCGGACCTCCCACAAATACACTCAGCTTTAAAGGCTGCCCTTTCCTGTGTGCCTTTTGCTGGTGAATGCCAATGCCGCGGTGTAACTGATAATGAAGGCCTATCTCTTTATTGGAAATATAATCATTGCCAGATAACTGAATGCGGTACATTCCCAGGTTGGCATGCATAATGCCCGGCTGATCTGCATCCTCTGTATATACCTGTGGCAGGGTAACAAATGCACCTCCGTCCATTGGCCAGTGTTGTATTTGAGGAATATCTGTGATACTGATCTCTTCAAACAGTACCGGTTTTGAAAAAGGGTTTTTCAACGGCAATGCATTTACGCCATTGAGCAAAGCTGAGAAATTTTTAAAGGGACTTTTAATAGCTGCCAGGGGATCTGCCTTAAAATTTATCAGTTGCTGAACTTCCCTGAATGTATTGCGGAAAATAAAACGGCTTCTCTCTAACGTTCCGAAAATATTGGAAGCTGCCCTGAATTTCGACCCTTTTACTTTTTCGAACAGTAAGGCCGGGCCTTTGGCTTCAAACACCCGTAAGTGTATAGCTGCCATTTCCAGGTGCGGATCAACTTCTTCTTTGATCCTGATGAGATGCCCGTTTTTTTCAAGATCAGTAAGGCACGATTCTAACGATTGGTAAGCCATCCTTTTAATTTATACGTAAAAGTAGGCAAGGATGTTTTTACCGTGATGATTTGTAAAACTTTACTTTTTCATATACATCACTTCCTTCACCAGTTTAACGGTTCTTGGAACATCGGGCAGATAAGCTGCCACTAAATTAGGTGCATAGTGCATCGGTGCATCTGCAGAACAAATTCTGCGGATAGGTGCATCCAGGTAATCGAAACCTTCTTTTTGTATAATATAAGTAATTTCAGTGGATACACCGGCAAATGGCCACTGCTCTTCCACAATTACAAGGCGGTTTGTTTTTTTAACGCTCTGAAGGATCGTATGCCAGTCGAGCGGACGAATAGTTCTTAGATCTATTACTTCTGCACTGATTCCTTCCTTTGCCAGTTCTTCTGCAGCACCTAATGCAACTTTCATCATTTTATTAAAAGAAACGATCGTTACATCTGTGCCTTCTCGAACCACTTTCGCTTCGCCGATTTTAATAATATATTCTTCTTCCGGAACATCTCCTTTTTCACCATACATCACTTCACTTTCCATAAAAACAACAGGATCGTCGTCTCTGATGGCAGCTTTCAATAAACCTTTAGCATCGTATGGATTGCTTACGGAGATCACTTTCAATCCCGGGATGTTAGCGTATAAACTTTCAAAAGCCGTAGAATGCTGGGCTCCCAACTGTCCAGCACTTCCGTTAGGGCCTCTGAATACGATCGGGCAACCAACCTGTCCGCCACTCATGGCCAGCATTTTGGAAGCTGTATTTAAAATCTGGTCCAGTGCCAGAACGGCAAAGTTCCAGGTCATGTATTCTACTATCGGGCGTAAGCCATTCTGAGCAGCACCCACAGCGATGGCCGTAAAACCCAATTCGGCGATCGGCGTATCGATCACTCTTTTTTCGCCGAATTCATCCAGCATTCCCTGGCTTACTTTATAAGCTCCATTGTATTCAGCCACTTCTTCTCCCATCAGGAAAACACGTTCATCTTTGCGCATTTCTTCCTGCATAGCTTCTCTCAGGGCTTCTCTGAATGCAATTTGTCGCATGTATATTTACTTTTTAAATGGCTGCAAATTTATTAGTTCGGGTGCATACAAACAAAAGTTGTGTAGCTCCCGGAAATACTTTCTGCCGTTGATCAGATATTCTGAATAATCATGGCACTTGCGCCACCACCGCCGTTACAAATCCCGGCCGCACCATATTTTCCGTTCTTTGATTTCAAAACATTGATAAGTGTAACAATGATTCTGGCACCGCTGCAACCTAAAGGATGGCCAAGACTTACCGCACCGCCGTGTACATTTACTTTTGCAGGATCCAGTTTCAGGCGATTGGTATTTTCAATTCCTACCACCGAAAAGGCTTCGTTCAGTTCCACAAAATCGATATCATCCATGGTGAGTCCCGCTTTTGCCAATGCTTTAGGTACAGCAACCGAAGGTGTGGTAGTGAACCATTCCGGAGCCTGTTCTGCATCAGCATAAGAAACAATTTTAGCGATCGGCGTTAATCCCAAAGCCTCTGCCTTTTCTCTGCTGATGAGTACCAGTGCTGCAGCACCATCATTCATAGTTGATGCGTTGGCCGCCGTAACCGTTCCGTCTTTCTGGAAAGCACCTTTCAGTTCCGGTATTTTATCAAACTTTACATTAAATGGTTCTTCATCTTTTTCAAAACGCACCGGATCTCCTTTACGCTGCGGAATTTCCACCGGTACGATTTCATTGGCGAATGCACCGCTGTTTACTGCAGCCTGGCTGCGTTTGTAACTTTCAATGGCAAATGCATCTTGTTCTTCACGGCTGATGCCGCAAGTGGAAGCACACAATTCTGCTGCATTGCCCATAGCTTTTCCATCATAAACATCTGTAAGACCGTCTTTGGCCAGGCCATCGATCAGTTCTGTATTGCCATATTTATTACCCCAACGCATATTTTTAATATAGAAAGGAACATTGCTCATACTTTCCATACCACCCGCTACCACGATATCTGCGTCGCCGAGCATGATGCTTTGTGCTCCCTGTGCGATCGCCTTCATTCCACTGGCACATACTTTATTTACGGTTGTACAATTCACTTCATTGGGTAAACCGGCGAACTTTGCCGCCTGCCGTGCAGGTGCCTGACCAAGGTTGGCTTGTATCACACAGCCCATCAACACATCATTTACGGCCGATGGATCCACACCGGCTTTTTCCAAAGCACCTTTTATAGCAATAGCGCCCAATTGTGTGGCACTGAAATCTTTAAGGGTTCCTCCAAAACTGCCGATAGGCGTTCTTACGGCAGATAAGATATATACTTCTTTCATGCGATTCTTTTAAGAGCGCAAAGGTAACAGATATCTGTATGTGAGAAACACATCTTTTCAACAGTAATCCTGATGATTTTCCCATCAGAAAATACCCTCTGCAGAAAAAGCAGGCATAAAAAAAGGCTGTTATTTCAACAGCCATTAGCAATTAATCAAAAAAATATTATTTAGACTTCTTCTTGAATATCTGTCCGTCGGGAAGAATTTTGAACTTAACTTTTTTATCTCCTTTATTCAGTTTCACTTCATACATATCCATGTCCTTATCATTTTCTTTATTGATTTCCTCCACGGTATATCCTTCATAATTATCCATGATATAATTGCTTACGGGTTCGGGAAGTTTTGCATCCAGCTTTAAAGTTGTAGATGTTTTTACCCATTCGCCACGTGTATTATACCAGTCTATATAATCTTCTCCGTTATTATTGAACCTCACAAAATAATAATCTGTATTTCTGTCCATGTCATCTTCTTCAGAAGGAGTATACCTTGACCATTCTGCTTTTTTGATAGCTGGATATTTTTTATCAAAACTCAGTTTTATATCCTTTGGAACCGCTTCCGGGGTTACTGCAATAGCATTGGATTCCATTTTTGCAGTAGCAACATCCATCGATGCTCCCTGAGTAGTTTCTATTCTTTCCTCTTTTGCTTTTGTTTCTTTCTGATCACAAGAAGTAAACAAAGCTGTTAACGATAAAGCCGTAATGATAGTTGTGATTTTCATAATTAAAATTTGCAATAATAAAAGAAAAATGATGCCAAGGATGAGGCAGTTTAAAATAAAGTAAGATTACCGGGTGATTCATCATTACCCAGGTCGGGCAGTCCCGGCCAGATAAAAGGCTCATGTTTTTGTTTTCCGTCGCTTCTTTCTGTGCGGGAACGAATAGAGGAAACCGTCCAGCTTTCCAGGTCATCAGAAGCAGCCTCGAAATTTAATATTTCTTTCAGCTGCTCATCTTTCAGATCTTTTTTCAACCACTCCAGTTCCAGCTCTTTTGGGAGGAACAAGGGCATTCGGTGTTTATTTTCACCGTCATTATGAATGTATGTCATCAGCTGGTTGGCGTGTGTAGTAATGATGGTGAATGTTCCTTTCATTTCGCCCGTTTCCGGATCAGGTACAGGTGAATAATTATAAAATCCGGGCAGACAGAACATCTTCCGGTTCCTCCATCTAACATAGTAAGGTATCTTATTTTTAAAACCGCTTACACTCCTGTGTTCATATATACCAACTACAGGAATAAGGCATCGCTGATGTTTTATTTTATACCAGTACGCATTTTTTTCGAGTACCTTTTCTCCCCTTGCATTGCACATCCAGGAACGTTGTTTTTTTATTTTCTCGGGTGTAGTCATGTAATGTGCGATCAAACCCCATTCAAAATTTTTAAGATGCAGGTACCCGTCTTCCCTTAATAACAACGGAAGTTCTTCATGCGTGTGAGCTTTAAAATGCTGAGGTTGATCAAAATCAAATTCCAGTTGCTGTATAATCAGCGTTTCCGGAAAATATTCTTTGATTTCCTCTGTAACTGGCTGTAAGGATATATCATAACACATATGGAAAATTCTAAATTTTAAATTATCTTGCATCGTCTCAGGATTTAACTTTTCATTAAATGAGGAATATTAAATTCGCAGATTAAACCTTGAAAATGCTGAACACAAAAATCCCGCTCTATATCAGTATCATTCTGGCTGTCCTTTCTGCCGGAGGTACTTATTTTATCACTAAAGAATACATTGATAAATCTACCGCCAATATTCCTGCCATTCAGGATACACAACTCTATAATTGCGGTATTAAAGTTACCCGGCTTAACGGATATGAATATATAAAACCTATATTATTTGCAGAAAACCCATGTCCCTCTCCAAGGCTGGATAATGTAAGGGCTGATATAGAAACTCTGATCAATTCTTACAAAACACCTGGTACCATAGCCAATGCATCTGTTTACCTGAAACATGCTAATACAGCAGACTGGATGAGTATCAATGAAGACGAAAAGTATCTTCCGGGGTCTCTGATGAAAGTACCAGAACTGATCACTTTCATGAAAATGAATGAAAAAAATCCGGGTTTACTGAATAAAAAAATCCTGTATGATCGTGAACTGGCACCTCAGAAAAATGCTGTCTATTTATCTAAAGCCATAGAAGTTGGAAAAACATATACCATCAAGGAATTGCTGTATTATATGATTGCTTATTCTGATAATAATGCTACCATGGTGCTGAATTCGATGATGGATCTTACCATATTTAAAAAAACATTTATTGATCTTGGAATTCCTGCACCGGATCTCAGCAAAAAAGATATCCCTTTAACAGCCAAAGAATTTTCATTTTTTATGCGAGCTATTTATAATGCCTGCTATCTAAATATTGATGACTCTGAATTCTGTGCAGAATTATTAAGCCACAGTGATTTTGAAAATGGCCTGGTAAAGGGTTTGCCGAAGAACAGTAAAGTGGCCCATAAATTCGGGGAAGCCGGAGATGGTAATTATGCTCATTTCAGTGAATCCGGTATTATTTATACGGCCGGCTCTACCTATATAGTTACTATTATGACAAAGGGGAAGGATCTGAAAAAATTACCGGCTGTAGTAAGTGAAATTTCCAGCCATATTTACAAGCAAGTAACCAGTCTTTAAAATTTGCTGCACACTTTATTAAGTGATTGCACGGAAGTGAAAATAAAATTGAACTGGTCGGTAACTGATTTTACTGATACCAGTTTTTTCTTTGTTTCTGTTTCAAATAATCCCTGGTTTATTTCCAATTCTCTTCGCTGCATGATTTCCGTTACAAATTTCTGGATGGAAGATGTGTCTTTTATTATAACCGGAACAGGAACTTTCTTTAGCAGATAATCTTCTGCTTTCCTAAACAGCATAACCGTATTATCAATCACAGGTTTTAGTTTATCGGACCTGAAATCATTTTTTTTCAAAAAATAAGAAAGCGTTGCAAGGTGTGAAATGATGGTATGGCTGATGATTACGAACTGGTAAATGAGTGAAGCATCTCTTTGAAATTGTTTGGGTTCAGATAACATGCGGTTGAAAGCATCTGTAAGATTGGCCAGGTGTATCAGCGCTCCCTTTCTCCTGTTCTTCAGTTCTGCCTGATCCGGAAGTAAGGGAGACAAAAAACCTTCTGCAATGATCTCATATAATACTTTGTGCCAGTGCAGCATTTCTGTCATATTGGTGCGAATAGTAGTTCGCTGCCACATGGGAACTAAAAATAAACTTGCAATCAGCGAAATACCGGATCCTATCGTTGTATCAATCAGCCGGTCACTCAGTACTTCCCTGAGCGGAATCGGATAAATGAGATGGAAGAAAACGATCATATACACGGTTGTGGACAATACACTGATAAAATAATTTGTGCGCATGTTGATGTAGGCGATGGCCATGCTCACTATTAATACAGTCAGCAGAAAATACCTGCTATCAAAAAAATACAATATCACTAACCCGGCCACAATACCTGCGGCAGTGCCTATCAGTCTGTCTTTGTTCCTTTGTTTTGTAAGACTGTATGCAGGTTTTAAGATCACTACAATAGTTAAGAGTACCCAGTAACTGTGGCCGATCTTTAAAAAATGAGCCAGTAAAAATCCTGCAAGCAGTGCCAGACCTACTCTAAGAGCATGACGGAAAATGTTGGATTGCAAATTGAGATTGTCCACGAACATTTTAAAACGGATATCTTCTCCCTGCTGGTAAATATCATTGCCATCAAAATCTTTCTTCAGCTTCACATCAAACCCGGTAAGTTCATGTAATTGAAAAACACGTGCGGAAAGATCTTCGAGGTTGGCCATGATCCTGCCCAGGCTTACAAAATGATCGATCTTATCTCCTTTCATATGTGTGATACGCAAAGACTCAAATACATTACGTGCAGCTTTTAACTGGTGCAATAATTTTTCATCAGGGTAAGAACGTTCGCCTACTTTCATGGCTATGCTTAACTGATCTATACTGTCTGACAATAAAAGCAATACTTCTTTGAATTCCTGCATGATACCTGTATCACCGAATTGTTCATGAAGGATGGTATATTGCTGATAAGTAGTCATGATGGATTCATACAAATCAGTAACATCAAGGTAGATCTTCAATAGTATTCTTCCTTTACGGGTGGTTTCGCGAATGATGGCACGTGTTTTAAAAAGCAATTCACTTAATAATTGCTGCGACTGATCGATCTCCACCTGCCTTACCAGCAAATTTTTATATACTGTTTCCGGTTTTGCATGAGGTTCATAAAATCTGGATCTTCCTCTTAAATATTGCCCGATACCACTGATATATTCACCCATCAGTTGCTGGATAAGTTTATAAGGCCTCATCCTGTATAATGAAACACTATAAATAAGATACCAGGAAGCTCCGCACAAAATGTAAAATGCATGTTTCCATATTTCCAGGCCGGAAATAGGTGCACCAATACTTAAAACCTGCATGATCAGCACTGCAATACCTATGGCAGAACTACGGTTTCCATAAACCGTAAGCATACTGAAAATAAATCCGCTTATCAGAACGATGAGAGCTGTTAACCAAACGAACGGAATACTGAAAAATGTGATCACAGAAATGAGACTGCATAAAATTCCGGATATCGCCATTCCGTTGATACGATGATGTATGGGTCCCGGAGCATCTGTGATGCTTACACATAACGATCCTATAGAAATGACAAGCCCAATTTCCAGAAAACCAACCCATGCAGCTACAAATGAGGGAATAACCACACCTGCCGTAATCCTGATTCCTTCAGAAAAAAAACGGCCGTGAATGAAATTTTTATATGCCCGTTGCGTGATCAAATGAAGTGGAACAAACGAATTTAAAATTGAAATTTATACTGGCTCAATACAAAATAAACAAATGACAGCATTTATGGTTGCCGGCTTATTTATCTGTTGGGAAGTGAGTGTATGTTAATATACTGATCAAAAAAATCATGTATCATTTACAGCTGAAATAATTTTTGCCCTTCATGATTGGCGATCGGTATCTGCCGTATAAAATTATCATAACCCAGTTCGTGATCACTGTATACACCATATGCATCGAGGCTGTATCCTTTCATTCCATCATTTGCCTGTATCACGTATAGCACCATCATATCAGCGGGATCCGTATTTCCTTCAAACCTGTAAACTTTGATGATCATCAGGTCTTCAGGTTGATAATATTTTCCTTTACAGGCTGACATTCCTTTCTTTTCCATCCTGAATTCGCTTTCAATATGGTTTAAGCGCAATTTTTCCATCACTTCCGTGAGGGTTGTCATTTCATGTGATATTTGCATAAAATTTTATTGATCTGATGAGTCGGCCGGCCCTGATGTATTATTGTCAATTGCGGCCTGATTAAGACCTTCAGTAGCACCTGCGATCTTTACACTGTCTGTACCCGGTCTGGAAACCGGGGCCAGTTCACCCTTATCTTCTTTAACCAGGTTATTACTGTTCTGGCCCTGGTGCTCGGGTGGTTTTGCATTTTTGTTATGATCGTTCATGTTGAACATTTTAATAAAAAAGGCAAATAACAGACCAACCTGCCTTATAAAACCTAAAGAAATGTGCTTTAATTAATCAACTCGTATTACATTCGCATAAACTCACGGGTATGAAAATTTTTGTTGCTGGTCTGCCGTATGATCTTGATGATGCTGAACTCACCGAAATTTTTGAAAAATTCGGAACTATCGCATCTGCAAAAGTAGCGATCGATAAAGAGACTGGCAAAAGCAAAGGATTTGCATTTGTAGACATGCCTGACAGAACCGAAGCCCTTGATGCCATTGAAAGCCTGAATGATATTTCCCTGGGTAAAAAGCCTTTGGTAGTTAAAGAGGCTGAAGAACGCCCGAGCGCTCCCCGTCCAGGTGGAATTACACCCCGGAACAACAGTGGCGGTTTCAGCAATGGCGGATTTAACAAGAAAAGATATTAATCCCCGCTGTTTCTTTTCCATCTTTCATCATCGTAAAAATATTCATCAAACTTTCTTCCGGATGGTTTGCCATGCTTAAGAATATAAATGGCCATCCATATTACAATGAATTGCGAAAAAGCAAACATGATCATTTGTACGCCTGATTCCGGAAAGAAATTAATGATGAAAATGTATACGACCAGGTAAAATGTGCCGGTAAATACTGGAATTGCATTTTCATTTTTCATCATTTATCAAAAGCAAATGGTGCGCCTCATTTAACTTTAAGATTAAGTATGGATGTTGTGGCACTTATCTTGCCCTGTTCATACAAAAAACATGAGAATTATTTTCCTTATCATAACTGTTTTAGCTTCCATCACCGGATTTTCACAGGAAACCCTGGATGAACAGGTAAGGGCTAAAAGATTTGTTTTTGTGGCCACTTCGATGTCGTCCGGGAGCAATGGTTTCAAATTGTTCAATACACCTTACCAGGTTATCGCTAAAGGAGATTCACTTTTTGTGGAACTGCCATACATAGGCATAGCCAATTCAGCGAGACCGGATGAAGCGAACCTGAATTTTACAACTGATAAAATTTCTTACAATATCAAACAAAACCGTAAAGGTTACCAGTTAGATATCAATGTAAATAACCAGGATGCAAGAATATTTTCTTTTTATATTTTAAAGAATGGAACGGCAACACTCGACGTGATGAGCAGCCGTAAAGATCCTGTTTCCTACAGGGGATATATCCGCAAATTATGATGTGATACTTAACCTGAATCCTATTCCATGAAGTGTTTCCAATAAGATGGAAGGATCAGATTTTAAATATTTACGCAGTTTTGAGATGTACACATCCATACTACGCCCTAAAAAATAATCATCCTTTCCCCAAACGTTAATCAGTATTTCATCTCTCTTTAAAACTTTCCCCAGGTTTTCACAGAGGTAATATAAAAGATCAGCCTCTTTCTGTGTGATCGTCATTTCTTCGGCCGGTGTTTTTATTTTAAGTTCGGCAGGTATAAAAAAAGAATTGCCGAGTGTAAAGTTGATATCGGCACGTGACTGACTTTTCTTTGATCTTCGCAAAAAGACCTCGATCTTTTTTATAAGTTCACTAATGCTGAATGGTTTGGATATATAATCATCTGCACCCGTTTCATAACCTTTCAGTCTGTCTTCTTCATCTGTTTTGGTGCTCAGAAAAAGTATAGGCATCACATCGGTTTGCTGCCTGATCTTTTTTGCAACGGCATAGCCATCTTTATGCGGCATCATGATATCCAGCAAACAGAGGTCAAATTTATTTTTATCAAAAGTTTCAATGGCATCTTTACCATCCAGGCAATGTACTACTTTATACTGTTCTTCTTCCAGTGCATCCTTTATCATGAACGCAAGGCTTTTATCATCTTCTGCAAATAATATGGTTGCTTTCGGTTGCATTATACAGGTATTTCTATGATAAATTCAGCACCTTTACCCGGAGCACTTACCACTTTGATGTTTCCATTATGGCCATCAATTACTTTTTTGGTAAAGTACAATCCCAGGCCCAGGCCTTTTACATCGTGTACATCTCCTTCCATCACGCGGAAGAATTTATTAAATATTTTACGGTTATATTTTTCAGGGATGCCCACTCCATTGTCTTTAATGCTGATGATACAATGATTGTTCTGCTGGTAACAGGAAATATGAATTTCCGGCTGAGGAGCATATTTTACAGCGTTGGAAATGAGATTAAGCAATGCCACAAATAAACTGGATGGGTCTGCCTGTACCATAAAATTCTCCGCCCTGTCAAAATGAATAATGGCATCTTTCTCACGTATGGAAAAATCCAGCTGGTGAATGGCCTTGTGTATCAGTTCAAGCGGTGAAAGTGAAATGCGTTCCATCACCAGGCCATTGCTTTCTGCTTTCAGCACTTTCATCAGGTTTTCAATATGATGTTTAAGGTAAGAAGTCTGTGCCTGCATCAGTTGCAGGTAATGATTTCTTTTTTCCGGCTGGTCAGTTACATATGGTTTAGCCAGTGCGTCAAGGCCTACAGTAATAGTAGTTAATGGCGTTTGAAATTCGTGTGTAACGTTACGGATAAAATCATGCTGAATCTCGTTGATAAATTTCTGCCGGTACAGGTAATACATACTCATTCCAAGTGCCACCATCACCACCAGTATCAGTACCATCGAAAAAATCCACCAACCCATAGCCTTAATGATATACCAGTTTACATGCGGGAAATACAGCATGATATAACTGTAATCAGTAAGTGACATTTTTATATGCTCATTACTGTTCTGAGTTGAACCAACCGTGGGCAGATAGGCCTGGTATAAAATATTTTTTTTCTGCCTGTCATATACCACTACGTTACAATCTGCAAAAATGCCAAAGTCTTCCAGGTTATGTATCACTGCATTTACCAGTACCTCCTTTGCCGGTATACAATGCACTTTCATTAAAAAAGTGTTTGCGTCCGGTTCCAGTACCAGTTTTTGTAAACGTATAGTTGAAAATTCCAGGAGTTCCAGTTCTTCATAAACACCCCGCATACTCTTGATCACACTGGTACGGAATTCTTTTTGTTCGTACTGGTAGATCTTATATAACCACATAAGTTGTGCTGCCACCAGTGCAATGATGACAACAGTGGAAATAAGAATGACCGATCTGGAAGTTGAAGAACGCATGGATGTGTGCAAATATCCTGTTTTTATCTTCCTCAATTTACAGCAAACACGTTAATACATGGTTAAGCAACATTCGTTAACCGGCAGTTAATCACCATTATTACATTGATACACAACATTACATTTGTGTATTCTCTTTAAATTTAAAAACATTAAAAATGAAAAAAATTATTTTATCTGCCCTTTTACTGGCAGGTTTTGCCTTTGGTTCACAGGCCCAGGCCATCAAAAAAACAGAAACAAAAAAAACAGAAACAAAAATTGTAAAGCCGGCAGCCCAGGCTTCTGAACAGGCTGTTACCTCTGTTAAGAAAACGGAAGTAAAAAAAGCAGTAAAAGCAAATACGCCTGCTGCAAAAAAACCATCCACTCCTGTTGCATCGCCTGTTGCAATGGAAAACGCGAATGAACATTCTGCGGTGGCTTTAAAGAAAGACGGAACACCGGACAAAAGATTCAAAACTTCAAAAAAATTAAAGAAAGACGGAACACCTGATAAAAGATTCAAGGCAAGAAAACCTTAAATTAATTTCGCATGATACAGTAAAGCGTTATCCATTGGATGACGCTTTTTTATTGACCATATCTGCGAATCTTTTCAGATCAGAAATATCAGCCGGAGTAAGCGGATGATTTTGTTGTAAACGCGACTGAAGAAATAAAACTCTCTTGTGTTCCGGATACATCTTCAGGATCAATTCTATCATTTCACGATTCTCTTTATTTTCATCAACAGCTTCTTTCACCTCTGGCATCTCGGATTTGTACCTGTTCGGCATTTTTTTGATCAATGCTTCGAGTGTGGCCAGTTTAGCATGTGAGAAATCCGGTATTTCACTGGCTTTGCCAAATAAACCCTGCAGTTGTTTTTTGCTAAGGCTGCCGCGTTTCATATACTGTTTGTATAAACTGATAACAAACGAGGAAACAGGATAAGCCAGGATGCATGCCTCCAGCACTTCATTCACAATATCAAACCTGTCTTTTTTCTGTTCCATTTTGTAAAATAATACAAAGCTTTGATAATGCTGATAAAATGATGTTATTCAGCTGACATCAACTTACAACCGATGGCACATTCGAGGCATCTTTTGTAATTGCAATATTCATTTTTAAGATAGATGAGTGCTTGTGAATCGAAGGCATTTTTTACTTCTATTTGTAGTTTTTTAAAAGAACGGATCAGTGTATTATTTTCGGGAGGCAGCATTTCCATCCAACGCAGGGCCTTATCGCAAAGAGATTCATTTTTATGATATGTGCCGTAAGTATACATCATTGGTAAAACAGCATTCATAACTATGATGGCTGCAGTATCTTTCCCTAATTTTTTTATCTGAAATTTTGCAGGCTGATCCGGCAGATAATGATAATGCCAGTAATCGTTGGCCTGCACCTGCAAACACTCTGTAATCTCTGAAACATCATGCGCTTCCAGTATTTTGCTGAACAAATGATCATTCTTATGAAATAAAACGGCAAGTTGTGCCAGGCGTATGGTCGGGAAATTTGCCGGTCGCATCCGCAGATAATACAAAGGGAAATGTATTTTCGCCAGTGCATATTTTTTCTTTAAGAATTCATATTCCTTCCGCAGCATCCGGGGATATTTTTCCGTAAAATTTGCATCCAGGATACCTGCCTGCCCCAGCAACAAAGATTCTATCTGTAAAAGATTAGGTGTATGCTTAACCAGAATATTATATGAAATACTACTTGCAATCTTCATAAAAGATTCACTGTTCAGCTTTATCCCAAAACCTGAAGCCATCACCCACCAGAAAGTTTCTTCCCAGTGAACATTATTTTCCTTCAGTAAATTCTGAATGATTTCTTTTTTTGAATCCAGTTTTTCTATCAGCAATCTTTGTTTCCATGCATTGATATGAATCTCCGGTACCAGTTGGATCTGGCCCTGGCAGGCAATGAAACGCGGGCTTTGCATCAACTGTTCATATTTTTCCAGCAAATGATGTGATATCCTGCTTTGCAGTTCAAGTACCGGAAATGGAAGATCCAGCTGTGCATCTTCTTTCCATACAACATGGAGGATCACATTCTTATACAGGGGATCTTCAGAATGCGCATGCGTGATCCATTGCGAAGCATACACATGCAATTCCACATTGCCTATCCATAAGGCATCATCCATTGAAATTTTTGCATTTAAAAAATCAGGACCCTGGTGATGATTGATTTTGCCGGGATCAATAATATGAACCCGTTCTCCTGCAGTTGTAAAAAGATCTGAAACATTAAAGTACTGATGTTGCCAGATGAATTGCAATAACTTTTCTGTCATGGATGATTTTGATTCCAAATTAACAGAACCAACACCTCAAAATGCAGCATCACCCATAAACTACCCTAAGGTGGTAAGGAATTTCACCACCCTGTTGATCGGCAATCCCATCACGTTGTAAAAGTCTCCGGCTATTTTTTGTATACCCACCACGCCTATCCATTCCTGTATGGCATACGCACCTGCCTTATCGAAAGGTTTATATTTTTCCACATAAAAACGGATCTGCTCCTGCGTAAGTTCATTGAACGTTACTTCGGTAATATCTGCAAAGGCATGTTCCTTCTCATTATACAGGATCACCACACCTGTGATAACCTTGTGCGTATTGCCGCTTAATTTTCCGAGCATACGGATGGCATCTTCTGTATCCAATGGCTTGCTGAAATGTTCATTACCACAAATCACCATTGTATCGGCTGCTATAACAGGTTTACACCATTTGGTTCTTTCTGCAACAACCCTTGCTTTCTCACGGGCAATGTGGATCGCCGCTTCCTCAAAGGAAGCTGTTTCCGGAAAAGTTTCATCGGTATCACTCACCATCAACTCGAAAGGAATTTCAGCCCATTCCAGTATTTGTTTTCTACGTGGCGATTGTGATGCTAATATTACGGGTATCATTTATAAGGAGAAATAAAAAATAACATAGATAAAATACCGGCCAGCATTACAAGCTTCACCATTGAACTGAGGCGGCTGAAGTCGGCAGGTTTGGTAGCCTCTTTCAGGCGTTTCAGAATGTAAAAGGATGGTGCCAGTATGAACACCCCTGCAAATGCAGCGCTGATCCACCAGCGGGTCTGCAACGCATAAAATGAAATAATGGTAACTGCCGCTATCACCACCGACATCCAAACGGCTATATAAATTTTTGCAGCCGGGATACCTGCCACTATCGGCAAAGTTCTGCACCCATGCTTTGCGTCGCCATCCATATCTTCCACATCTTTCACGGCCTCTCTCACAAGCGAAAGGATAAAAGAAAATCCTGCATATATGATGGTGTATACAAATAATTTTCTCACATCAAAAGGATAAGGCGCATTCAGCCATCCATCGCGGTAAATGATCCTGGCCCCGGCAAAAAAATAAACCACAGCCGTAACCCAGCCAGTTAAAAAAGAGATGATCACATTACCAAACAGTAATGTTTTTTTGAACCAGGTAGAATAAAACCATAACAACAACACACAACCGGTATTGGCGAAGCCTATGATGTAACTGCGTGTTTTATAACTAACGTATAAACTGATGGAAATACCTGCTATGGAAAATAAAAGATGTAACAGAATCGCCCAGCGGCGGTTCAGTTTTTTATCAACGATAACACGTTGAGGTTTGTTTACTCTGTCAATATGTACATCAAAATAATCATTGATGATATACCCGGCTGCAGCAATGAGTACGGATGCCAGGATCAGCAGAAAAAACAAGCCGCTTCTTTCTGTTATAAAATGCTCATTGCCCTGCCACATAAGGGAACGGAAAACAGAAAAATAAAAAACAAGTTGTGTGATGATGATAAATACAAGATTAGGCCATCGAACCAGCTGGAGCATTGCACCTAATCGTTTCATATTTTTATTTTGAAGGAATTGATGAATCATTCATCCAGTCGCCACGCATTTTCAATACTTTTTCCATTACATCTCTTACGCAACCCTGTCCGCCATTTACCGGTGAAATATACTGAGCTATGTTTTTTATTTCCGCCACTGCATCAGCCGGTGAACAGGCCACGCCGCACATCTGCATTACATCCAGGTCAGGAATATCATCTCCCATGTACAACACCTGCTCTTTTTGTAAAGCATATCCCTTCATCAGTTCCTGCAATAATTCTACTTTATTATGTACACTGAAAAATATATCGCGGATACCTAATTTTTCAAGACGGTCTTTAGCGGAAGATTCAGCGGCACCGGAAATAATGATCACATGGTAATTTTTTTTCACGGCGAGCTGCAAAGTGTATCCGTCACGGATACTCATACGCCTCGCCTGCGATCCGTCTGCAAGAACCAGTATACTTCCGTCGGTAAGTACGCCATCAATATCAAAAACGAAGGTGTTGATATGTTTGAAGGCTGACAATATATCCATGTTATTTATTTCTGATTGTCTCTCCACTCATACACCCAGGTACTCTGAATCATTTCGAGGTGTCCTTCATTACTTTGTTCTGCAGTTCCCTGGAAGTTCGGAATTTCCAGGATCCATTTCATCAGATCGGTAAAACGGATGCGGTAAATCCTGGCTTCTGTAAAATCATCACCAAAACGTTCGTATAGTTTCATGGCGATGTCTTCATAATCGTTCCAGTAAATGGGTAATTCAAAATCCATAGCTGTAATTTTATTCGCCCAGAAACTGGGTCTGATCGGGTAAGGTTACTAAAATATCTCCGGATGATTCCTGCAATACGCACTGGCAGCCGAGTCTTGAATTCAATCTCGGATTTACGGCCCGGTCAATGAAATCTTCTTCTTTATCCGACAACTCTTCCAGGAAATTTTCACCGGTTTCAACATATAAATGGCAGGTACTGCATGCGCAAACACCACCACAATTATGATGTAATTCAATATCGTGCTTTAAAGCCACCTCCAGCAGCGATTGATTCGGTTCAATGTTGCTGAAGGTTATAGGTTCCTGGCCTTTCTGTTCAAACTTAAATGTAACTGTATACATATCCGCAAATTTCGGATTGCAAACCTAACGGAAATTACTAATTAAGGAAAACTTCATTTAACTGAAAAACCCGATATTGTGCTGTAAATGAATGCAGGATACCTGCAGAATCTCCATTACCATGAAAATATCAATTTCCCCGATTGTATTACTCACCATAGTTGCAGGATTATTTTATTCCTGTGGTGAAACTGAAAAAGATACCAGGAAGTCCGACTTGTCTACTATTGTATTCAAACGCGATACTTCTGAAAAGAAAAAATCATCTGAGCCGGTAAACCCGCCCATCATCAACATTGTAGATACGCTCGCGGTAAAAAGAATGGTAGTGGTAATGAAAGATTCCGCTGCTACAAGCGAACGCATCGGGTTTAAACTTTCCAGAATTTATGATTCTATCTTACCAGCCTATTTTGCAAAAAATAAAATTAAAAGAGCCGGCCCCCGTATGGCATGGTACAAAACCAGCAAAGCACCTTTCTTTTTTGAAGCAGGTATACAGGTAGATAAAAAACCTTCCAAACCCGGGAAAAATATTTCTTTCCGTGAAATCGGAGGCGACAGTGCAGTAGTGGTACATTATTACGGTCCATATGAATCAACGTTCCAGGCTTACCAGGCAGTTAAAGAATGGATGACTGATTATAACAAGAAACCTGCCGGTGCTCCGTATGAAACCTACATCACCGAACCTTTTGATGAAAAAGGCAAACGGGTGGAAACTTATAAATTACTTACGGACATTGTATTTCCCCGTAAATGATCAGCCATTCATGATACTGTCTGTTAAACGCAGATAGGTGGTTCTTAATTTAGGATAATTGCTCAGCAGGCGTAGGTGTTTATCCAGTGTCTGAATATCTTTTCTTATTGCAGGCCCCGTTTGCAATTTACCGGGAGATTCGTGCTGGATGCGCAATGCGGTTTCCAGGATCAATGGTTTCAGCAAATCAAAATCAACATGTTCTTTATTGCAAAACTCTTCAGCCATCGAATAAAGATGATTGGTAAAATTGGATACGATCACAGCTGCAGTATGTAATTTCAAACGCTGTTCATCGTCTGCCCTTTTCACATCTGTTGAAATGGTTTTGGCAAAGGCTTCTATCGCATAAAAGTTATCAGCTGTATTTCCATCTGCCAGCAATGGTATCTGCGGCACTACCGCCATTTCTTTCCTGAGGCTTTGTAAAGGATAAATGATCCCGTAATTATGAGACACGTTTTTTAGTACATCAATGGATACGGAACCCGCCGTATGCACCACCAGTTTATCGTGTACATGAAAACTGGCCAAATTCTCCAGTGCTGCATCTGAAACCGCGATCAGGTAAATATCAGCACTCACCTGGCTGATATTTTCAAGATCTGAATGTGTACATTCAAATTCACGTGCCAGTATAGCTGCATGCTCCGGGTTTCTGCTGCACACATGAACGATCCTGTGTGTTTTAGCGATCAATCTTCCTAATACTGTAGCTACATTCCCGGAACCTATTATAGCAACATCCATATACCTTTGTTTAATGAAGTTAAAGCACAAAATAGCGTTAGGATATATAAAAACAAAATTGATTTTATTATGTGCTGTCAATAAAAGAAAAGCCGGTGAAGAAATGTTAAGGCTTTTCTGTACACCGCCCAACCGCAGTATCGTTGCAGAACAGGAAGTTTTTAAAAAGGCGGAAAAGCTGCAATTTGTTTTTGAAGGCAAAAAGGTATTTGGTTACCGTTGTAATCCATCAAATAAAAAAATATTATTGCTGCATGGCTTTTCTTCCACCTGCCAACATTTTGCCCGTTTTGCACAACCACTTATAGATAAAGGATATGAAGTGCTAGCCTTTGATGCTCCGGCACATGGCGCCAGTGAAGGAAAGGTGGTAAATGCCATGGAATATTCCCACATGATCATGCGCATCAACGAATTATACGGACCAGTGGATGGATATATCGCTCATTCTTTCGGAGGCATTTCCCTCGCACTTGCACTGGAGAACCTGCCAACCGATCCACATCATAAAGTAGTGATGATCGCCCCCGCCACGGAGACATCAACCGCTATTGATGGAGCATTTAAGATGCTGAATCTGAACAATCGGGTTCTCCGTACATCTATGGATGATGTTATTCTGGAAAAAAGTGGCAGGCCCACTGAATGGTTTTCTATAAGGCGTGCCATCAAAAAATTTCCGGGACAGATTTTATGGATCCATGATGAGGATGATGATATTACACCCATTGCCGATGCATTAAAAGTTAAATACGATGCGCCTGCCAATGTGCAATTCATCATTACAAAAAACCTGGGTCACCGGCGTATTTATAAAGATGCGCATATAGTGCAACAGGTTGTTAACTTTTTCTGATTTATTTCCCCAACGGTTCAAAAAAATTGGATTTTTCAATTTTAAACTAATATTGCAGAACTGAACCCGCTTCGAAAAGGCAGAATCAGTACCATTCAATTCTTATAAAAACCGGCAGTTCTCCTAATCTGAACTGTATTAATTATTATGGCAAAAAATTTATTAATTGTTGAGTCGCCTGCAAAAGCGAAAACGATTGAGGCGATACTGGGGAAAGATTTTGAAGTAAAAAGCTGCTATGGCCATATCCGTGACCTGGAGAAAAATGATATGGGAATTGACATCAACAACAACTTCATGCCTTCTTATATTATACCTGCTGATAAAGAAAAGGTGGTTAAGGAATTAAGAAGCCTCGCTAAGAAATCAGACGAAGTGTGGCTGGCATCGGATGAGGACCGCGAAGGAGAAAGCATCAGCTGGCACCTGGCGGAAGTGCTGAACCTGGATCCCCTCACCACCAAACGTATTGTATTTCATGAGATCACCAAACCTGCTATAGAAAAAGCAGTACAGAATCCAAGAATCATCAATATGGACCTGGTTAATGCACAGCAGGCCCGTCGTGTGCTGGACAGGATCGTGGGATTTGAACTGAGCCCGGTACTTTGGAAAAAGATCGGAATGCAGGGCGGCTTAAGTGCCGGCCGTGTGCAGAGCGTTGCCGTAAAACTGATCGCAGAAAAAGAAAGGGAGATCAATGGTTTTAATTCAACCAGCAGTTTTAAAATTGAAGCTTCTTTTTCGGCAAAAGACATTGCTGATAAAGACGTTTTATTTAAAGCAGAAGGAAATAAATTCAACGAAGAAGAAGCCGCACAGAAATTTTTAGAAAGTTGTATCGGCGCCACTTATACTGTAAAAGACATACAGGTAAAACCGGGCAAAAGAACTCCGGCTGCGCCTTTCACCACTTCTACTTTGCAACAGGAAGCGAGCCGTAAATTAGGATATGGTGTAAGTAAAACCATGTTGCTCGCGCAAAAATTATATGAAAGTGGTAAGATCACTTATATGAGAACAGATAGTGTGAACCTGGGCGAAACCGCTATGAATGCGATCACTTCAGAGATTACCAAATCGTTCGGCGATAAATACCTGCAGGTTAGAAAATATAAAAATAAAAACGAAAGCGCTCAGGAAGCGCATGAGGCCATCCGCCCTACTTACATGGAAAACCGTTCTGTGGAAGATGCGGATCTCAACCGTTTATATGAACTGATCTGGAAAAGAACGATAGCCTCTCAGATGAGCGATGCAGTTCTGGAAAAAACCACAGCGAAGATCGGCATCAGCACCAATAATGCAGAACTTACGGCAAGTGGTGAAGTGCTGAAATTTGATGGCTTCTTAAAAGTATATACAGAAAGTACAGACGAGGATGAAGAAGCAGAACCGGGCGAAGAAGGAAGGCTTCCTACCTTAGTAGTTGGACAACAGCCGGAGTTAAAACAGATGCTGGCCACCGAAAGATTTACAAGACCGGGTGCAAGATATACAGAAGCATCTCTGGTAAAAAAACTGGAAGAATTAGGCATTGGACGCCCGAGTACTTATGCCCCTACCATTTCTACCATCATTAAAAGAAATTACGTTGTAAAAAGAGATAAGGATCCAATAAAAAGAGAAGTGCGGATGCTTACGCTGAAAGCCGGCAAAATCACCAAAGAAACCAATTTAGAAAATACCGGTGCAGAGAAAAATAAATTATTTCCTACTGATCTTGGATTGGTGGTCACGGATTTTTTAAATGAGCATTTTGATAAAGTGATGAACTATTCTTTTACGGCGAGCATTGAACAGGAGTTTGATGAAATTGCTTTAGGAAAGATCAAATGGAATAAGATGGTGAGTGATTTTTATTCACCTTTTCATACCGGCGTGGAACACACCTTACTAACTGCAGATAGGGCCAAAGGTGAACGTGTGTTAGGAACAGATGAACTTTCCGGAAAACCGGTTATTGCCAGAATGGGGCGTTATGGTCCGATGGTGCAGATCGGCCATCAGGATGATGAAGAGAAACCAAAGTTTGCAAAACTGAAAGTTGATCAGAGCATTGAAACGATCAACATGGAACAGGCGATGGAATTGTTCAAACTTCCACGCATCCTCGGAAAATTTGAAGGGGAAGATGTGGCCGTAAATATCGGAAGGTTTGGTCCGTATGCAGCACACGATAAAAAATTCTATTCTCTTAATAAAGAGATGGATCCATATACCGTTGAACTGGAAGAAATTGCTCCTATGATCGCTGAAAAAAGAAAGGCAAAGGACGAAAGAACCATTAAGATTTTTGAGAAAGAAAAGATCCAGTTATTACGCGGACCTTACGGGCCTTACATCAAACAGGGACTTCGTAATTATAAACTCAACAAAGAACAACAGGAAAGAGCAGCCGATCTGGAGATAGAAGAAGTGAAAAAAATTATTGAAGAACTGAAAGCCAATCCGCCCAAAAAAACTGCCCGGAAGAAAAAAGCATAATTGCATACTTTTTGACAGGTTGATCTGATGAAGGAAAACAAGGAAATATTGGCGCTAATGCTCCTGATCGATGATCCGGATGAAGATGTATATCAATCGGTATCAGAAAGAATTCTTTCATTTGGCAGAGACATTATTCCCAATTTAGAAGACCTGTGGGAAAATATCAGCAATGAAGATGTGCAGGAACGCATTGAAATGCTCATTCACCGTGTTCACCTGAGAGAACTCACACAAGAATTTATTGAATGGAAAAACGGAGACCCGAATCTTACAGATGGTGCATTGCTCATTGCCAAATATCATTATCCTGAATTACAAATTGCCAATGTAAAAAAGGAACTGGAAAAAATAAAGAGAAATATCTGGCTCGAACTAAATGCTTATCTCACCTCTTTTGAACAGATCAATGTACTAAACAGTATTTTCTTCAATTATTATAAACAGAAAGGTGTGGAGATCAGTTATGAATCTCCTGATCAGTTTCTTATCAATAAAACGCTGGAGTCAAAAAAAGGAAATGCCATCAGTAATGGAATTATCTATCTCATTTTGTGTGAGCAATTAGACATTCCGGTGAAAGCCATCAATATTCCCAGACAATTTATACTGGCCTATTTTGATCAGGAATTTTCATTGGTAAATCCGGTTGGGCATTCATCTGAAAAAATTAATTTTTACTTAGATCCTTTGTCCGGACAAATCTATTCGCATAAAGACATAGAAAATTATTTCAGAAAATTATCTGTACCTCCGGTTACTTCTTATTTCAGGCCTGTTTCTTCCAAACGTGTGATTCAGTTTTTACTGGAAGAACTCAGCAAGTGTTACGATAACGACCGCAACCAATATAAAAGGGATGAACTGCTCGCCTTCGCCAGTTTGCTCGAAGAATGATCTACCATGTAACCACGAAACAGGAATGGGAAAATGCCATAGCAAAAAATGTGTATGAACATGATTCACTGGCAAAAGAAAATTTCATCCACGCCTGTTCCCTGCAACAATTGCCGGGAGTATTAGATCGTTATTATAAAAACATATCGAATCTTTTATTATTACATATTGATGAATTCAGATTGAATTCTCCCTTACAATACGAGCACTCTCCTTCTGTGAATGATTCTTTTCCACATGTGTATGGCCCGATCAATATAGATGCGGTTACAGAAACACAATTATTATGATATCCTGGGAAGATTTCGATAAGATCGACATACGTGTGGGAACGGTCATTGAAATAAATGATTTTCCTGCAGCTAAAAAACCGGCTTATCAATTAACGATAGATTTTGGTAAAGAAGGCATCAAAAAATCTTCCGCACAAATAACGTCATTGTATAAAAAAGAAGATCTGATGGATAAAAAACTGGTGGCCGTCATAAATTTTCCACCTAAAAACATTGCAGGATTTATGAGTGAATGTCTGGTTTTAGGTGTGTACAATCAGCACAACGAGGTGGTATTGCTGCAGCCCGATAGTGGTACCGAAAATGGAGATAAAGTGGGTTAATCTGCAGAAAACTAATGCTTTTCCCAGAAATATATTACTTACCATCCCAGTCATAGATTGCCAATTTAACCAAAGGCTATGCATTTTTTGTACATTGCTGTATGAACATGTCGCACGCGTTGTATCCATCACCTTTAGGAAATTTGTATATTTCTGCAGCGGATAATTATATCACCAACGTTTCATTTCATGATACGGGAAAACCGATATCACCATCATCCCTTACCCAAAAATGTTGTACACAACTGGATGAATATTTTAACGGAGAAAGGAAAGTATTTGAACTCGAACTGCTTCAGAAAGGAACTGAATTTCAGCAGAAGGTGTGGACAAAACTGATGGATATTCCTTTTGGCAAAACTAGTTCCTATCAACAATTGAGCGTTATAACCGGAAATGTAAAAGCGATAAGGGCGGTTGGGAATGCTAATAGCAAGAATAACATCGTTATTATGGTGCCCTGCCACCGGGTAATCGGCAGCAATGGAAACCTGATAGGTTATGCAGGAGAATTATGGAGAAAGAAATGGTTGCTGGAACATGAAGCGAAATGGGAACATGGGGTACAGAAATTATTTGAGACAACCTGTGAGGTTCCAACCTGTGAGGTTGGGACCTGTGAGGTTGATGGGTTGGCATAATAAATGCGCATTTTATAAAAATTTATATGCACCTCAACTTTATTAATACGTTCCTGTTTCTGTGGTTGATCTCAGGTTGCAGCTCTGCACCGAAAAAACAGACTGAACCAGCACTTACAATTAATGAAGATCTGGTTGCAAAATATCATCTGAATAATATAAAATTGCCTCCGGGATATGCAATCAGTGTTTTTGCAGAAGTAGACGATGCCCGCAGCATGACGATCTCTCCTTCCGGAACCGTTTTTGTGGGAACCAGAAATAAAAAAGTATATGCCGTAACAGATGCAAACAAAGATGGCGTTGCAGACAAAGTGTATACTATTGCCAATGACCTTAATTCTCCCAATGGTGTAGCTTTTAAAGACGGATCTTTATATATTGCTACCATCTCTGCTGTATTACGTTTGGATAATATCGAACAAAGACTGACAAATCCTCCCAACCCTGTAGAAATTTTTAATAAATTTCCCACCGATAAACACCATGGCTGGAAATTCATTGCTTTTGGTCCGGATGGAAAATTATATATTCCTGTGGGCGCACCTTGTAACATCTGTGAAAGTAAAAATCCGGTATATGCTTCTATCACCCGAATGAATGCAGATGGTTCCAACATGGAAATTTTCGCAAGAGGTATTCGTAATACCGTTGGATTTACATGGCATCCACAAACCAATCAATTATGGTTTACCGATAACGGAAGAGATAATTTAGGCAACAATGTGCCGGGCGATGAACTCAATACCGCACCACAGGCGAATATGCATTTTGGGTATCCCTATTGTCATCAGGGAAATATTACAGATCCGGAATTCGGCTCTGGTAAAGATTGTAAAAATTACACGCCGCCCGTTCAGGTTCTTGGACCGCACGTGGCTTCCCTTGGCATTCGATTCTCCGCATCAAATAGCTTCGGCAATGCCTACCCGGGAACGGTGTTTATTGCCGAACATGGCAGTTGGAACCGTAATGAACCCATTGGATACCGCATAAGTATGGTGGGTGTTGATGAAAATGGAAAATCAAAAGGGTATTCCACCTTTGCAGATGGATGGCTGCAACCCGGCGGAAAAGTTTCTGGGAGACCGGTTGACCTGCTTTGGCTGCAGGATGGATCTATGCTGGTAAGTGATGACTACAGCAATGTGATTTACCGTATTTACAAAAAATAATTATTTAAGATCTACGCTGCCAAATGACAAGGGCAATAAATAACTAACGCTTTTAAGAACATATACTTTTCCGGTGAGTCCGCTCATTATTAAACGGATTGGCTGGTTAGTTCTTTCTTCGTATTCTTTCAAATATTGCCTGCACATGCCGCATGGTGAAATCGGTTTATTGCTTTCCGCAATATTGGCATTATGATAACTTACTGCAATCGTATCAATCGGAACATTTGTATGCAGCATTGCCGCAGTTCCCAAGAGCACCCTTTCCGCACAGATGCCTACAGGATAGGATGCGTTTTCCTGATTCGTTCCTGTAACCACCTCTTCATTGTTAAGCAATGCTGCAGCTCCTACAAAAAAATTACTATAGGGGGCATATGCTTTTCCGGTAATATTTCTGGCTGTGTTAAGTAAAAGCTGATCTTTTTCATTCATTTCGTCTGATGAATCATACACATCAAACTCAAATTGCATTTCTTCTTTTCTCATATTATGCTGTACCAGTGATAAAAAATCCTCCGGGCATTAAGCCGGGAGGATCTGTAATTTAAACAAAATATTTTATTGCTGCATTATTTTATCGATCTGAATATTCTATTCCAGCGGGGACTTTTTTCATAACTAAACCAGATGAGTGATGCTTTACCCACCACATGATCTTCCGGTACAAAACCCCAGTAGCGGCTGTCGAGTGAATTATGACGATTATCTCCCATCATCCAGTAGTAATCCAATTTAAACTGATAGGTATTTGTTTGCTGGCCATTAATAAAAATGAGCCCATTACGGTTTTCTACTTTATTTCCTTCATATACTTCTATACAACGCTGGTAACGCACCATATTATCCGGAGTGAGTTCGATTGATGCACCTTTCTTTGGTATCCACATTGGCCCGTAATTATCTACTGACCAATGACTGGAAGAATCATAATAAGGAAACAAATCTGTTGCTCCGAAATTAGGATCTTTATAATCTGCTACAAAATCAGCAATAGAAAAACCTTTTGCCAGTTGCATTTGCTGATGCTGTTCATTGGTAAGATTTACATAATACCCGTCGTTCATCTGTATAAGATCACCCTGCTCCGGCCTTATTTCTATACCCATATCCATCAGCATGTCTTTATCAACGTACCCACTTGGCGCAGTTAGTTTGTAATAACGTTCCACATCCGGAAATAATGCCTGAGGCTGATCATTGATAAATACCGTTCCATTTTTTACCTGTAAAGTTTCACCGGCAACGGCTACACATCTTTTAATAAAATTTTCTCTTTTATCTACCGGCCGTGTTATGACAATATCACTATACCGATTCATAACTTCTGCTCTGCCCATTTTACGGATGGCCTGGTAATACGTAGTTCTGCTTCCAAAATTCACCTCATCATTAATGAGCGTATCATTTACCGGAAAATTAAAAACTACAACATCATTCCGTTTTACGGGCGTAGCAAACCACCTTGTATAAGGAATGTAAATTTTTTCTGAATAAGATTTTGCGCTTCCAAACGGCATAGTATGATGTACGAAAGGCATGGCGATCGGTGTGTTGGGTAAACGCGGACCATAACTGAATTTGCTAACAAACAAAAAGTCATTTACCAAAAGCGTTTTCTCCATACTCGGTGTTGGAATAGTATACGCTTCAAATACAAAAGTCCGGATAAGCGTTGCTGCTACTACTGCAAATACGGCCGCATCTATCCATTCGCGTGCTCCGCCTTTTTTATAATTTTTCACAACAGCTTTTCCCGCAAATCTTTCCTGACTGCTAAAGCCCAGATAAGGAAAATAAATAAACGGGAGTAACACTGCCATGGCGTGATGCAAAAATTCAAACCTTCCAAAATGTTCCACCCATTTTATAGTGATCCAGATGGTGATAAATTGTCCTGCTACAGGTATCAGTTGTAAAAAGAACCAATACCTTTTCAATTCCATCTTTTCCACCATGCACCATGTATTGTAAAATGGAATGAATGCTTTCCATCCATCGATGCCTGCCTTTTTAAACATTCCATACATACCTATATGCCAACCCAAAGCACCTACTATAAAGATAATCCAACCAATACCCATACAAATTTTTTAATGCGACAAAAGTAATACCTGTAATTTAATTGCTTACTTATTAATTGTTAATGCTACATCTTTTATATGAACGGCTATACGGCCGGAAGTACATAGCTATGGATATCGTGCATCGTAACATTCTTTCCCGAAAAAATGATCAAACGCTCCACCACGTTCCTCAATTCACGAATGTTGCCCGTCCAGTTATACTGCTGTAAAGCATCAAGGGCAGCTTTGTCAATTGTTTTTTGAGGCTGACCATATTCGATAGCGATCTGTTGTAAAAAATGTTCAATAAGTAATGGTATATCTTCTCTTCTTTCATTTAGTGAAGGAACATGAATGATGATGACACTTAATCGATGATACAAATCGAGCCGGAATAATTTCTCATCTACTTCTTTCAGCAGGTCTTTGTTAGTAGCAGCTATCAGGCGTACATCTACCTGTATATCTTTATCTGCGCCCACTCTTGTAATTTTTCCTTCCTGCAAAGCCCTCAAAACTTTTGCCTGAGCACTTAAGCTCATATCGCCAATTTCATCCAGAAAAAGTGTTCCGCCATTGGCCTGTTCAAATTTTCCGATACGTTGTTTAATAGCAGAAGTGAAAGATCCTTTTTCATGCCCGAACAATTCACTTTCAATTAATTCACCTGGAATAGCTGCACAGTTTACTTCCACCATCGGGCCGCTTTGACGGCTACTTTTTTCATGTATCCATCTTGCCACCAGTTCTTTTCCTACACCATTTTCTCCTGTAATTAAAACCCTTGCATCTGTGGGAGCTACTTTACTGATAGTATCGCGAATTTTTTCTAAATGACTGCTTTGCCCTACCATTTCCTGCACCTTACTCACTTTCTTTTTCAGCACTTTGGTTTCCGCAACCAGTTCCTGCTTTTCCATCGCATTGCGAAGCGTGATAAGCAAACGATTCAGATCCGGCGGCTTGCTGATATAATCAAACGCACCTTTCTTAACCGCTTCAACGGCCGTATCAATATTTCCATGACCGCTGATCATGATGATCGGCACATCCGCATTATGCTGTTTAGCCTTTTCTAAAAATTCTATGCCATCCAGCTTGGGCATTTTAATATCACATAAAACGATGTCATAATTTTTTTCCGAATATTTTTTCAATCCTTCTTCCCCGTCTACCGCTTCATCAATCTGATATCCTTCAAAACTTAAAATTTCCGACAAGGTTTTCCGGATCGCTTTTTCATCATCAATGATCAGAATCTTTGGCATAATGTATATGTTACCGGCCACATCAGCAGCCTTTTTGTGCTACAAGATAATAATAATTTATCCGGACCCGAATTTCAGCTTAGCAGAAATATTTTAAAACTGAGTGATAATTACCTGCATCCATATTACAACTAAAGTAAATACAGTAAATAATATACTTTTCTTACCCATCTTATAAAATTAAATTAACCGATGGTGGACTGTGAATTGCAGTAATTTCAAGTAAAAGCAAATTTATCAATCATCATTTGAATCATACTGCCGATTATCGTTTTCTGAATTGTACAGGAGAAATGGCAGAAAGAACGAGGAATTTTCCATGGCATACAACAAATGCAGGCGATCCCGGAACATGGCCGAACAGTCTTAAAAATACGGTTTCCATGATTTTGAATGCCCAATTTCCCATGTTTTTATGGTGGGGCGAAGATCTGATTCAATTCTATAATGATGCATACAGGCTGATTTTAGGTAAAGAAGGAAAACATCCGCTCGCACTTGGGCAAAATGGAAAGGACTGCTGGCCGGAAATATGGCCCACAATTCATCCGCTCATACAAAACGTTTTTGAAACTGGTGAGGGAACACATCTGGAAAATCAGTTGATCCCGATTTTTAGAAATGGAAAACTAGACGATGTATATTGGACCTTTAGTTATAGTGCTGTAAGAAATGATGATGGCAGTATAGGTGGTTTATTAGTGATCTGCAAAGAAACCACCCAAACAGTTTTGCAAATTCAAAAACTTACTGAAGCCGATAAAAGATTTAAAAACCTGGTTCGTGAATCAACCGTTGGTATGATAATGCTGTTAGGGGAAAACTTTCTGGTGGATGTGGTGAATGAATTTTATGCAAAACTGATTAATCGAACGGCAGAGGAATTAATGCATAAAGAAATATTTACGATCGTTCCGGAACTGGAAAAAGAATTCAGACCTATTCTGCTGAATGTAATGAAAAATGATGCTCCCGTTTATTTATACAGTCATCCTTATGAAGTTGTACAGGATAAAAAAAATATAGAAGGTTTTTTAGATATTGTATACAAGCCTTACAGAGACATTGAAGGGAATATTGTAGGTGTAATGGCATTGTGCCATGATGTAACGGCACAGGTAATGTCGCGCTTGAAAATTGAAGAAAGTGAACATCGGATTCGTTCAATGGTGGCTGGTGCACCTTTTCCTATGGGCGTGTATACAGGCAGGGAAATGAAAATAGAAATTACTAATCAGGCTATTTTAGATGCCTGGGGAAAAGGTAAAGAAGTAATTGGCAAAACCTATGCAGAAGTATTGCCGGAGTTGGCAGACCAGCACATCTATGAACAACTGGACTATGTGTATACCACCGGAATTCCTTTTCATGCAAAAAATCAACGGGTAGAACTTGTCGTAAACAATAAATTACAACCTTATTATTTTAATTACAGTTTTACACCTTTATACGACCTGACTGGTAAGATCTACGGTGTAATGAATACGGCAGCGGATGTTACAGATCTGAATACCGCCAAGATTAAACTGGAAGAAAGTGAACAGAATCTCCGCAACATGATCTTACAGGCACCTGTTGCCATTTGTATTTTCAGAGGACCGGAATATGTAATTGAAATTGCCAATCATAAGATGACGGCATTTTGGGGGAAATCACCTCATGATGTGATGAACAAAGGATTATTTGAAGTGGTGCCCGAAGTGAGAAACCAGGGCTATGAAGAATTAATGGATAATGTGCTGAACAATGGTATTCCTTTTTCTGCCAATGAATTAAAAGTATCGTTGCAAAGGGGAGATTTTATGGAAGACCTGTATATCAATCTGTCCTATCAGCCCATTCGGGAACCTGATAATTCAATTTCCGGTATCATAGCAATGGCATTGGATGTTTCTGAACAGGTTGTAGCCAGAAAAAAATTAGAAGATGCCAACAACAAAACGCATCTCGTAATTGAAATATCCAAAGTAGGTGTGTATGATGTGAATTTAAACGACGATGGTTTTATTACTGATGAAAGAATGAAACAGATATTTGGTTTTGAAAAAGAAATGACCCGCGATGATTATCGTTCCAGAATTCATCCGGATGATAGAACATCAGCCCTCGAAAAACAGGAAAAAGGAATTGAATCGGGAAATATTGTAAGTGAATTCCGTTTGTTAATGAATGATGGACAGGTAAAATGGATCAATAATAATGGTAAAGTTTTATATAAAGTTGATGGTGAACCCGACAGAATTTTAGGCGTAGTACAGGAGATCACAGAACAAAAAACATTTGCTCAAAAACTCGAACAACTTGTAAGCGACCGAACGGCAGCACTGCAAAAATTGAATGAAGCGCTTTTAAAAGTGAATCAGGAATTATCGCGATCTAATGTTAACCTGGAAGAATTTGCCTATGCCGCATCGCATGATCTGAAAGAACCCATTCGCAAAATTCATTTTTTCAGTGACAGAATAAAATCAACCTTATGGGATAAGATGAGCGCAGAGGAAATAAGTTTTTTTAACCGCATGGAAATTGCTGCAAAAAGAATGAGTTCTCTTATTGACGATCTGCTCTCATTTTCTCAAATAAGTCTTCGTCCGAAAATTCTGGATGAATTAAATTTGAATGAACTGATGAATATTGTTTTAAGTGATCTTGATCTGGAGATAGAAGAGAAAAAAGCAGAAATTCATGTAGACCGTTTGTTTACTATTAAAGGATATCAGCGCCAGTTGCAACAGGCTTTTCAAAATCTGATTGCTAATTCTTTAAAATATACAAGAAGCGGAGTTGTACCGGTGATAAAAATTACCTGTTCTAAAATTTTGGGAAAAGAAATAGGTCAAATGATTTCTCCGGAAGAACAACACCTTCAATTTAATGCCATTAAAATAAAAGATAACGGAATTGGTTTTGATCAAAAAGATGCGGATAAAATTTTTAATGTATTTATTCGTTTACACGGTAACACAGAATTCAGAGGAACTGGCGTTGGTTTATCTATTGTTAGGAAAGTGATCGAAAATCATAACGGATATATAACAGCAGAAAGTAAACCCGGAGAAGGCGCTGTATTTAATATTTATTTACCTGCGCATTAATTTAATTACTATCTAACTTTTGCAGGCAGTTAAACCTCCAAACTAATTTACTTTTACTTTATCCTTTATTTATTATTTGCTGTATAAAATATATTAATAAATGTTGAGCACATCAACTGTTTAGTTTGCTGTATTTTCTTTGCAGGATTTTTATTTGGCAAAGCAATTGCAATTATTAACTAAACTAAAATCATGAAACATATCCGTTTATTTTTTATTGCAGGATCCGTTCTCAAAGAAGGTTCTGCCAATGCAAATTACAATTCCTCAAACAAAAATGCAATCACCAATTCGGTAGATCCTATTGAAGAAGATGACGACGAAGATGACGATGATGATATTGATGAAATCGATATTGATGAAACAGCAGATGATGAAATTGTGGAGACAGATAATGTGGATATCGAAGACGATGGAATTGATGATGATGAAGACGATGATGATGACGACGAAGATGATGATGTTGTTAGTAAAAAAGGAGAAAAGAAATCAGGCATACGGGAAGCCCTGCAGCAATGGAGTAATGATAATGCAAGAGATATTGAAGAGGATGACTCCACTCCTTTAAGAAGCAATCTTTGATAAATCCTTTATGGCAATGATATTCGGATGGTTTTTAATGTTGATGGTTGCTACTGGTCATCAAAAAATTGTAATAACTGATACTTTACCTGTCCGAATAGCCTTGTCATTGTCAATTGTAACGCAGAATAATCATCCGAAAACCTTTCAAATTGACAGCAAAGAAAAACCGTCTTCATCTGAAGACGGTTACCATAAAAACAGAAATATCATTATAGGTGTAATTATAGGTGTGATACTGATTGTAATGCTGTTAAAATAAAACCTTATTTTTTTGTATATGAAGGTGCGTTATTAAACAGATCGGCAGCCGTATAAATTTTTGTAAGTAATTTTACTTTCTTACCGCTGTTGAAATAATTATACGCTTCGTAGTGATATTTGATCACAGCATTCATCAGGTCGGGAGAATATTCAAAAATCGGTTTGTTGTCTCCTGCCTGAATATAAAATTCCCGGCTTACTCCACTACGTAAACACCTGCGGTCGTATACATTCATTCTTCCTTTAGCGATTCTTACTGCGAAGCCAGGTAAACATTCTATGGCTATTTTGCTATGCGAATCATTAACGGTTACCTGTGAAACAGCATAATATTTTTCTGTTTGATACGCCTCAACCTCATTACCGGAAATACGGATATTACCGTCTGCCAGTAAATAAGGAGCATTCAGCATACTGGTTTTTAGAGCCAGCGTTTCATAAAATTCAGTACGGCCATCTTTGAATATTACAAAGCAGCCTGTTTCTGTTTCTTTAGCATTAAGGAGAATTTCTTTACGTCCCACAACGTTTTTACCGGTACTGCAGCCAGAAGCAAACAGCAGGATCAATATTAGGTTTAAAATCCATTTCATAGTATATCGGTTTATATAAAAACGACATACATATCTATTTATTGTATTATTTAATTATTCGGTAACCATAAAAGTAATTGGTTGGCGACGGTAAACGTTCAATTTTTGGTCATTTTGCTGTGCGGGTATCCATTTAGGCCCCTTTTTTATTACCCTAACCGCCTCTGTTTCCATGCCATAACCAAAATTTGTTTCTGCCTTCACGTCACTGATCTTTCCTTCTGTATCGACTTTAAAAACTACGATCACTTTATATTCTCCGGCGGGCGCATTGTTGTTTATGGCGGTTTCTTTGTCGAGATACCGCTCCAGATATTTTTTCCAGGCTGCATCACCACCAGGGAATGAGGCGTTAATAACCTTTGATTCAAAAGATGCTGCTGGAACGGTTAAAGTATAAGGTGTAGAAGGAATTTCTGAAGGTGGCCCTGGTACATATTTACCAGGTCCAGGTCCGGAAACAGATGCAGTATCAGGAGTTGGTATTCCGGGCTGGGTGTTGATTTTTATAGGACCTGCATTTTTTACAATTTGAATTTTAGAAGATCTGCCCGACATCTTACCACCGGTTCTTTTATGAACAGGAGTCACTATTTTTGGTTTTTCAGGCATTTTTAAAGACTTGTTTGCCGGTTCAGGGATGTCATAAAATTTTGCGTACACCAGGTCTTTCTCCTTAAAACTTCTAAAAAGGATCATCACGATCAGCAATACAGCGATCATACCTCCAATGGCCTTCCACAGTCGTTCATCATATTCTTTACGTAAGGTATAGGCGCCATAAGCTTTGTTGCGGCCGTCAAAAATGATATCCAGAACATCGGCGGTAAGTATTTTTTCTTTTTCCATAATTGGCAGTTTTGGAGTTAGATGAAAAAAAAATGGAAATTGCATAAACAACCTGTGAGGTCCCAACCTGTGAGGTTGTATAAATTGATAATGGTGAATTGCCAATTAATAAAGATATTTGCGCAACTCGATTCATAATGAAGGCATTAATACGAAACGCCACCATCATCTGCTCCACATCAACTTATCATAATACCCGGCAGGATTTATTTTTAGAAAATGGAATCATTCAGCAAATCGGTGATTCACTTAATGTAGAAGCTGATATAGAGATCAGTCAAAAAAATTTGCATGTTTCTATAGGATGGATGGACATATTCGCCCATTTCTGTGAACCCGGTCTTGAGCATCGCGAAACGCTGGAAAGTGGCGCCAGAGCTGCGGCAGCGGGAGGATTCACACATGTGATGATTGTTCCCGACACCAGACCGGTGATAGATTCCAAAACTCAGTTGCATTTTATCATTGAAAAAAGCAAGCAATTACCGGTATCCATTTTGCCTATTGGTGCCTGCACAAAAAATACAGAAGGTAAAGAATTAAGTGAAATGTATGATTTGCATCAATGCGGTGCCGTTGCATTTTCTAACGGATATAAAGGCTTGCAGGATCCGGGCATTACATTAAAAACTTTACAATATCTAAAAGCTATTCACGGTACGCTGGTTCAGGTTCCGGTGAATCAGGCAATTCAACCGCAGGCATTAATGAATGAAGGCATAGTTTCCACACAACTTGGTTTGCCAGGTATGCCGGCGATCGCTGAAGAACTGATGGTTCACCGTGATATTGAATTGGCTGCTTATACTGATTCCCGTCTGCACATTACCGGAATATCCACTGCGAGATCGCTGGAACTCATCCGGCAGGCAAAAGAAAAAAAGATTTCTGTTACCTGTTCTGTTACACCTTATCATCTTTTATTCTCTGATGATGATCTTAAAAATTATGACACCAACCTGAAGGTCGATCCACCTCTCAGAACTAAAGAAGACGTAGCTGCATTACAACAAGGTTTAAAAGATGGCATCATCGATTGTGTAGCTTCTCATCATCTTCCGCAACAACCAGATGACAAAGAATGTGAATTCGAATATGCAAAGAACGGCATGATCAGTTTACAGAACGTATTTGGCGTAATGTCGGCGTTATTGCCTTTGGAAGAGTTGATTTCGATGCTGACAATAGCGCCCAGAAAGATATTCCATATTAACTCTCCGGAGATAACAATAGGTGCTGCAGCTTCATTAACGATGTTTGTTCCGGAAGAAACCTATATTTTTGACCGGTCAATGATCCGTTCGCTCTCTTCTAATTCTCCTTTTATAGAAAAGGAAATGAAAGGAAAGATCATCGGCACTTTTCACAATAATATAATAACAATGGCAACACAATGAATAAACTGAGCGGCACTATAAAAGGTTTGATTACCGGCATTTTAATGATCATCACCACATTGTTGATTTATCAATTTATAGGTGGCTTTTCAAATAATTATCAATACATCACTTATGCATTGTATATCGCCGGAATTGTATGGACATTGAAAGCTTTTCGCCAATCGTCAGCAGAACCTAAAAAATTCGGATCCTATTTTTCTGCAGGTTTTAAATGTTTTGTAGTGGTAACATTGCTGATGGTGATTTTCACTTATCTATTTTTAAAGGCACATCCGGAATTAACTGTTGAAATGGCAAAAACAGTAAGAGAAGATCTTGTGGCTAAGGGTGATAAAACCCCTGACGAAATTGAAAAGCAGGTAAATTTTGCCAAAAATAATTTTACGACCATGATGACGTCAACCGCAATTTTCGGCTACCTGATTATTGGAGCCCTTATTACGGCTGTTGCATCTGCTTTCCTTATGCAAAAAAAAAGTAACGCTTACAAACAAGACTAGCTTATGGACATTTCAGTGGTTGTTCCATTATATAATGAAGATGAATCGTTGCCGGAACTGGTAGCCTGGATAAATCGTGTTATGCTATCCAATAATTTCAGCTATGAAATTATACTCATGGATGATGGAAGTTCTGACAATTCGTGGGAAGTAATTACACAACTACGTATGCAGCATCCTGAAGTAAAAGGCATCCGATTCCAGAGAAATTATGGTAAGAGTGCGGCTCTCAACGAAGGGTTTAAAGCGGCAATGGGTGACGTTGTTATTACTATGGATGCGGACTTACAGGACAGTCCTGATGAAATTCCTGAGCTATACAACATGATTGTTCGCGATGGGTTTGATATGGTGAGCGGCTGGAAGAAAAAACGCTTTGACAATACACTAACTAAAAATCTTCCTTCTAAATTATTTAATGCTGCCGCAAGAAGTGCATCAGGCATAAAACTCCATGATTTTAACTGCGGATTGAAGGCATATAAAAGAAAAGTTATCAAAAGTATTGAAGTGTATGGTGAAATGCACCGGTATATTCCCGTACTCGCCAAATGGAGCGGTTTTAAAAAAATCGGAGAAAAAGTGGTGGAACATCGTGCCCGAAAATATGGCGTTACCAAATTTGGCTGGGAAAGATTTGTGAATGGTTTCCTGGATCTGGCCACTATCATGTTCGTAGGGAAATTTGGTAAACGGCCTATGCACTTTTTCGGACTTTGGGGCAGTGTGGTTTTTCTGGGTGGTTTATCTATCTGGATCTATCTTTTTATCGCCAAAATTGCTTTTCAAAAATATAACATGACGGACAGGCCGATATTTTATCTGGGCATTATTTCACTCGTCATCGGAACACAATTATTTCTCGCAGGATTTGTAGGAGAACTGATCGCCCGGAATTCTTCGATTCGCAATAATTATCTGATAGATGAAAAAGCGGGTATTTCTTAAATAGCAGCTTATGAAAATTGTGATCATAGGCCCTGCTCATCCATTGCGTGGCGGACTTGCTTCCTACAATGAAAGGCTGGCTACCGAATTTCAAAATCAGGGAAATGAGGTATGCATCTATACTTTCAGTTTACAATATCCTTCGTTTTTATTTCCCGGCACTACGCAATTTTCTTCAGAGCCTGCACCGGAACATTTAAAAATTAAGCAGATTATCAATTCTGTAAATCCTTTGAACTGGATTATCACCGGAAAAGAAATCAGCAGACAAAAACCCGATATCGTAATCGTTAGATACTGGCTTCCATTTATGGGACCCTGTCTGGGAACTATCCTACGGATCATTAAAAAAAATAAAGTTTCGAAGGTTATCTGTATTGCTGACAATGTTATTCCGCATGAAAAAAGAATCGGTGATGAAGCATTTACAAAATATTTTTTAAAGCCCGTCGATGCCTTCGTCACTATGAGTGAAAAAGTACTGGCTGACCTTCGTTTTTTTACTACTAAACCTGCCAAATACGTTGTGCATCCACTATATGATAATTTCGGCAAAGCAGTTCCCTTAACAGCGGCACGCCGGCATTTGAATATTCCTGATGATCAGCATATCATTTTATTTTTTGGATTTATCCGAAAATATAAGGGACTGGACATTTTACTGGATGCTATTGCTTTATTAAAAAATCAAAACCCCGATTTCTTAAAGAACCATAAATTTCTGATAGCCGGAGAGTTTTATGAAGACCAGAAACCGTACGAAGAGCAGATCAAACGCCTGGGTATTGCTGAATACCTTATTTTACACACCAGTTTTATTGCAGACAGTGAAGTAAAATATTATCTCTGTGCTGCTGATGTGGTGATACAACCTTACCGGAATGCTACACAAAGCGGCGTTACGCCCCTAGCCTATCATTTCGAAATTCCTATGATTGTAACCAATGTAGGCGGATTACCTGCATTGGTGCCGGATAACATTGCCGGAATTGTTACAGAACCTACCGCTGCCTCGTTGGCTGCATCCATATATGATTTTTATCAGAAAGCAAACGATTATTTCATTCCTGGCTTACAGAGAGAAAAAACTAAATACAGTTGGTCTGTAATGACCGATGAAATTAAAAAGCTGGCTTTCCCCTGATTTTCATATTATATTTTTCTTCATATTTTTATCTGATCCAGGCTCTGCATTTCATGATGGCAAAGCTTTTGCAATACATAAAGCTCATCGGAAATAAATGAACATGACAGACAAAGACATCAAACCAGACGAAGAAAACCAAGGAGAAAATATTAAACCAGATCCGGAAACACTGCATACGACCGATCCTCAGAAAAACATGGAAGGTCCGATTTCTTCGCTCATGCATAAAACCGGACATTCACTGGATTCTGACGAAACGAAAAAAGAAGCTGACAAAAAGAAAGAAGAAGGAATGTAAGCTGTAAAAGGAATCTATAGCCTAAAATATTTTGCCGTATTTTGAACGATATTCAATGTAAGTTGTACAGCCACACATGAAATATCTGTTCATACTCTTATTAGGTGCGATCCCGTATGCTGCCAGTTGCCAGACTACGGGTAATCCTATACAGGAAAAACAAAGTTCGGCTGAAATAAGTACCATAAGTTCAAAAAAGGTAAATGCTGCCCAATTAGAAAAGCTAGCAGGTGATTTATTGAACAATTATATATCAACCGAAATAAACAAATCGCTTTCTGTAAATGAGCGGGCTGCCAGCCTGACAAGTATTTACAATGCTGCTGCTCAAAAAATTGCCGGTACCTGGCAATTACATCTTCTGCAATTTTTGCAATCCAACAAAAGAGATCCAAATGCAATTGAAATGGCATTGGCCACAGGCGATAAAAGAATTGTATTGCCCTATGCGATCCAGTTTACGATTATCCATAACGACAGATCAGGATTATCACAATACACCGCTGCATTAGACAGTTTAGTTCCAATAGAACGAAATGCATTTGTATATCATTACAATACGCTCATGTCTGCCAATACCAATGCCACCATTTATGCAAAGGGTTTGCTGGATCTGGTTCCGCTGGCTGTTTTGCAGCAACAACATCATATCCGAAAAGATATACGGCTCAAATATTATGAAGGCAACATACAGGAAACTGAAAATGCTTACTTATGTCTGTCAATTGGAAAGGATATATTACTTCAATATCCTGAAGCCTCCTTCACCGGTCTGTTAATAAAAATTCATGCTGACAATACCATTTCAGAATTGGAAAAACACATTTTTTCAGATTTTGATCTCAGCAATTTTACCAGTCAACAGCTAAGTTTTTCTAACGAGGTTCCCAATAAAAATTATTTACCTGCCTTTATATTGTTGTATAAATATTACAAACAGCAACAAAAAGATACGGTACGCATAGAGAAAATGATGGAAAGAATCACAACGTTTTATGGATTAAAAGATCCATTGTACTGAAGAAGCTATTGTGTCATTACGGAAGTTAACATACCATCCCTCTTCAGATGAAGAACTTGTAGAACTGATTGCAGCATCAGACAATCATGCGTTCACAGAACTATACCAACGCCATGGCCAAAAAATATTTAGTTATTTTTTCAGGATGTTGTGGAAAGATCAAAATATGGCTGAGGATTTTACGCAGGAACTATTTATGAAACTGATAAAGAACGCAGCATCATTTGAGAAAGGAAAAGTTTTTTCAACCTGGATGTACAGCATAGCCCATAACATGTGTAAGAACGAATACCGTAAAAAAGAAATAAGACAACAACACTTGTCGATGGTTGCCAAACAACATCCGTCAGCAGAAGCGGTGAATCCTGATCATAAAAGATTCAAAATTGCGCTGCAGCGTTTTCTCCAATCATTAAGCGAAGAAAAACGTTCCTTATATACGCTGCGTTTTCATGAAAATTTATCTGTTCCGGAAATAAGCCAGATCATTGAAGTGCCCGAAGGAACGGTGAAGTCGAGGATATTTCATTTAATGAAAGAAATCAAAAATGAACTGAAAGAATTTGAAAACATCTTAACTTATCCCTAATGGAACCGGAAGATATTATACAACAAAAAGATTGGCTGCAATTAAATGATGCAGAAAAATATTTACTGCACGACATCGCTGCTACAGAACAGGAATTTAATCTGATGAAAAAAATACTGTCTGTTTCAAAGGAAGAGCTGGAAGAAGTTCCGGAAGTTGAACCGGCGATTCTGCTTAGATTACAGGCACAATTACAATCTCGTTCAAAAAGAAAATCATATTATATTCTATATGCCGCTGCTGCAATCACTTTAATTTTACTGACGCTGTTTATAGTTTTGAAAAAGGAAGACTCGCCTGAAAAAAATATAGCTCAGGAAGAAATCAATATCCCAAAAAAAGAAAAGGATACCATATCGCAACCCATGGCTCCGGAAGAACTGATAAAAAAAGAACCAGATGCGGTCGTAAAAAATACGCCTAATAAAAAAAACATTCAAAGGAAATATACATCTGTAATTAATGATCATGATGTAGCTATAAATACCAACGTAGCTTCCAACATTGAATTATTGGAATATGTAACAGAATTAAATTAATTAAATAATTATTGAACGTTCTTTTCCTAAGCGTGTACAGATAAAAAAAACGTTTATGAAAAAAACAATTTACAACTCCTTACTGGCATTTACCGTGCTGTTTTCCTGTACTATAAAAGCCCAGGTAGCCGGCAACCAATTGGCAGAAAAAAACAGCCTTGGAAATTCTTCCTTCATTCCTTACAACAATCCCGGCGTTAGTTTACAGCTTAATTCTGATTACAACAGCAGTTTCACCAATATGCTGGAAGCAAATGTGATGATCAATGTAAAGGCGGAATCCTACGTTGCTATTTTCAGTTTAACGCAGTATGGTAAAACCATTGAAGAAGTAGAAACAGCCATGCGAAGCCGTTCAGAAATTTTTAAAACGAATTTGCAGCAGGAAGGCATGGATGCCAAAAACATTTTTTTTGATCCGATAACTATGCTGCCTACTTATGAAACAGAAGTAGTGGAAAAAAAATTAAGCCGAACATTTAATGAAGTTCCAAGCGGTTTTGAAATGAAAAGAAATGTACACATTGTTTTTTATAAACAGGATCTGATTAATCCGATCATCACTATCGCTGCAAAAGCAGAAGTATATGATCTGGTGAAAGTTGATTATAACGTAGAAAATAAAGATGCTATACTCAACAATTTACGTCAGGAAGCCCTGAAGATTTTACTGGAAAAAAAACTGGTACTGGAGAAAGCAGGGATCTTTACAAAGTTCACTCAGGTAGGTGAAATGCATAACAGTGCGTATCCGGCAGAACGTTATGCTCAATATACAGCATACCGCAGTGGTACGCCTCCTGCATATTTAATTAATAATAAAAACAAGCCTGTGCAGACGCAATACAATTATGCGGATAAAACCAAAACAATATATTATGACAAAGTGCAAGATCGTCAGTTTGATAAAGTGATAAATCCCATTGTAAATGAACCCATGGTGCAGATCTATTTTTCATTGAAGGGGCAGTTCACCATTTTTGATCCTGAAACCGTTGCCGGCCAGAAATTATATGATCAGAAATTAAAAGAATATCAGATTAAATTACTGGAACTCGAGATTGAATCGAAGAAAAAAGATATTGAGTTAAAAGGTAAAATAACAACGGCAGTAAAAAAATAATCTGGCTGATCCCATCATATATTCATGTGTTGGGATCAGCTTTTATAAGCATTCCACTCTCCTTTTTCTGTACCATTAACGCTAAGCGTTCCAAATGCAGAAATTTCATTGATGGATCCTTCAAACTGAAATTTCTGATCATCCAACATACCGGCGAGTAAACAATATCCATTTGATTCTGCCTTTCCAACCAGATCAAATTGTTTATCAATATTCATAATTGCATGACCATTAATGTGGCCATCATCATTAATCAATATATTCCAGGTAATTTTATTTTCGTGATAATTACAGCTCCCGTTCCAGTATCCATGAAATCGCGATTTTACCAAAGCCGGTTTTTTACTCGTTAGTAAAATGATCAGCGCAATACAACAACCAAAAATAAATAATTTGAGCATGTGGTATGAGTAACCTGTTTAGAAGCACTATGCTTTGGTAAGTAATTCAACGGTATACACACCGGAGGTATTTTTCTTTACAGCATGCGTATAAAATGCGTTGGGTTCCGGAATAATTTCATCCAGATAAAAAGAAGAACAATCTGTATGGAGAGATTCGAAAATTAAAGTGAAGTAGGCATAGCGATTGTCATGCATCACATACGACCATTCCGGAGCAATGCTAATTCCATCTGCGTAAAGAAGTTCTGCTTTTGATCCGTTATTTTGTATGAGAAATGTAGTTTTCCATATCCTGATCAGTTCGGCATCGGCCACTTTACAATGAACAATGGTTTGTCCGCTTTCAGCATTTTGAGTTTGAGAAAGTTCTTTGGGAATGGCGAGTTTTTTAATGGAGATGTCCATTCTTTTCATTTAAGAATGTAATATCCAAAATATAAATGAACCTTAAAAATAAGTTTGAAGAATAGATCAGTTTTGGTGGTACAAATATTTCATTCTTTCCATCAGGTATAATTTGGCAGCTCTGAAGTCATGTAATTCTGTTCGTATAAGATGACGTTGATCTGTATTAACCAATTGATTGGATTGTCTATAACGGGCTATGATATCGGTATCGGCGAGCGATTCCTCAGTCAGGTTTTCTTTCATACCTAAGATGTGCCTGCTGTACACTTCAAGCGAACAACCTAGTTCCACATCATTCATGTAATATCTGATAGTTCCCACGTTTTTATTTTTTTTCGTTTTACATTGATAGCGAACACAACGCATCATATAATATAAAACGGCAATTTATTCGAATTAGTATGTCAGCGTAATTCAACCTGCAGAATATTTCCTCTGCCTAATAATTTCCCTTCATTGCTGATATACATTTTTCCATCAGGAGAAAAAGTTATTCCTTCCGGAAGATTGAAATCATTTTTATCCAGTTGAATCATTTTTTTCAGCTCACCCTTACGATTAATTACAAGTAAACGTGGATTTTCTCCGTCGATAATATACATTTCTCCCGTTAGCGGATGGATCGCCATTTCAGATGGTTGAAACACAGATGTTCCGGCTATTCTGATCCAATTGGTATCGCTGAAAGTCAGGATGTGATCTGGCTTCCGGTGTAATTTTTTATTCTTTAATGAGATATGATATACCACGTCCATTCTTTACATGCGGATCTTTTCCTTTCAATATCACGCGCAACTGATTAGAAAATTTATCATAGCATAAAGCTTCTGCATTGCTTTTCTTTTTGATCCAGGTATGATAAGATTTTACAAATGGTTTTTCATTACGGTAATTTCTGATCTGATTGATGATGCCATTGGACCTTATGGTAAACATATCCTTATTTACTACAGCCAGCCCTTCATAATCGCCGCCACCGTCAAATTCAATTTTACGTACGATTTCTTTTTTATCAAGGTTATATATAAAGACAATGCCACGTTCATCCATTATGCAGGCCAGATGTGTTTCATCTATCCAGGAAATGCCGGAAACTTCTTTTAATTCTTTTGGGAGGTCCCATTGCTGAATGATATGAACAGATGGCTCTGCTTTCAACCGCACAGGATTATTGTCCATCTTGTTTTGATGTATAAAGTTGAAAGCCAGTAAAAAAGGAAACATTAAAACTATTATGTTCATTAATTTGATTTATCAAATGCTATGCCTTGAGTTGGTGGTGTTTTAACACAGAGGCCTCTGAAGTTGCAAGCCGTACAACAAGTTTTGAATTGTGTTCTGTATACTCAGTTCTCTGTGCTAATCCATTTTATTCCCTTTGAGTTAATGATTTTAATTAGGACAAATAGCAATTTGATCTTTAAAATTGTACTCTTTGTGTATACCTTATACTCTGTGTGTTAATCCTCTTAGACTTTGTATTTACACAACAACTCATCGGCATGAATATTGAAATGATTAAAAAAAAAACAATCATGGACAAACTCGAATTAAAAGGAAGCTGGAACCAGTTAAAAGGAAAAGTAAAACAAGCACATGCAGATTTTACTGATGATGAACTGGAATATGAAGAGGGAAAAGATGATGAACTACTGGGCAGGATACAAACCAAATTAGGTAAAACAAAAGACGAAGTGATTGCCTGGTTAAGGTCATTAGGATAAACGGCATTTTTTAGTTTGAAGATGCAGAGCATATAGTAATTTGCATCTTCAAACTTTTGTATGGGAATAGCCGAAAAATTAGCACAAATCAATAAAGAAAAAGCGGAAGCCAATGCCGCTAATGGCAAATCATTTTTAGAAGCCAACAAAAATCGGGAAGGTGTTATTGAAACCGCAAGTGGTTTGCAATACGAAATTTTAACTGAAGGCAATGGCCCGAAACCTACATCTAATGATTCAGTAAAATGTCATTACCATGGAACTACTATCACCGGAACTGTTTTCGATTCATCCGTTGAAAGAAAGCAACCGGCTACTTTCCCTTTAAACCGTGTGATTAAAGGCTGGACAGAAGCTGTTCAATTGATGTCTGTGGGCAGTAAGTGGAAATTATTTCTTCCCTCAGAATTAGCTTATGGTTCACAACAGGCAGGAACGCATATTGGTCCTAACAGCACCTTGATATTTGAAGTGGAATTGCTTGCAATTGTATAACCTCACAGGTCCCAACCTCACAGGTTGGAACCTGTGAGGTTCAAAATACTAATATTTGAAGTAGAATTGCTTGTAATATATACCCCCCGAAGTTGGAACCTGTGAGGTTGGGACCTGTGAGGTTAGGACCTGTGAGGTTCAAAAAAGATCTATCAACCAGCTAATAAAAATATAACTCAGCCAGGCTATCCCTCCAATTACCCCCAGCAATACCAATAATAAAGGCAACACTACTTTCCACGCGCCGCCTTTATGCCGTCCTTCACGATAATGCTCGCGCATCAAACGAAGGTTCTTTTGATTGGCTTTAAAAGCCACATCAAATATATCTCCCAAAATAGGAATCGCCCCCACCAATGCATCTACTCCTATATTAAGTACCATCCTCGCCAGTACAAAACCACTCGCGCCATTTTTTGCCATCACACTTACCATCATACCCGAAACAAAAAAAGTAGCCAGATCCCCGGCACCTGGAACCAGTCCAATCAGACTATCTAAACCAAAACGAATATTAGTTCCGGGAATCACAAACTGGCTATCCATTAGTTTTGCCAGACGTTCAAGATTCTTAAATTTATCTGAAGGGATATTTTGAGCGATCATGGCTTTTTATCTTCCAACACAATGCCAGTTTGATTTATAGCATTAGCGTCAGAACAATTCATTAACGGCATTGATAAAAAAGAAATCAAAATCTATTGTCATAACAGCAATTCCATCTGAATATCCGCTCTTGAATAATCAGTTGCCGCCATAGGAACTTCTGCGAAACCGTATTTTTTATACAAGGAAAGTGCAGAAACCAGTTTCCGATTGGATACGAGCATGATCTTCACCGCGTTTTTTCTTTTAGCAAATTTTATACATGCATCCATCAGTAAATTGCTGATTCCTTTGCCCTGATAATGGGCGGTAACTGCCATCTTTGCAAGTTCGAAAATACCAACTTCGAATAAAATCATGGCAACTGTTCCCACGATTTTATTTTCATATACACAAAAGAAAATATCCCCTTCTTTTTCTAAAATATCTTTTTCAATATTGTTGAAAGTTTGATAGTCATGCGGTTCTACCACAAAATATTTTGTGAGCCATTCTGTATTGAGATCAATAAAGTGCTGGCGATATTGGGGTTGATAATTGATGATACGGAAATTATTCATATGGTTAAACCTGTTTCAGGCATCTGTAAATTATTAATTAGTTAAAGTATATTTTCAATATTTGATATTATCATTAATTAAACCATACGGCATAACCTTTCCTTCTTAAATCCAATGCCAGTTTTTCTTCCATTTGTAAAGCTTGTTCCTGCGTCATGGGGTGTATATTAATATGTTCATACAAACTTGGACGTAAATAGCGGCCATATTTGAAAACAATACTGGCAGAAAGATTATGCCCTTTTGCATTTACATAACCTGTTTTGTGCTGTTGTAAACGTTCTGCCGGCGTTTTGCTGGTCATGCCCACATACAGGCATTGCAGCACGCCATTAAATTGCGGATTAGCCGCACGGAATTTTGCATTTTCATTAAATACTTTTCCGGAAAGTTCTATTACGTAGACCTGGTAATTTGTCCGCGGCATTGAATTGGTTTATTGTATTGCGGATTTTTTTAAAATTAAAAATTAAAAATGTAGAATTAAAAATGGTTTGAATTTCATTTTTAATTTTACATTCTACATCTTAAATTAACCTACTACAAAAATAAATTCTCCTTATGAATTGCTAATGTTGAACATCCAGCGAACGCCATATTTGTCCTTACAAGTGCCCCAATAGCCCCAGAATTCTTCATGCGGAGCCACTCCTCCCGTACTTCCTTCCGACAATTCGTTGTATAAACGATTAGCCTCTTCCCTTGTATCAGGATTTAAACTAATAGTAACATTATTACCTTCCACCAATTTTTGTCCAAAGCTCTCCAGCATATCTGTTGCCATTATTTGAGTGCCGTCCAGTATAGGTAAGGCAACATGCATTACCTTGCTTTTATCAGACTCATTAAGTTCAGCCATTCCGGGTTGTGGAGGCATATCTCCCATCCGCATAACAGGTGTAGAAAACTCAGTTCTGAATATTTTTTTATAGGCAGTAAAAGCTTCTTCTGCGTTTCCTGCAAAATTTAAATAGATAGATACGCTGGCCATAATAATTTTTTTTGTATAGTGATGATAACATTTTTTTCAACGCCCGGCATTGCCGTGTTTATCCCAAGTGAAGTGAACTTACATATCAACGGTTAAGTCAGGTTCCACAAGCCTCGTCAGTTTATCCAAAGTATCCTGCCACCCGAGATAACAGGCTTCCGCCGGAATAACATCTGGAATTCCCTCTTGTAATATTTTTAGTTCCGTGCCTGTGGAAACTGCTTTCATCCACACCTGTGTGGTCATTTCGCCCGGCAAATTCGGATCTTCAAATCGGTCCGTCATTTTTATATACGCATTCTCCTCTATTTCTACATATTCACCTCCGAAGAAATGCTGATGCCCGGTAGTAAAATTTTTAAATGACATTTTATAATGACCTCCCATTTTAAAATTCATTTCCTGTACCACACACAAATAACCATAGGGTGGAAACCAGGTAGCCACCGCTGATGGATCTTTAAAAGCGTTGAACAATTTTTGAGGAGTACATTTAATAATACGATGTAAGGAGACTGAATTCGTTGACATAAGAAATTTTTTAAAAGAATGGCAAATTTCTTCAATTTATACAATCTTTATAAATTATGCGGCACAAAAAAACCGGTCTTGCAGGCAGACCGGAAGGTGTACGAATTAAAAACGAGCTTTTTTTCAGGCAGATAGTTGAAGAAGACACCCCTGTCTTTTATCCGCTGAAACTATACGTTATGACGAAGCTGAAGCAAATTCCCGGACTTTACGATCGTCATACGCTGAGAAGAATTTAACCATGCTTCTTTTGTGACCGGTAATCAAATGTACTGTGGTTTTTTACCAACGCAACGGGTACTTTTCTTCAAACAAAATGTATTTTCACCCTCCCTATACCGGGAAATTTCCCGTTTTTTTTATGAGTTATTTTCTGTAAGCATTGTGTTTTCTATCAGCATGAAATTCCTGTAAAATTGCATCATAGATAAATATGGGAAATTTCCCCTAACAACCAATGGCTTCAGTAGATATATTTGTAGCAAAACCCAAACTACAGTATGCCAGATCAAAATTCAACTAATCAGTTTAATAACTCCGGTCCTATTACCATTGAGAGCGCTATTGCAGCATGTGAAACTTACAGAAATGGAGGCGCCATTACGGAGATTACTAAATCGATTATATTTCAAAAGGAAGTATTGCCGGCTTTTATCAATAATGTTATTATTCCGTATGCTGATGAAGTGACCTTGCCGGATGGATATGAATGGAAAATCTCCATCACGCCTATTTGTGTAGAAACAGATAGTATAGTCAGGCTTACGACCTGTATATTGCCTATCATTGTACATACAACAGATGCGACTCTGGTATATGATTTTTTTGATACCTTCCCAACACCCTCTGCTTTTAAAGATGCTTATAAATTGCTTTTGGATAAAGTGATTGCAGCAGGCTATGTTTCATTCATTTACGACGAAGGTAGTTTATGGCCATAGCATATCTTTTTACAATTAGTTTAATTACGGAGATCGTCGCATTCATATGCAGCATCATTTTTTTAAGAAATTGCAGGGAACGATACTGGCATTTTTTTACACTTTATCTCGCCCTGGTAATAGTAGTAGAAATTTTAGGAAGTTATTTACATGCAATCGGATCATATAATTACCCGGTATATAATCTATTGATGATTGTGCAATCATGGTTCTTTGCCTTCCTGTTTTATAAGACCTTTCAGCAGAACAAGACACGTATACGTATCATGGCTGCGTCAATTTTCTTTCTGCTCTTCTTTATTGCGGAAGCCATACTTACGGCATATAACAAACAAAATATGATGCTCGTAAATAATTACAATGGATACAGCCGCATGTTATTATCTGTTCTCATTACGCTGGCATGCTGCATATATTTCTTTACGATCATAAAAGAAGATATTATTCGAAATCCGCTTCATTCACCAAATTTCTGGGTCATTATAGGTTTGTTCTTTTTTTATTTCGGATCACTTCCTATGTTTGCTTTTATTAAGATCATTTCTAAGATAAAACTGTCCGGAAATGTATCTTTTTATACGTTAGTGATGAACACACTGTGTTTTGTTTTATACGGAAGCTGGATAATTGCATTTATATGCCAGAAAAAACAACGATCATAATTCAGGCTATCATCATTATTTGTGCTGTCTTTTTACTGGTGGCAGCATTTGTAATTGCGTACATGTTGTATTTTAAAAGCAGGAAAGCAAAAATGCTCATGGAAAAAGAAACGATGGTGATCGAATTTGAAAAGCAGTTATTACAATCACAAGTGGAAGTACAGGAAAATACCTATTCCGTTTTATCAAAAGAACTGCACGATAATATTGGCCAGTTATTGGGCACTGCAAAAATGTTGCTCGGTGTTACAGAACGAAAAATGGAAAATCCTCCGGAAACGCTACTCCAGGCCAATGCTTCCATCAGTAAGGCCATCACCGATTTGCGATCCATTTCAAAATCTTTAGATAAAGACTGGCTGCAGCAATTTAATTTCCACCAAAATCTCTCAGATGAAATAGCAAGAATCAATTCAGGTAAAATGATTCAAGCTACGCTGGACCAGTCATGCGAGCTTTATATGAATGCAGGCGAACAACTCATCTTATTTCGAATTGTACAGGAAGCCATGCAAAATGCCATCAAGCATGCCATGCCTAAGCATATTTTTGTGAAAATATCTGAAGATAAAAATACATTACAGATTATTGTGCAGGACAACGGCAAAGGCTTTATTCAAAAAGAAATTCCTACCGGTATGGGATTGAAAAATATGGAACAACGAGCCCGTATATTACGCGGTAATATTAAATGGGATTCTAACGACAATGGCACGTTGCTCACCATTACTATTCCACAACAAATAACCTTATGAAAATTAAGATCGGATTAGTGGATGATCACCAGTTATTTCTTAAATCTGTTTGCCTGATGCTGGAAAGTTTTGGCAATTTTGAAGTAGTTACCGAAGCTTGTCATGGTGCAGACCTTCAGGAAAAAATGAGTTGTAATCAAATTGTTCCTGATCTAATGCTCATAGATGTTAACATGCCCGTTATGGATGGCGTGGAAATAACTGTCTGGCTGAATAAACATCATCCTGATATCAAACTCGCTGCTTTAACCATGAACGATACCGATCACTCCATTATTAAAATGTTCAAGGCGGGTTGTTGTGCTTATTTCTTAAAAGATATCCATCCTTCCGAACTGGAAAATGCACTGTACCAAATTATAGAAAAAGGTTATTATAATGGCGACAGCAATAATGTACAGTTTCGTAAATTATTAATGAAAGCTTATGATAACGACGAAGTAAAAATCAGTACGCGTGAATTAGAATTTTTGCAACATGCCTGTAGTGATCTGACTTATAAACAAGTAGCAGCCGAAATGAATTTGAGTGAAAGAACTATAGACGGTTACCGAGAAGCACTGTTTCAAAAATTACATGTGCAAAGCCGTGTTGGCTTATGTCTGGAAGCCGTGAGAAGAGAATATGTGAAGTTGTAAATTTTTGATGTTGTTTTTTGATGTAAAGTTTTTTGTTAAAAATTTATTTTATTAAAAATTGACAATATTGAAATGCAAAAGCCTAAATAATTACGTAACCGGAATATAAATATTAAATGTTGCACCTTTTCCAAACTCACTTTTTGCGTTGATGATACCATTGTGATTGTCTACTATTTTCTTTACAATGGCAAGTCCTATTCCTGTTCCCGAAAATTCCTCTTTGGTGTGCAATCTTTGAAATACGCCAAATATTTTGTCAGCATATTTTGAGTCAAATCCAATTCCATTATCTGAAATGGATAAATGGCAGGCTTTCTTTCCTTTAAAATGAACATCAGAACCGGAAATTATTTCACTTTTAATGATAATGTGAGGTGCAACACCAGGTTTAGAAAATTTAAGTGCGTTGCTCATAAGGTTATGCATGAGCTGCCGGAACTGAAAGGGAATAATATTCAGTTCGCATAATGTATGTACCTCTATTGTTCCATTTTTTGCGTCAATCGTTTCTTTTAATTCTTCTTTTTCCTCCTCTACAATTTGATTCAGATCGGTTTTTTCAAATATTCTTTCAGTGTTGCTTAGGCGTGAAAATTCCAATAAATCGCGAATTAATTTTTGCATACGTGATGCAGCAGACTGCATGCGGTTGAAATAATTTATTGCATTTTCTGAAAGATGTTCTTTTTCATTGTCTATTATCTTTCCGGTAAATGTTTGTATTTTTCTTAAGGGCTCCTGCAAATCGTGGCTGCTAATGTAAGTGAATGCTTCCAACTCTTTATTTTTGTTAAGAAGTTCGGTGTTTTTCTGTTCTAAATTTTCATTTACTTCATTTAACTGGATCGTACGTTCCTTAACTTTTTCTTCTAACTGTTCTGAAAATGTTTTTTGTTTCTCAATATCTGTATTCGTTCCTACCCATCGTAAAATATTTCCATTGGCATCATTCACTGGAAACACCTGTGTAAGAAACCACCTGAATTTTCCATCAGTGCGACGAAGTGGGAAAGTCATCTCAAATGGTTCATTTTTTTTCCAGGCCTGACTTACAAAATCTACAACTCTTTCAATATGGTCAGGATGATGCACTTTTTCCCATCCCCATCCTTTCATTTCTTCCAGTGTTGTTCCGGTATAATCATACCATCGCTGGTTATACCAATAAATCCATCCATCTGCATCAGCTATCCAGGCTAGGTTTTGGATATTGTTTGCAAGAATACTGAACTGATTTTCGCTTTCTTTTATTTTTTCTGTAACTTCTTTTTGTTCATGTACATCGGTAAATGCGCCTACCCATTTTACAATATTATTCTCTTTATCAAAAGTTGGTTCACCTACTACGGTGTGCCATCTGTATTCACCAGATTTACTCTTGAGCCGAACATCGTGACGATACATCGCACCGGTAGAAATACTGCGCATCCATGCTGCATTGATGTTGTCAAAATCATCAGGATGCACAATTGCTTTCCATTCATTTTCGCCACCTGGTTCAATTCCAGTATATTCTTTCCATCTTTCAGAGACAAATTCGTAAATGCCTTGAGCATTGGTTACCCAAACTAATTGAGGTAATGATTGTGCAAGTGTACGAAAGCGTTCTTCGCTGTTTTTTATCTTTTCTTCTGCATTTTTTTGCTCAGTAATATCTGTGCTGGTGATCAAAACCAGCGAAACATTTCCTTTTTCATCAAAAAGCGGCGCACCCTGCACATAATACCATCTTTGTTCTCTGGTGGTTCTATTTATTTGTTTTAATATTGTTTGAGATGATTTGCCTGTGTTAAGACTTATGTAGGCCGGCGAATTCTGAGGAGAAAAATAATCTCCATTTTCCTGAAAGCGTTCAAAAAGTTCATCTGCAATTTTTAGTAGTGTTGGTAAATTTTTTTGTTCCAACATATACTCAGGTGTAAAATCACCATAAATAGCGGCTCCTACTTCATTCACATAAACCATTTCACCTTTCTCATTGATGAGATAAACCCCCGAAGGAATATTTTTAAAAGTTAATTCTAATTGTTCTTGCGTATTTTTTAAATCCTGTTCAATTTTTTTTCTTTGGGTAATATCTTTAAAAGTCCAGCTCCATGCATAATAACTTCCGTCATTACCAATTACAGGATATCCATTTCGCTCTACTATTTTACCGTCTATAAATTCCAGTTCGTCAAGGCTCGTTTCTGTTGGATGATCGTAGAGGTATTTTACTTTGTCAATAAACTGTTGAGGATTTACCAATTGTGTCATGGCAAATGAAAGTGCTGCTTCATCATCATTTGCATGTACAATGTGTTGTGGCATGTTCCATATTTCAACAAAGCGCTGGTTAAAAGAAATAATTTTTCCTTTAGCATCTACAAGCAAAACACCATCTACATTTGCCTGATTATGGGCTTCTAACAAAGCAGTGCGGTAGGCTAATTTCTCTTCCGCTAATTTTTGCTCATGTACATCGGTGAATGCGCCTACCCATTTTACAATTTTATTTTCTTTATCTAAAGTGGGCTCTCCTACTACTGTGTGCCATCTATATTCGCCTGTTTTACTTTTGAGGCGAACATTGTGACGATAAATACTACCTGTAGAAATACTGTGCATCCAAGCTGCGTTGATATTGTCATAATCATCAGGATGCACAATTGCTTTCCAGTCATTTTCGTCTCTGGCTTCAATACCTGTATATTCTTTCCATTTTTCTGAAGCAAATTCGTATTCACCTTTTGCATTGGTTACCCAAACCAATTGAGGTAATGCCTGAGCAAGAGAACGGAAGCGCTCTTCACTTTCTTGCATTTTATGTAGTGCCTCTACCTGATCAGTTATATCTATATTAACCCCGGAAATATATTCCAGCTTACCTTCTTCATCGAAGATGTTTCTTGCCCTTGATTTTATCCATCTGACTTCCCCATCGTTTTTTCTATTGATCCTGAAATCGTATTCCTGATCTGATGTTAAAGGTTTACTTTCAGCGTCCTTTAAAATACGTTCCCTGTCTTCTGGTAAAACAAATGCATGAAATTGCGCGGAGTTGGTTATTTTTTCTGATGGACTAACTCCATATATGTCATGCTGTTCTTTACTCCAGGTAAGTATATCTTTTTTTACATCCCAGAACCAAATGCCAATTTTTCCTGCCTGTATGCTCAGGTCTAATTGTGCCTTTATATTTTGGATTTTTTGTTCGCTTTGTTCAATTTTTTGGCGTGATAAAACTTGTTCTGTAACATCATTTGCAATTTCCACTATGCCGGTTATTGTTCCGTCAACTTCTTTATACGGCTCATATAAAAGGTTAACATAAATTTTTTCATTATTTCCGTTTCGCAATAAGTTGATAGAAATTTCATTGGCTGAAAAACTTTCGCCTGTGGTATACACTTTAAGAAGTAAGTCTTCAAATCCCTGACCTTTAGCATCAGGCATAGCATCAAAAACTGATTTTTTTAAAACTGTTTCTAAATCCTTTCCCCAAATGGTTAGCATTTTATCATTAACTATGTCAACAATAAACTGATCCCCTTTGTAAAAGCACATGGCAACTGGAGCCTGAGCAATTAGATTCTGTATTTTTTGATTACTTTCTTCAATTTTATTTCTTGCTAAAATCTGCTCCGTAACATCTACTCCATGCGCCAATATTCCAACTATTTCTCCTTCACTATTGTAAGAAGGCTGGAAAACAAAGTTGAAGTAGTTTTCATCTAACTTTTCAGCCCCTTTATCTAACTTCACAAGCATTTCATTAGCAATAAAAGGTTCACCTGTTGAATAAACATTATCTAATATTTCATAAATCCCTGTTCCTTCCAATTCAGGAAACGCTTCCCGAATCGATTTTCCCGAAATATCTTTATTTCCTGTAAACTGCAAATATGTTTTATTAGCCAATTCATACACGTGTTGTGGACCTCGAAACACAGCGATAGCGGCAGGTGCATCCATAAATAAATTGCGCACATTGCCTTCCAGTGATTCCCGCAGCCTCACCATTTTTATCTGGGCACTAACTCTTGCCAATAATTCTTTTGCAGAGAATGGTTTAACTAAATAATCATCGGCACCTATTTCCCATCCTTCAATTTTTGATTCTTCGCCTGCACGTGCGGTTAGTAATATCACAGGGATATTTGCTTTGGCATTGTTGCTTTTTATTTCTTTTAATAAGGCAATACCGTCCATCACGGGCATCATAATATCGGAAAGCACCAGAGCCGGAATAGTATCCTTCATTTTGTGCAATGCATCCATCCCGTTGCTGGCCGTGATAACATTAAAATTATTTGACAAAATGGAACTGATATGTTCCCGCATGTCGGCATTATCATCCACCACTAATACGGTCGGAAAAGAATTTTTATATTTTATGGATGCAGTTTTTCCTATTTCTTTTTTCCCGCGATCAAGTAATGTTTCAATCTCTTCTATATACATATTAGAAGAAATTTCATCTGAATCAATTGTTGTTTTTAATAACTGTTGTTCGGCAATATGTTTATTACCAAAAGGAATTTTTACAGTGAATGTACTTCCTACATTAAGCTTGCTCTCTACACTGATGGTGCCATGATGAATTTTCACCATCTCTTTTATGAGTGATAAGCCGATACCTGATCCTTCATACGTTCTGCCTGCAACTTGTTGAATGCGGTGAAAACGTTCGAACATATTGGGCATTTCATTTTCAGGGATTCCAACTCCGGTATCTTTTACTTTCAAAATTGCATAATTGTCTTCTGAAGATAGCTCAACGGTAATTTTTCCCTCGAGTGTATATTTAAAAGCATTGCTTAGAAGATTAAATACAATTTTTTCCCACATTTGCTTATCCACATACACCGGTTGTATGATGGTATCAGCATTTACTATAAATTCTAATCCGGCTTTATTAATCAATGAACGAAAATTGGAAGCCAGATTTTTTGTGAGGGTAACAATGTCTACCAAACTAAAAGTTCCTAGTTGCCTGCCACTTTCAATACGACTAAAATCAAGCAGCGTATTCACCAATTTTAGCAAACGAACTGCGTTACGGTGTGTAGTTTCAATATTTCCAATTTCGTATTCGCTGAAATTATTTTTTGACTGATTTAATAATTCTTCAAGTGGGCTTAACATCAACGTAAGCGGTGTGCGAAACTCATGACTGATGTTAGAAAAGAAAACAGTTTTTGCTTTATCAATTTCGGCAAGTGCTTCAGCTTTTTTGCGTTCTTCTTCGTATGTTTTTGCTTTTGTTAACACATTGGTTACTGATGCTGCTAAAAGCTCATAAAACAACAAATATTTCTCATCAAGTTTTCGCCTGGAACTTACACCTAACACCAAAAAATAATTAACATTTGCTGCACCTGGAAGCGCAATTGGAAAAACTAAAGCTTGTTCAGGTGGCTCTTCATAAGGACCGCAATGATATGTTCCGAAAATATCTGAAAGTTTTTCAACCTGTTCAACATTTCCACTTTCAAAAACTTTAGCAAGCGGCCAACTTTGCAACTTTTCCTTAAAATGGATTTTGGCTGGAGCAATAACCGAATTTTTATCAACGCCTGCAACTCCGTCTAATTTTGCTTCCTTCTCATTGTTGGCCATTGAATACAACAATAGAAAAGGAATGTCTTCTACAAAATTTTTCAAACAATCCATTACCAGTATAATAGATTCATTAACTGTTCGTGCGTTAATAGTTTGATTAGCCAGCGCTGGTAATATATTCAACCTTCTTTCTGCAAGTGTTTGTTGCGTTTGTTCTATAACGGGATGAAAAAGCCCTCCTACTCCACCTGATTCATCCAGTATAGGACTAAATGAAAAAGTGAAAAAAGTTTCTTCTGAATATCCATAGCGATCTAGAATTATGCGCTGGTTTTCCAGGAAGCGGGTTGCACCTAGAAAAGCTTCCTCAAATGCCAGCCCAATTACAGGCCAAGCTGAACCCCAGCATTTTTTAAAATCTTGGCCCATGGAATTAGGATGCATGTCACCTGTGATAGGCCAATAACCATCATTGTATATCTGCACCCGATGCGGACCCCAGGCAATTGCTATGGGAAAGTTAGAAGCAAGGCACAAGCTTACCGTGGTTCGCAGACTTTGCGGCCAGGTATCAGGCGAGCCTAATGGTGTTTCTGACCAGTCTTTGGAACGTATAAGTTCACCCATTTTTCCGCCACCAGAAAGAAAATCAACATTGGGATTTGTAAAATTTTCTTTCATCACTAAGCAGAACAAGATTTATTGATTACAAAATTTTCTGTAGAAACCAGTTGAGTATTTTCGTGTATAAGCATAATTGCCCGGTGAATAACTGTTTTCAGATCGTTGAAATTTGCAGGCTTACAAATATAATATTTTGCACCCGCTTTTTTAAGAAGGAGCGCTTCTTCCTTATCAAAAGAAGTGGAGTAAATAATGACAGGAATGGTATGTAACTCTGCATGTTTTTTTATAGCTGTCAAGCATTCGAAACCATTCTTACGAGGCATATTCAGATCCAGGAAAATTAAATTCGGTAGGATCGGGTAAATTGACTCCAGATGCATGATGAGTTGTTCGCCATCATGTACCGTCGTAATTTGAGTAGGTAATTTTAATTCTTCAATAGCCTCCTGAAAAAGCAGGCAATCATCTTTGTCGTCATCTGCAAGAAATACATTAATTGTAGAGATCGCATCCATAATATTACAAATATATTAATAATTTACAAAAGAAGATCAAATTAAGCTCTGCAGAATGGCCTGTGTTTGCCATATGTTTATAAGGGACTTAAAGGAAGTTTTACTATTAAGAAAATCATCAATTTTTTAAGCCGTTACCCTCGGAAAGGAGATGCCCATTTTCAAACAAATAGTTTATGTGCTATCTTAAAATTCTCCTCCCTATAAACATTTAAAATAAAAAAAGCTGAGGTCATTAACCTCAGCCTGATGGAAAAATTTTGTGATAAAATATTTTTAATGCAATTTCCTGGCATATTCAGATAACCGGATGATCTTTCCGTTCTTTAGTTGAAAGTCGTTAATCACCGATAAAGAATCCATTCCACCTGCTTTTGTTTCCCAGGTTTGATTGTACCAAAGTGTCACCCACTCTTCACTTTTATCTTTAGATATTACAGATACCCAATCGTACATTTTTATCTTTATCGTTTTGTAATTGTTCCATGCTTCCGTAAAAAACACCTTTAAACTATCTTTCGACATTTTTTTATCCATCCCGTCAAACTGCACACGGACAGAGTCGCCGAAGTACTGTATAGACTGATCCATCTTACCTTCTTCCCACGCCTTCAAACCATTTAAGGCAGCCATGGTATTATCTGAGCTTCCTATTTCCCAATTATCCTGATGTTCAATGGTGTAAGGATAATTAACAGGTGCTACAGCCGCTGCGGTGGTGGTACTCGAAGAATCTAGGGTAGTTTCCTTTGCCGTATCTGCATTGTTACAGGAAAATACAATGCTTGATAAAAGGATTAGAGTCAATTTTCTCATTCGATTTTTTTTAAGATTAATAATAAAAAATAGCCATGTTGTTAAACAAGCCAGATGATTAAGGTAATGCTTTCTTGTTACAATCGTAAAATAACTTATATGTAATGGCGCCTATAATAGAATCCATATTGTTGTTTTACAGATTATAAATTAATAAAATCCAACTTTCCCTTTTACCGATTCAAATAATTTTTTAGAATGATACCCTACACCGTTTTTAAATACATACAACACCTTGCGGATATCGCTGATATTTTTGGAAGGGTCACCATCAATGATAATCAGATCAGCAGATTTACCTGTTTCAATAGTTCCGATTGTTTTATCAAATCCTAAAGCAACAGCACCATTGTGTGTGGCAATTTTAATGGCTTGCAAGGGCGTAAAACCATCTGCCTCCACCAGTAATTCAATAGCGCGCCAGTTGCCATATCCTGCCAGTGTACCACCAATACCAGTGGGATCTGTGCCTACGGTAAGTAAACCACCCAGATCATAAAATATCTTTTCCATTGCAGCGGCTTTGGCAAAAGCCTTATCATAATCCGTTGGGCCGGTCGCTGATTTTACAGCACCAGTCTTTGTAAATAAAAATCCCTTGTATCCGGCGACATGGCATTCACCGCATCTGCATTGGGCCTGGGTTGCGAGGTAGTCACACCTTCAAACACAGCTAAAGAGGAAGTGATGCTTAATTTTTTTTCAATTAAAAAACGGATGAATTGTTGTACGCTGTCTGCATTTACATCGAGTATGCTTAATGCTTTTATGGCGCTACCAGGTGCAGGCGATTCATTTTCTTTTTTACCGAAAGCAAAATCTGTACTTGCCATAAATCCATGTTCCAGATTATCCATCCCCAGCGTTGCAGCTTCTTTATAGGTAACTATATCCAGGTGACCAGTAATTTTTAAATGTCTTTTATGTGCTGCATCAATGGCAGCTTTCAAAGTAGGTTTATCAACGCCCATATAAGCTTTGAAAGATGTGAAGCCCTGATCGGCCCAATAATTTACAAACGCAGCAGCATCTGCCGGTGTTTTGTTTTCTTTCATCTGTGGAAAGCGGCTCCACTTTCCTTCAATGTAAGGTGCGGTGAGTTCCATGTTTGGACCCGGCAATACACCGGAATCAATTTCTTTTTTTATGCGGATATCAGAATAGGGTTCAATGCTACCGCAGGTTCTGATAGTTGTGGCGCCGGCTGCAAGGTATAAACGAGGGAAACTAAAAGGTAGTTGCCGCAAATTTGCATAGCGGGGTTCCAGGCAATGCGCAGAAATATACATGTGCTCATGCAACATTACCCAACCGGGCAAAACGGCTTTACCATTCAGATCTATCACATTTGCGCCATTCGGTACAATCGCTTTCTCATCATCACCTATCCAATTTATTTTTCCATGCACTACGATGATGGTTTGACGGGCTTTAGCAGCATTACCGGTTCCATCAATCAGCAAGGCATTTTTAAAAACATTGATAGAATCATTGTAGACAATATATTTTTTCGTCTCCTCGCTAAATTTAATTTGTGCAGCAACAGGTAACGTTGTCAAATTTACCAGTAAGATTAAAATTCCTAATTTTTTCATACAAATGAATTGAATTGATAAAAGCAGATTTAGTTTCGTTTGAGCAGCGTTGAATGAAGGTGCCTTATTTTCCAGGATGTTTTTTCTTTATTTAATATTACCGTTTCCAGCCAAAAAAGGGAAATCAACTTTCCATCTTTAATAATGTTAGAATTCAAACGATAGTTTATGTATGCTGAATTTTTATCTACAGTAGTTTGGAGGAATTCAAAATTGTTGATACGTTTAAAATCCGTTGAGGTATTTAGTACAATTGCCTTTTGGATGAGCGTGTCTAAATTCCATACTTGTCCGTATTCGTATAATGTTATCTCTGGACTGCAATAGGTTTTTAAGGTGAGTGAATCGCGGTGGGATAATGCAGCAAACATGTTGATGACTGTTTGCTGAACGTCCAGTTGATCTTTTGAAAGTTGTTGCTGTGCCTGCAGACATTTGGATGTGCTACAAACAATCAATAAAATAATTATCTTTTTCAAATGGTATAATTTATCATGCTTTCAACATAATGAATACACGTGATGTTTTGGTGAGGTTGGCGGTGATGAGCGGATATAGAATTTTGTAAGTAGCGTTCTTCGGGAACAGACCTGATGAATTGCCTGGATGAATGTAGAATAAATTGATGAGTTAGTTGCATAAAAAGCTGTTTGCACCTTGTTTAATGCGATTTTTTTTGAAAAGGGTTTTAAACTATGCGTGTAGATGGAAGAAAAGTTGCCAATGGCTTTATCCGCTTTGCAGGATCGTGGCAGGGATGTTGTCGGTATTAGTTGTAACCACGCATCGGCCCTAGATAAACATTCCTAAAACGACATTATATTATGACAAAGAACACCCCTAACCTGAATCCGATCATTCTTATTGATGATGATGTAGAAGATATTGAGATTTTTAAAGAAGGTTTTAAGGACTTGAAAATTGAAAATGAAATTATTGTTTTTACAGATGGCAATAAATTTTATGAGTATATCTGTTCCACTAAAACAAATACTTTTTTTATTTTCTGTGATATCAATATGAATGCGCTCAATGGTTTTAAATTGAAAGAGAAAATCTTTGATGATGAAGCGGTACGCTTAAAATGCATCCCCTTTCTCATGATGTCTACCAGTGGCTCTTCTCCCAGAACGATGGAAGCCTACAGCCTTAATGTACAAGGCTATTTTATAAAACCCACTAATCTCAGTGAATTAAAAGAATTATTTGATACCGTTGTAAAATACTGGTCATTATCGCAACGTCCCGCTACAAGTATGTAATTCCAACACCATTAAAAGTTGTTTGCAAAATATTTATTGGGTGCAGTTGTCTGAAGCAGGATGTAGCGGATTGGAGAATTTTCAGGAGTGAGGGATTATAAATCCTGCAATCCTCATCTTGTAAATCCTGATTCTGATAATTTAGAATTAGCGGGGTGAATTTATAAAGTAAAAGTTGTTTGAAAAGAATTTATTGGGTACAGTTGTCTGAAGCAGGATGTAGCGGATTGGAGAATTTTCAGGAAGGAGTGATTATAAATCCTGCAATCCTCATCTTGTAAATCCTGATTCTGACAATTTAGATTAGCGGGATGAATTTAGGAAGTCACAAGAAAATCCTTTACATCCATTCGGTCATTGTCATCCGCGTTAAATAAAAAACGTGGTGCACGCCGTGTTAGAACTAAGAAAAAATGAAACTGGTATCGAAGAAAATAAATTGGTCTATTTATATAACCTGTCTTCCACTCACATATTCAATGTGGCATTTATCTGCCTTAATAACAAAAGGCTCACGCGCGGTAATTACTCCATTTACTTTACCATAAAAGATAAAGTTCTCTGTTCTACCTTCAATAATATTCTGATAGCTATCGTCTAAAACAGGATACACATTATTGCCTGTAACATTTGACCTATCAATTCTGATAGTATCATTTGTTGATTCTCTAACAGTGTAATATTCATTTAATGGGTTACCATTTACTGTAATGATAACGATTCTGAATTCCATAGTACAAGCGATGTTTTCATTATTATCACGGCAAGATGAAGCAACAATTAATAAGAATATTGAGAAAATGATTAATCTTTTATTTTTCATTTTATCTGAATTTTATACTGAAATATAAATTAAATATTATTTACAAATTACATAACTTTTTTATAGAAGCCGAATACAATAAGTGAATGATTTATGTGTAAGCCTGAAGCACGCTATGTTGAATAAATTATCCATGAAGACTTTAAGTTTTATCAGATTAAGTAAGTTATTAAGTAAAATAAACCTAAGTGATCATTATTATCTCAGTGCACTGTGTTGATTAAAAACAATCAACCATACAGTCCAATTCATATGTATCTAACTTATCACCTATAGTTTAAACATCAAAAAACATTCTTTCCTTTCCCCGTCATAATCAGACTATACAAACTTTCTGTAATTAATTTTTCCCACCCGTTAGAACAATCATTATAACATTCAATGGCAGGGTTCAAACCTTCGTGGGTAAAAAGAAGTTCTGTTTGATTGTCCATCTCTGAAATTTCAAAAATTATTTTTGTACCCGTCCATTCATCCTTTTGTTTGATGAAGTTGAGCTGACTATCAGTTACCAACCACACAATTTTTTTATTGGGAATAATGTCTATTATTTTTTGTTCGGAGAAATGAAACTCTTTCATACGATAAGTAAAAACATCACCTGACTTTTCGGTGTTACCGTTTATTTCTCCCTGCCACCAACCGCTAACATTCATGATGGCATTAAATACTTCGGTAGCTGATTTATTAAGTAAAATACGTGTATTGTAATTTGTATTTGTCATATAGTTTATTTTTTTAGTAACATTATTTGTCCAGAATGATATTGTAAATGAGATGTTCGTGTAATAATTATGTTTAACTTATTACGGTGGGGTTCTTTCATGAAATCTTCCTCAGAAACAGCTGTATGTTTATTAAACCATTCTGCTGCCATTAGTTGTTTGAATTTTTGATCAAGAAATTCACATTGACTCAACCACATCGTTCTCAAATGTGCTGCTGAAGGAATTTCGTTTACCTGCTTATCGGCTGATTTAATAAACGGTACAATTAACTCAGGGAATTGAATGTCATTCAGATCCATTAATCTCAGCATGTCGTCATGCACGGCAATAAGATGTCCTAATAAATAAACGCCTCTATTTTTACCTGGCGCGATTTCCTGCAGCAGCGTTTCATCATCCAGGCTGTTAAGAATGGAATTAAAATTTTTTATTGAACCATCCCAGCGGTCCATTACCATTTTAACCATCATTGTTATTTCTGTCATGTTGTATGTTTTATGCAGCAAAAGTATTGACCGGATCTGACTTTAAAAGGGTGTAAAATGGACTTTCTCATGGGTTGATATAGACAAATGCCTTTTTTATCTTTGCCAAAAACTTATTATGAAACACATTACCATCATTGTACCAGACGGCCAGAGTTCTTTAAGCACAGTCGCGTGCCTTGTAGGAGCGTATGAAATGTTTCTTAAAGCCAATGAATACCGCAAAACCCAGGGTTATAAACAAATGTTTAAAATTGAACTTGCAGGTGTATCAACGCAATCAGAATTTGGGAACGGCTTATTTAATGTACAACCACATACAGATATTTCAAAACTTAAAAATACTGATCTTATTATCATTCCTTCTTTAGTAAGGGATTTCAAAAAAGCCTTACATAACAATGAATTATTTATTGGCTGGATAAAAGATCAATATAAAAAAGGTGCAGAAGTTGCGAGTATGTGTACAGGTACTTTTATGCTGGCATCTACCGGGTTATTAGATGGCAGAAAATGTTCTACACACTGGGCTGCCGCCGAACAATTTAAGTTACTGTTTCCAGATGTAAGTTTACAACATGATCAGCTGATCACAGATGAAAATGGTATATATACTAATGGAGGTGCGTATTCATTTCTAAATCTGTTGATTTATCTCGTTGAAAAATATTACGACCGGGAAACAGCCGTATATTGTTCAAAAATTTTTCAGGTAGAAATAGACCGTCAAAGCCAATCAGTGTTTACAATATTTAATGGCCAGAAAATGCATGATGATGAAATGGTTCGACAGGCACAATTGTATTTAGAAAAAAATGTGGAAGAGAAAACATCGGTGGAAGCATTATCATCCCGCTTCAACATTGGCAGAAGAAATTTTGACAGAAGGTTTATAAAAGCAACCGGCAATACTCCGATTGAATATGCCCAAAGGGTAAAAATGGAATTTGCCAAGAAGGCATTTGAATCCAATCGTAAAACGATTAATGAAGTGATGTATGAAGTGGGATATTCAGATGTAAAAGCTTTCCGGGAAGTTTTTAGAAAAATTGCCGGTATGTCTCCGTTAGAATATAAAAAGAAATATACTAAAGAAATGGCGCTTTGAGTTTACCAACAACTAACATAGTTAAATAACTCTTTAACTCCTTAGTATTATCATTTCTCTCCCCTTTTTTAAACACAAAAAAACAACAAATGAAGAACAACTAAGTACACATAAAATAAAACAATGAACGCTCAGTAAATTTCGTGAATTCTAAAATTAAAAATAGCCAAAGACAGAACTGAATTCCGGTGGAGGGCATTTCAATTTTATCCATTTAATCTATGTCATCCGCGTTCAAAAAACACTACTGCGCTACCGGCGTTTTTTTTGTTCTCCTTTCAATAATATCTTTCTCCGCTTTTTCTGCTGCTGCTTCAATTTCTTTGATCTCTTCTTCGCTTAATTCCACTTCTGTATTATTGTTATTTTGTAGTGAATCCTGCTTTTCTTTTTCTTTGGCTTTTGCCTGTCTTTTAAAATATCCACGGAATAAAATATTCCCCTGAAGCGCTTTCATATTTTCACTGAATCCGAAGGCGGCGTCATTTACCGTTGACATGGTAATTTTTGCATTGGCAGCCGTTCCTTCCAGGCTTTTGGCCAGTTCTTCATTATAGATCAATCTTCCGATAGAACCTTTACCGGCTTTAATTTCTGAAGAAACAGATGCAAGAGAACCCGTAATATTTCTAACATTATTTACAGTTCCTTCTAAACCGATAGCCAGATCGTCTTTATATAATAATCTTCCAAGACTTCCTTTTCCCTCGCTCAACTGAACAGAAATATTAGCCAAAGATCCTGACAATACTTCTGCGTTTTCGGCAACTTTAGTGATACGTGCAATTGTTTTATCGAAGTCTACAGGATTTGCAGTTTTTATTTGTTCACCATCCTGCAGCAATGCCGTAGTTGGTTCACCCACGGTGATCATGATCAGCTTATCTCCCATCAGACCATCAGAACCGATCGTTGCCAACGCTGTTTTCTTTATAAAAGGTTTGATCTTTGATTCGAGAATCATATCCACTCTTACCAGTGTATCTGACAGTATGGTAATTTTTTTTACGGTTCCTGCATTTATTCCTGCAAACCGGATATTATTTCCTTCCTTCAAACCACCTACTGTATTAAAAGTGCCATATACTGTGAAGGTATCCCCGAACATGTTTTTATTTTTTCCAATCAGAAAAATGGCAATTACCAAAAGTAATATTCCTGCTATGGTGAATATCCCTATCCGTATTTTTTGTGATGCTGTAACTTTCATATATCAATAATTTATTTTCAATACGTGCAAATGGATGCACAATTTTTTTATTTAAAAAATGAACTCACCAATGCGTCTGTTGAATTCTTTAGTTCATCGAAAGATCCTTCTGCAATAATTTTTCCTTCATCCATTACCAGTATACGATCGGCCGTAATTTCTGCACAGGCCATATCATGAGTGATGATAATAGAAGATGTTTTAAATTTTTTCTGCATCTCTAAAATCAATTCACTGATCTCCCGTGAGGTTATAGGATCTAACCCGGTTGTAGGCTCATCATACAACATGATCTCAGGATTTAAAATCAATGTTCGCGCAAGGCCAATACGTTTTCTCATTCCGCCCGAGAGATCAGAAGGCATCGCATCAATTGCCTGCGATAAACCCACCGCTTCCAGCACTTCGAGCACTCGTTTACTGATCTCACCAGAATCTTTTAATCGCAGTACACGTGTTAATGGAAATTCTAAATTTTCTCTTACGGTCATGGAATCATACAACGCTGCACTTTGAAACAGGAATCCAACTTTCGCTCTCAACTCTTTCAGTGCTTCAGCATTCAGTTGTTCTACTTCTTCACCCAATACCACCGCTGATCCACTATCCTGCGTGAGCAGACCAACCATACATTTTATTGTAACGGATTTACCGGTCCCTGATTTACCCAATACCACGAGGTTCTCTCCTTTGAAAAGATCCATATTGATATCTTTCAGCACATCTTTAGGACCGAAGGATTTTTTCAGATTTTTAAGCTCAATTACTTTTTCTGTGTTAACGATATGTTCTGATTTATTAATGGTTTGCATGTTTAATTAGTAAGCGAAAACAGAAGTTAACTGAACGGCAATAGCATCCAGAAATATGATCCACAAAGATGCATTTACTACTGATGAATTTGCGGCAACACCCACACTTTCTGTTCCCCGGTTTGAATTATATCCTTTATAACAACCCACAAAACCAATAGCAAATCCAAAGAAAATAGTTTTAAGAAATGCAGGAATGATATCTACAAAAGTGAGTGCTGAGAAGGCTTTATCGAAATACAGTTTGAAAGTATAATTACCACTAAGATTAGATGCCATGAAGCCTCCCAGCAATGCCAGTGAATCAGCCATTAAAGTTAATAACGGTATCATGATGGTGCAGGCGAGAATGCGTGTTACCACGAGATATTGTATGGGGTTAGCTCCAGAAACTTCCATTGCATCGATCTGTTCACTCACTTTCATACTACCCAGTTCTGCACCTATACTGGAGGAAATTTTTCCTGCACAGATGAGCGCGATAATTACAGGCCCGATCTCACGAATAATAGAAATTGCCACCATCCCGGGAACAAAACTGGCGGCACCAAACTCTTCCATAGTAGGTTCCGATTGTAAAGTCATCACAAACCCCAAAATAAAACCAGTGATTCCCACAAGAGAAAGTGAACGGTAACCGATAACAAAACATTGTCTGATGAACTCATTTCCTTCAAAACCTCTGGAAAAAATATTCCTGAAAAAATCACCCATGAAAGAAACCTGGTCACCGGCTTCTGAAAAAACTTTTTTTATTGCTACCATATTTAAATAAGTAACCTAAGACTTTGATTTACAGATAGTACAAACTAATGTTAACGCTATGTAATTATCTGATGAGGTTTACTGATAGGTTATTATACAAAGTTCTCGCCACAGTTGATTATGAATGGGTATCTGTATATAGAAATATAAATATTTGTGTCTCATTCTGTATTTCAATGCCATCTGTGTAACGCTTTATATTCTGTGTTAACCTTCACTAAGCACCAAAATACAGGCAAAAGCCCATAAAAGACAATAAGATTAAGTCAGTAAATTTTGTGAAATATTCGTGTCCTCCGTGTTTACTAATTTTTTGCAAATGTGTAAGAATACAGCAATTTATGTAAAGGGAAATGTGCAAACGAAACTAATTGGACAATTCCTCAATCAATAACTTTAATTTTTTCAAATGTTTTCCATAGGCATAGTGAAACATCCATGTTGCCCCGAAATAACAAATGGGAACAAATAGGAGAATGGCAACTCCCAGAACTAACAAAATTTTAGGATTGTACAAAAATTCTTCTACTGACTTTCCTGAACCTTCCACACCACCCAAAATAAAGCCTCCTGCTATGGCTATTGGGTAAATATACAGGCCTAGTCTCTCCTGAATACGCCACCAACGCTGAAAACTAAAATAATTCTTTTCTAATTCCTCTTTTAAAGAGCTGCTTGTAGATATATTTTCATCGATAGCCTTATATAATTTCCAGGTATCGATCCCTACAATAAAATTGAAAGTAATTGCAATAATTATAGTTATATGAACTTGCCAAATATTAATCCTGAAAAATAACACCACATAAAAAGCAGTAATGAGAGCAGCATAGATCATTCCATACAAAAGATTTTTCTTCAATTTTTTTAACGGCAGTCTGGAATGAAGTTTACTGTAATCTGGCTGCTGCAATAATTTATTTAATGCTTCATCGCTACCGCTATCTTGCTTCCATATATTTTCAATGTCCATTATATATTTTTTAATAGCGTTGCCATTTGTTGTTTTATCCTGTGAAGTTTTACACCTGCAAGATTTGCGGTAATACCAATTAACTCACTTATTTCTTTGTTGTCGTATCCGTCTAAATGAAGTGAAATGATGGCCCTTTCCGTTTCAGTGAGGGTCCTGATTGCTTTGTATAACCTGTCAGCTTCATCATTACCAGTTGTAGTAAAATAACTTTCTTCAAACCTTGCTGTATCTGTAAATTCAATCCTATTCATTTTACGTTGGATGGTAAAGATGGTATTTAAACAAAGGCGGTATAACCAGGTGCTGAATTTTGCATCGCCTCTAAAGCCAGAATAGGTTTTCCATGCCTGTAACACGATCTCCTGATACAAGTCTTTCTTATCTTCCTCCGTATTGGCATAAATATGCACCAGCTTGTATATGATTTTCTGGTGTTCTTTTAACTGCGTCAGAAATTCTTTTTCGCTCAATTTTTTTTAAGATTGACGTGTATTATTGTTGTCCACTTTTCATGGTCGTATGATCAAACCAATTTCGACATTTGAATGTAAAAACATCTATTGGTAAATAAATTAATCTTAAAATTCAGATCATGATTTACTTTTTTAAAAACATGATATAGATTAAACCAGCAAATGTGAAAGCCAGATGTATCAGTAACCATACCTTTTGATATTGGGGTCTATCCTGCCATTTAACATTAGTATCAAATGGGTCAAAAACGAGCGCAATTCCAAGGTTTGCAAATGCCCACTCATAATCTCCCTTTATGGCAAGATAAACGACCAGTACCATATACATAACGTATGCATAGCGATTGAATGGGGTGAATTTTGGGGTTGTTTTTATTATTTCTCCCTGTTTCATAATTGTTCAATTTATATATCAGTGGCACGAGGAAAGCATTTATTACAAAAAACGAAATATTTTTTTTGGTAGACAGCTAATGTTTTCAGTTTGCGCAGGATTACCATATTAGTAATTTTGGATTTTAGATATCTAAAAAGCAATTGTACACATTTGATTAATATTTTGTACGAAAATAAAATTCCAAAAGGAAGTACTATAAGTACGGATTTATTGGAAGATTTCTCTTAATTCACTTTTCCATAAATATTTGAAATATGTACAATCCATGCGTTGCCCGGCAATTTATTTATGTATCTTCTGAACGCTGAATTGTTTTGGTTTCCTATTTTGAGCAGCCAATTCCACAATTTCAGTTATTCTTTTTTGCCTGGTTTCATCTCGTTTAGCCATGACCAGCCATTGTAAAATATTCCTTTTATCAGTCCTGCTTAATCCTAAAAAATAAAGTTTTGCATTTGGTCTTTTTTTAAATAATTTATCCAGATCGTCCGGAATGATCAGTGCTTCAGCATCATCTAAAATTGACCACGAACCATTTTGTTTGGCCCTATCTATAATTTCAAATCCGGCCTTGGTCATAAGCCCTTCATCAATTAACCGCAGCACTTTTTCCTTATTTAATTTAGACCAGACGCTTTTTACTTTTCGCCTGCTAAAAAACTGCATAAATTTTTCTTCATCCAATGGTTTTGCCTTGCTGTCTATCCAACCAAAACAAAGTGCTTCATCAACTGCATCACTATACAATATGGTAGGAGCAGCTGATTTTTTTTTGTAATAAATAAGCCAAACAGATTGTTTTTTATCGTGATTGATTTGAAGCCATTTACGCCACGCTTGCCGGTTTTTTGGGTAAAAAGATTCCACATCTTTTTTCAAAGGCTTCATTTTATTAAATTTTGTTTAGCATTATTATGATGATGCTCAATATGATAAATAGTAAAAAACAACATTTCTCTTAAGGTCAGTTTTCCTAATAGTGGATGAGGAAGTATATATTGATCAAGCTCTTGCTCCGTAAATTTTTCAATTCTGGAACATAATTTAATCACTTCAAATGTTAGTTTAACTTTTATATTTTTTCCTTTTTCTACACTTACTGTTGCAGGCATAAATCTTTTAGTTGCCCTTCCGCCGTTTTCTAATTTAGATAAGTATTTTTTTACTAAATCATCATAATTTTTACCATCTCTGTTGGATTTACCCCAAAGTAATTTTAAAACAGATTTTGGCAAAGCCAATATTTTTCTTAAGGGTTTAATGCTTAAATAGATATGCTCAGCTTGTTGTCCTGCAGTCCATTTGTAATTTTTACTGGTAAGAAATTCCTCATCAGTTAATGCAAGAATAAATTCAATAAATAGACTGTACTTTTCACCAAGCTTAATTTTAAGTTCTACTTTATCCATGATTTATATTAATGAATTTTTAAAAATTCCGGGACAGCTTTTTAAAATTTTGCTTCAACTAATTTACTACAAAACGCTAACAAGAGGTCTATAAGCCTTCCGTATGTATATGCAATGTTTTGCTGCAGTTTTATGGAAATCTAAAAATTATTGATCTCAAGCTAAATTTTATAAAATGGCAGAAGTAAATACTATCACAAAAAGTAAATCCAGAAAATCCTTCTCAAACATAAAAACGAATAGATCTACAAGGGTTGATCTTACACCAATGGTTGATTTAGGATTTCTCTTAATCACTTTCTTTGTATTTACAACATCCATGACAACACATAAAACTATGGATTTGATAGAAACGCACGATGGAGATCCAAAACAAATTAAAAATTCATCGGCGATGACAATCATTCTATCTAAAAACCATGAATTATATTATTACTATGGTTCACTGAAAGCAAATAATAATTCAGAAGGAATTAAAAAATCCAATTTTATGGAAATCCGTAACCTGATTGTTGGAATGAAAAATAAAACAGATAGCAATTATCTAATGTTTCTTATCAAACCTGCGCCTGAATCAACATTTGGTGATACCATTGACTTATTAGATGAAATGTCAATTTGTGATATATCGGCAGGCCATTATGCTGAAGTTGATATTACGAAAGAAGAATTACATTTAATTGAACAAAAATAATCAAGACTTTACAGTTAATTCAAGCAGTCAATATTCATCTTGCAGATTTCTAACTCTGATGTTTTTTTGACTCATCCATGCGTAGGAATTTCTTTTCATCCTATTCTGCTACGCAAATTGCTATTTGCTGATTTTTGTAAACTTTAATTATTCCAATTATCAAATTTATTGTCCAGCATGATGGCAACTTTTTCATAGTTATCCCAATCATCAGCAATAGAATAGAAACTTACCTTTCGGTTTTTAAGGTCAAATAATTTTTCGTATTCTTTGAGATACTTTCCATTTGATAAATGGAAATAATGCATTGCAAAGTTGTATCCTTTTAAGTTGAGGATCCTACCCGTAAATACACCGCCTATCTCAACATACAATTGAGTAGGCAAACATGCTTTGATTTTGATATGTAATATTGTTTGTAGATATTTTTCTTGAAACTCCTGAGTTAGCAATCCTTTATTCAAACACCAATCTATAAAAATTGCGGTATGAACAAACGCTTGTCGTTCATCTAATTTATCATTCTGTACGGATTGCAAATGATATTTTGCCTTGTCAAATATATAAGTACTGTCAATTTCTTTGAATTTAAATTTTTGCCCAAAAAAAGTATGGTGGCAAACTAAAAATAATAATGAGAATAATATATTTCTGTACATGCAATTTAAAAGTTATTTGTAAATGTAAATATAATACCTAGCCGATAAAATAAAACGGAACTTAACTTCTGGTTGCGGTTTAACGTATTGATACTTTCATTACTCCCTGCATGCACATTCATGATGTTTGTTGATGTAGGCAATTGAATCATTACAAAGTTTGTGCAAGGTGGAAATGTTGATGTCAGCAAGTTTTTTTACATAGATGCATACTTTACCCATTTTAAATTTACCAAGCTCAGTCAACAGCTTTTTGCTTTTTTCAGTTTGAGAATATACATATAATGAAAATGCTGCTTTTCGGGGAGAAAAGCCAATTATCGGAGCATCACCTTCATGCCCGCTTGCATATTTATAATGATAATTGCCGAACCCAATGATCGTAGGGCCCCACATTTTTGGTTCAAAACCTGTCCATTCAACCATCAATTCAATCAGCCGAAAACTATCTGCTTTCATTTGTTCATTGATCACAAAAGAATTAATAAAATCAATGACGTCAACTCCTGTATGAGTTGTTTTAGTTTTTGCCATAAAATTATACATTATCAAGCGTGGCTAAATTACCTCTGTAACATATTCTTTTTCTATTACAACTTTCCTTTATAGTTGGGGTCATAATCTACCATCCATTCAATACCAAATTTATCTCTAAAAATACCAAAGTAAGAACCCCAGGGACTGTCCTCCATTGGCATTTCAATGTTTCCTCCTGTTGAAAGTCCGTTAAATAATTTGTCAGCTTCTTCTTTACTCTCTGCACTTATAGAAATTTTACTTCTGTTTTCGTTTTCATTCGTTCGCCCCATAAATGCAGGAACATCATTAGCCATTAAAACGTTTTTACCGATAGGCAAAGCAATGTGCATTATTTTGTCTGCTTCATCAGCTGCAACGGGAAATTCAGGGGTTTCCAAATCTTTGAAACGCATAATTTTTGCGAACTCTCCTCCAAAAACTGATTTGTAAAAATTGAAAGCTTCTTCAGCATTTCCGTTGAAGTTAATGTGAGGGTTGATGAGTGCCATACGTTGATAAATTTATATTGTTATTTAATTTGTGATAGTAAATATATGATACCGCCAAAATGCCCAAAAATATAAGCGGGAAAAAAGAAAGAAATACAATGCCTTCCACCGCAAAATAACTAATGGAAGCAAACAAAAAGTCAAATGCGAATCCTGCATAAGCCCATTCTTTTATTCGCCTGGAAACTTGCGGTATAACCAATGCTAAAACGCCTAATATTTTGAAAACAACCAAAGCATTTCCAAAATACAAAGGGTAACCTAAATGTCTGATCCCTTCCTTTGCCATTTCGGTTTGTGAAGTTAAAGCAGGCATTACGCCTTCAAATAAAGCGAGGATTAAAGTTGCTGTCCAGAATATAATTTTATCCTTCTTCATTATGCTGATTTTTATTGGTGATTTTTTTCAAAATTCAAAATCCAGACATTTCCAAACTTGTCTGTAAGGTCACCAAATAAAGCTCCCCTAAAGTTGTTTTCAAGCGGGTGTTTTACTGTACCACCTTCAGAAAGATTTTTAAAAAACATTCTAATATCCAGTTCAACACTGCAATTTAAAATTAATGAAACTGCATTACCTTTTGTAAGTCCCGATTCAGACGTCATATCAGAACCCATAATAACAAAACCTTCATTTGTAAGGGTTGCATGTAAAATACAATCTTTCATTTCTTTTGGCATTTTGTCTGCCAATGGCGATTCACCAATGGTTTGAAATATAAGTTCACCACCTAAGCATTCTTTATAGAAATTCATTGCTTCACGGCAATTGCCACTAAACGTAAAGTATGAATTTATTTGTGTCATATTTTATTTTCCGGATTAGCAACAATAAGTTTCGCCCGATACATAACAATTTTAGATATCAATTTTAATGGCAGAGGCTCATCTAAAGGAAACTGTACCGATCCTTTTCCTTGTTTATATTTTGCAAGTTCTATTTCAAATTCTTTATGTCCCGATGGTGTTGCATACAATCCAATATGATTTTTAAATCCTGCAAAATAAATTAATGGCGACCCATTTATTTTGTACGTTGGCATTGCATAACTTATGCTTTCAGTTGCAAGTGGAGCAGTTTTCAAAATTGTTTCACGCATTTGATTTAATAAAACCTGTATTTCCTTTGGAAATGATTTGATGTAATCTTCCACATTATTTTTAACTATTGTTTTCATACATATTTCAAGCGTCTAATAAAGTTTGTATATCAAATTTTTTCATTTGCATAAATGCTGCAATTACTCTTTGAGATTTCTCAGGATCGCTCATCAATTCTCCTAAGATGGAAGGCACAACTTGCCATGAAACACCAAATTGATCGTCGAGCCAGCCACATTGACCCTGTTCACCTCCTTCACCCAGTTTCTCCGAATAATGGTCTATTTCTTCCTGTGTATCGCAGGAGATTACATACGAATTTGCAGGCGAAAATTTATACTTTGGTCCACCGTTTAGTGCCATAAATTTTGTTTCATTGAGTTCAAAAATTACCACCATCGGATTTTCTGAAATTATTTTTGAGTTTTTAAAAACAGAGCAGTAATAAAGTGCTGCAGCTTTGGCTTTTCCATCAAACCATAAACAAGGGTAAATTTGATTTTCCATTTTATAATTTTTAATGCGTTTCTGTATATGATTTAAAATTGTTCAATATTGATTGCCAACCCTCCTTTTGCATATCAATCGGGTTTTCTATTTCAGGATCGAAAGTTATCATTATCTCTGTGTTATTACCTAAATCTTTGAAAAGAACAGTTGCCATTCTTCCTCCAAATTCGTAGCTAAAACTTTTGAGATGATTAATCTCCGTATAGATAGCTTCAAAATCAAAACCAAAACTTCCATCCCTTGCTTCCATTCTCGCCTTATAAGTTCCACCAATTCACATATCGTTTTCTGCACGTGGGCAATGCCAATCCAAGTTTGCAAAATTCCAGTTTACAATGTGCTTTGGGTTTGTATAAAAGTCCCATACTTTTTCAGTTGGTGATTTTATAATCGCACAGACGGTAATTTTAGCTACAGCCATTGTATATTTTTAAAAATTCGTATTGAGATGAAATAACGATACAAAGATGCAGGGTTGTTTTTACATTACAGGTATGTAAAAAAGACAACTAAAGGGCTATTTACGACAAAATAAATTTACTTTTAATCTACAGTAAAATTTTAAATAAATGAAACGAGTAAGTATTCTTGTTCCTGAAAATTCTGTTCTGCAAGCCATTGCCGATCCCCAATATTTGTTTTCTGCCGTTAACCAATTTATGACCACAACAGGTAAAAAACCATTGTTTGATGTGCAATTGGTAGGTGTAAAAAAAGAAGTAAAGTTGAATAATGGCTTGTATTCAGTGAATACTACAAAACTCTTAAAAGAGGTTAAGAAAACTGATCTGGTGATAATCCCTGCGCTTTTTGGTGATATGAAAAGCGCTATTGCGAAAAATCAAAAACTTTTACCCTGGATAAATAATCAATACAATAATGGTTCAGAAGTAGCCTCCCTTTGTGTGGGTGCATTTTTATTGGCTTCTACGGGTTTGCTGGATGGCAAAAAATGTTCTACCCACTGGGGTTTTCAAAACGAGTTTCGGGAAATGTTTCCTGATGTTTCCGTAACAGATGGTAGTATAGTTACGGAAGAAAATCGCTTATATTCAAGTGGAGGTGCTAATTCATATTGGAATTTATTGTTGCATCTGGTTGAAAAATATACGGACAGACAAACATCTATTTTGGCCGCTAAGTATTTTGCCATCGATATTGATAGGAAAAGCCAGTCAGCATTTGCCATGTTTCAAGGCCAAAAAAACCATAAGGATTCTCTTATTAAGCAAGCGCAGGATCATATTGAAAATAATATTCAGGAAAAAATTACGATTGATGAACTGGCTGATACTGTTTGTTTAGGTAGGCGAAGTTTTGAAAGGCGATTTAAAGTTGCTACAAACAATACTGTTTTAGAATATATACACCGCGTGAAAATTGAATCAGCTAAACGTAGTTTTGAAACAAGCCGAAATAATATTAATGAAGTAATGTATAATGTCGGCTATACAGATACCAAAGCATTTCGTGCCGTTTTCAGGAAAATCACTGGTCTCAATCCAATTGAATACCGCAACAAGTATAATAAAATGTCAATCGAATAATGCTGGGCTTAACACCCGGAACGTTGAAGTTTCACAAAGGACTGAGTTTGTATTAATTTGTGTACGCAGTGAATGCTTTGTGGACGTTGTGTTAAAACCCAACCACTAAAAACAAAGTACGGACAACACAAGTAGCCCGATCATTGTTGTATACATTCTACCTATTTTCAATCATGTATTGGCTCTGGTAAGTTAAAATAGTTGCCTTTGGTTTTATCAAGTGTTGATGAAATTATTTTGAAATTCTCTGCTGTGGCTTCAAAGTCAATAAATTTGTCAACGATTGTTCTATGACGGTAAATGATAAACGTATTATCTACTTCGGGATTTATTTTATTCAGATAAACTTCGCTTTCGTTGTCTTTCAATGAAGACACGAATGTAAGAGCAATATTTTTTAACTGTAATTCATTTCCTATTTTTTCCAATTCCTTTTGCCGTTTGTCTTTGTTATAATCCGTATCATTCCCATACACAAAATAGGCTTTCAAATATTTACTTCTTGTAATACTTTGTTGTTCTAAAAATAAAAGCCATTTTTTGATGTCGTTCCAATCTGGATGATTGCCAACGAAATAAACTATACCGTGAAACCTTCCATATTTACACACCGGGCAAGTTCTTGTTCCTTTGTCCGGACCGAAAGCGTGGTAAGGAATAAAAGATGGATTGTCTTCGCCAATTTCTAAACCTGATCGTTTTTCTGATGTATTTTTTTCAGGATAATCAGGAACATTAAGCCCTAAAATAATATTGTGTTCTGCAATCTGTACATCATTTGCAATTAAAACTCTCAAAACTCCACTACCACCCCGATTTTCCAATGCTTTTCTTTTCTCAACTGTCAAAAGTTTGTCATCATCAAATACAAAGTCGTCTATATAATATTCGTTATCTATGTTGGGTTCTTTAATTGATAAGTGGATGTGTGCAGGAATGTTGTCATTCGGATAAGGCGAAGGTTTAATTGTGTAAATGGAATAGTTACCGTTTTTATCTGTTTTTATCCAACCCCTGATGTGTCCGTGGCGTTTAGCTTTTTCGTCCATTTCTTTTATAGGTGAATAGTATCCGTTGTTATCTGTCTGCCAATAATAAATAATAACATTGCCTGCCGGGGTCTTGCCGTCAATTTTATAGACCGTACCGGTTAACAATAATTTCTGTCCTATTTCTGACCACCCTACACTGGTGTCCACCGACTCAATATTTTCGGGAATACCTACATACATTATTTCACAACCATCACAACCACCACCAACGATTTTTTTTGAGTCATTTTGTTTTGGTGCCTGTGAATGAATTGTTGACTGTCCGTTACAACCTGTCAAAATGCTAAATAGGAAAACAAAAATAATAGATGGAATGAGTCGTTTCATATTGTTACGAATTCTTTTGATTTTACAATACTTTTTGGTTTAAAACATCTGTGTTCTAATCATTTCCGCTGAGACAAAACCGAACACTAAGTTACAGTAGTTACACGGAGAGCACCAAGGTTTCACTATGGGCTAAGTTTATAATATACTTTGTCTACTATGAGAATTATATGCTTTGTGCATTTGTGTTTAAAAAAACAAACCAACAAGACACCATGCATTAACAAAAAAACCAAATTAAATCCGTCCATTCATACTATCTGTGTTCCAATTTAGTTTTCGAAAGTAAATGTATACATCAATAAATTTTCTTCAGACTGTAAACCTTTTTTAAAATTGAATTTTTCCAGCAATTTTGTTGAACTGATATTTTCTACATGCGTATATGCTTCTATGGATTGTAATCCGATATGATACATTCCGAAATTAATTACTGTAGCAATAGCTTCCTGCATCATTCCTTTTCCCTGAAAATCAGGCAATAATTCATATCCTATTTCTGCCTTCAAATTGTCGTCTGAAAAATTAAATAAACAAATTGTTCCGATTAATTTGTCGTTATTGTTTAATGTGATGGCCCAATATATCGAATTGTTATTGTGGGTGTTTTCATGAATAGTATGGATAAATGTTATGGCTTCATCAATGGAATTACCTGGCTTTCTGTCAAGATATTTATTAACGCTGCCATCCGAACGCAATGCAAATATTTCCTGAGCATCATCTATAAGAAGTTCTCTCAGGATCAGCCTTTCAGTTTTGATAACCGGGAATGGTGTAAATTTTTTACCCCCATGCAAAATGTGTAAATGTTATTTGTCGTTTACGATGAATGCTATAGATCGAACTGCTGATTGCTGCAAATTAAAATTTGAATTTCTTCATAACAAAATTGCTTGGCAGAATACGTATGTTAAAATCAAATGTATTTAAAAAGTTGAAATAAAGTGAGGATATTATACTAATTATACACTGAGAACTCTTCGCCATATTTGTGTTCATTGCGTACAATAACAAAGAAGACATTAAGGTGTACACAGAGAAAAAGAGTTTTTCATATTGTTTACTCCTGCATTTTCTCATTGAAAATTTGTGGTTAACAAAATAAATCCTGGCCTCTTTAATTTTACTTACATTCACCAAAATAAATATATCTAAATAATTTATTACTCCATGATACAATTGAAATCATTTTTCATTACGATTGTAATAATTCTTTTCTCTTGCAACACCTACAGTCAGAAAACCACCGACAGCACAGAGATCGATGATGATAAAGACACCACCACACAAATTGTACAGATTAATAAAATAACACCCCGAAAACGTGGTGTTTATAAAACTTACGAAGAATTCGTCAGCAACTCTCCTTCGGTTGATGCGGAATTTACCCTGACTCCCATGCGAATTAGTAAACATAATGATTTGGTGGCTGAGGCAGATGTTGATTATAAAAAGAAACGGCCTGCAAAAATCTGGGGACTTTCTGACGGAGAAAATGTATATATCAGGGTATCGGTAGGCCAGTTTTTTAAGAACCATTATTTTAAGCTGCAATGTGATGGACCAATACCGTATATTTTTTATGTAGAGAAAACAGTTTATGTGCCGTTTGGTATGGGTGCAATTGTTGCCCTGGGAGTTGCGGCAGGTTCAGCAGCTTTGCCTCCTTCTGTCAGGCTCATGATAGTGAGAGATAATACGAATTACTTTAAGCCGGTATTATTGGTTACCCAAGCTAGGGTTAAAAGAAACCTTGCAGAATACCCTGATCTGCTGGAATCATATCAACAAGAATCTAAACCGCAAAGTAAATCTACTAAGGCCAGGTATATTACAGAACTCAACAAGCGGAAAATGGGTCGATAAATGACGCTGTATAACGTTCGGGCTTAAAGCAGTTGTAAAAAAAATTCTAACTGTTTGTCTGCATCATAAAATTTGCCTGCTTATGTTGCCATCCCCTGATAAATTTACCAGTAGCCGAAGGAATTTGTATAACAGCCCCTATTTCTGGCCGGCCTCTTGTTGGAAGCAGTTTCATATATGAATATTTTTTTTACTATTTAGTTGTATTTTGGTTATCTTTTAGCTCTTTTAACCAAAACCTAAACCAAAAAAAATGAAAAGGAATTACGGATTCACAGCATTGCTCGGTCTTGTACTGATTTTATTTTCTGCATGTAATGCTCCTTCAGAGGCTAAAATTGACGTGGAGAAATTGAAGCCGGAAATACAGGCAATGGAAGATGCTTTCGCAGCAGGCGAAAAAGCAAAAAATGTAGATTCTGTTGCTATGTACTATTCTGAAGACGCTATAAGCTACAACCGTAATGAACCACCTTCGGTTGGTATGGCGGCCATTAAAGAAAAAATTTCAAAAGGTTTCGCAAAAGATACGATGGGCGATTATAATGTTTATAAAGTAGTGGATCTTTTTGCTGACGGAAATAATGCAACTGAAGTTGGCTCGTGGACTAAGATGAATGCAGCAGGACAAAAGATAGAAAATGGATTTTATATGTCTTATTTTAAAAAGCGTGACGGCATGTACAAATGTGTACGAGATATGAGTATAACGGAAAGTCCTGCAAAACCAGCTATGTAAATAAACGATTAAATAATAAATAATGGAGTTTGTTAATCGCAGGCTCCATTTTTTTTTCGATACCGTTGAGGTGTCTCCAAAAATTGTTATCAGCTTTTTAATTGCGGAAATTAAAATACTTATACAATCTGTACTTCTTAATTAATTCTGTAAATCCAATACTTTTTCATTATCCATACGTACGAGTGTGTATACAATCTTGTTGGAAATAATCTTAACAAATCCATGAGGTGTATTTGGCGGAATTATAATAATGTCGCCGGGCCCAACTTTGTATTGTGTGCCGCCGCTGATATGTTTACCTATTGAACTAGGACCTGTAATTTTAAGAACTACCCGACTTTTAGCAGAAAGCTTTTGAGCTGAATCAAGCGTTCCTCCTATCTGTAAAATACCATAACCCTCAACAATGTTGTACACTTCCGTAACAACATCGTGTACGATGGCGTCTGGCGGTGTTTTACCCAAAATTTTGGAGCGACTTACAACGGAGATACCGACATTATATTTGCCTTCAATGGGAACTACAACTAATACAGAGTCTGCAATAGCAAGACCGTCTCCTTTTTTGGCAGCAGCCATAATTTCTTCCGAGTGTATTATGGTAGCTTTTCTGTGATTCATGTTGGAGTCGCTAGGATTTTGAGCTGATACATTCAACCCAAATAGAGATAGATATGTAAATAAATGAATTTTTTTCATGTTCTTGTTTTTAAGCTAATTGAAAGCATTGGGCCGTATCAAACTTTCACTGCACCTGATTTAGGTGTCTATTTTATTGTCTAATTAGTTCTCTTGTAATTTTCAATTCAGGTTGTGTCATTATATACTTTTCAACTTTATCGTCTTTGATTATAAATTCATAAAAAATATCCGGACTATATTTCATCATTTGAAATTTAGTTTTTGAAATAGCTTTAAGTTCAAACTTTTCACCGTCATCATTTAATCTGTATAGTGATCCCATTTCATACATCAGTTTCACTATTTTCCCTTTACTATTTTTATATTCACCAGCATATTTTTCTTTTTCTTCTTTCTTAAGTTCAATAAATTTTACAGGATCAATTTTATACAACAATTTTCTTAAATCAGCTGTAGGTATATACGTATTATTGTTGATGAAATTTAATAGAACAATTATAGTTTTATCATTCTCTACATGCCTTTCAATAAAGGTGATATACCCAGGCCAGCCACCTGTATGGTTTACCAGCCTTCCATAAACTCCATTATCCTCTATAAACCAACCAAAGCCATAATCAGTTTTTGATTTATCTTTTAATTCGGATGAAGTGAAAAGTTCTTTTTTACCTGCAATTGAAATTAATTTGTCAGCATATAATGCTCTATCCCATTTTAGTAAATCAATTACAGTTGAGTTTACTGTTCCATCTCCAACAATTCCATCAAGCCACACCACCATTTTTGTTTTGTCTGAATCGTCTGGTAATACATATTTTTTTAAACTGTCAGAATAGACGTACCCAAACGCATAATTAGCAATTTTTTTAGGTAAATATCTTCTTCTGTAAACAAATGTATTTGTCATTTTTAAAGGCTTAAAAATTACTTTATTTAAGTAATCCCCATACGACATCCCCGAAATATTTTCAATTATTGAAGCCAGTAAAGCATATCCCGTATTACTATATTCCCATTTTGTATTTGGCTCAAACAATATTGCAGGCTTTAGCTTTGCAAATGTTGAAATAATATCTTCGTTTGTGGCAATTTTAGTTTTATCAAAGGTACTATCCATAATTTCCATATAGTCAGGCAGCCCGCCTGTATGGTTCAACAAGTTTTTAATTGTAATGTTAGAATAGTTAGATAGTTGAGGAATATATTTTGAAATTTTATCTTCGTAATTAAGTTTTCCTTTTTCTTTAAGTATAACAATTGCCATTGCGGTAAATTGTTTGGAGACTGATGCTAATTCAAAAATTGAATTTTCATTTAGTTTTTCTTTTGTGGTTGCATTTGAAAAGCCAAAAGATTTCTTATAAACCACTTTCCCTTTTTCAGCAAATAATACATTCCCATTGAGCTTTCCACTGTAAAAAACAGTCAAAAAACTATCAATTTTCTGAACCCTGCTTTGTCCATTTACTACTTGTCCAAAAAATAGAATTGTGAGTACGGTTATTAATTTCATATTGTTCTTATCGAGTTTATGATATTGCAGGTATTCTTTCCATTAAAATTTCAATTCCCATTTTATCGAAATAAGTGCAACTCAATTTTTCCATGTTGACAACCCACTTTTCAATTCCCGAAGCTGCACACTGATTGCAAAATGTAAGATAATCTGAATTCCCCTGCTGATGTGCAGAAAGGTCTGATTTGAATTGTTCGGTTTTGGAAATTGCTGCAATTATTAAGTTGTCATATTTGGCTGTTGACGTAATAGCAAAATCGCCAACACCAAAATAATCGGTATGCCCGTCTGATACAAATGTTTCATAGTAGGTTACACCCAACTCTTTAATTTCTTTGATGTATGCGGGAAAGTCTGCACCCGACTTTACCTTACTATGCGCTGCTTTGATTTGCTCGATAGTAAACATTTTTAGAATTTTTATTTAAGCCTTTTTGCCATAAATTTCTATTGTCAAAAATATAATGCGTGTCTTTATCAGCCATCCAATCAATAAGTTTGAATATACCCACAAAATTTAAAGTAATTCCGAATAGAATACCGATGACATAATCAGCTGAAGTTGCAAGATGTTTAGAATGAATTATGGAAAAGAAAAAATAAATACAAGGTGCAAATGTTAACCAACAGGATGCTAAGCCTGCGTTATACATTGTCTTGCCTTTAAAATTGAATACAATGGTATGCGCAATAGTATTGCCGACTGAAATTAAAATGGTTGCAATGCCTAACCAAATCGCTTTTTCAGCAAGAATAGCCGCCAAAAAATAGCATGACCATCCCACAGCAACATTTATATAAAATGCTGTGTTGGTGTTTAAAGGATAACGGTCTGGCAATGTACTATTATACATAACGTTGTTCACCATTCCCGGGAAAGTTCCTGCTACACGGTATTCTTCAAATTGATGTAAAAAAAGAGAAACAAGGCTTAACCAAACAATGATCTGATAATTAGTCAAATGATGTTGGTTTATGAAAACATACACAGAAACTACAACTGAAAGAATTGCTCCTAAATCATACCAATGGTTGCGTTATATTTTCATTTTATTATTGTCATTGTGTATTTCTCCAACATATTTTTATATTGCGTATGCTTACATTTTTTTTTGACTTTGTGTTTTAATATTAACCATAAAGACATAAAAGCCAGCAGAAAGAACACCAGGTCTTGCATATTGTGGCCTATTGCATTTTTCACTTACTCTTTTTTGAATGTAAATGATTTAGATTCTTTTTTGAATTTGCCATAAATGTCCAAAAGGATCTTTAAACATCCCTTGCCGGTAACCATAGTCATGATCGGTAACAGGATTAATTTCTAATGCCCCAGCCTCACAGGCTTTTTGCATAACATCCGCTACGTTTGAAACAAACATGCCGATTATTGACGTAACGCCTTCAGCACTTATGGGCTCCAACGCATTACGCATGGTTTCGTGTATATGAAAAATGGCCCCGTAGATTTCTAATTCAGCAACATGTATACTACCATCATCATTTCGGAAACAAAATTTTTCAACAGCACCAAATTTTTTGTAAAAGTCAATTTCATAAGTCCCGTTGGGAATGTGTAATTCCGGGGCAAATAGAGCAGTATCATTTGCTTGTATCATCATAAAATTCTCTTTTAAATTTTAAATTCATTCATTCTTAACTGCAAATGCTTTCAAGCACATGCAATGACCCGTCAGGCCTTTTTATACCTATACTCATGCCGGATAATCCATTTTTGCGAACCCTTAAACAAAACATCCTTTCGGATTTTAAAAATTGTTTTACTGATGAAATAGGTATGTTTAAATAAGGCAGACCGATTATCATTACCATCCTGGCCTTGTTCTTCAGTAATGATGATCAGATCACCATTTTTAAAATTTTTCCTGGACTTTACCTGCTCTCTACCAAAATATTTTCCATCTTTAGAAATTTTTAAGGTATCATTCGAATTTGCATTTTTTTCCTGAGGATAATTATTTGAAAAAATAAATAAATTGGAATTGCCTATTTGACTAACATCCACGTTTGCATTCATAGTATAAGGCTTACCGGAAGAATAATCTATGTAGGTAAGAATACCTTTCCAACTACCAATTAGATTTGTGAAATCTTCAGATGAAATAATTCTATTACTTTGAGAAAAACTTAAGTTGGTAAATAAAATTAGAAAGAATGCACCAATTGCCGTTTTCATTTATTTTAGTTTTTAGATATTTATAAGAAGCTTATCAAATTAAAATGGTCATATGTCATTTTCACTATTTTTTACTTGTTGAGTGCTTTTAATTCAATACCATTTATGTCCTTTCTTTCAATAATAACATTTCCAGATACTCGTTAGACAATTAAGCTGTTAATGACAATTCTATAAAATGAAGCAAAACAATGTGGTACAAATCCTTTCTTTAATGCTCTCCTAATTCCTTTAATCTATTTTTAGCTTCTTCATTTTCAGGGTTTAATTGAAGGGTTTTTTTATAGTAAATTTTTGCTTCTTCATTTCTTTTTAAAGCTATATAAATATTTGCCATTGATAAGGCAATATGATCTCTATCAGGAAATTCCAGTACATTGTTTTCAGCTATTATCCTCGCATCATTATATCTTTTTAAACTCAATAACTTTTCACCCAGATAGTACATCTGGAGCCAATCTGCATAAAAATGAGCAGTATCCATTTTCATTTTCCTGTATTCTATTACCGCTTTTTCTGCATTGAATGCTGCTATAATAGTTTCCATTTTTTTATGTATTGGCTCTTTCAATACAACAGGTTTATTGTATATCAACTTTAATAAGTTTTTTATGATACCAAAAAAATCAGTTGGGGCACTGTTACATAAAATTACTACCATACTATTTGTTTCTGGAATCCGAATCATAAATGAGATAAAACCTTCTGTTGATCCGAGATGATAATTTGCTTCTACACTATCTGTTGTTGTGTATCTGAAATTTTGATTAAACCAACCATACCCATATCGTGCCGGGCGCATTCCCGGGGTGAGCATTTCCTTTGTTAATTCTTTATTAAGTAAGTTGTTATTAGCAATTGCCATATGAAATTTAAAGAGGTCTTCAACAGTTGAGTAAATGTCGCCTGTACCCATTGTATTTGACTGGTCTCTAAAATCTGCACTAACATAGTTGCCAAAACCGTAATCATAACCTGACGCTCGCTTTGATACTATTTTTGTATGCATATATGAACCTGTATTCTGCATGTGTATTTTTGTGAAAATCTCATCTTTCAGGGCTTGTTCATAAGATTTTCCTGTTACCTTTTCAATTATGTATCCCAACGTAAAATAACCCCAACTACTATACATATAACGAGTACCCGGAACAAAAGCAAGTACAGAATCCTGGTATATTTTTACATACGCTTCCCGACTAAAATTTTGCCTGCTGATTCTCGGAAAAAAATCTTTGATAATATCGTAATTCGGCATTCCTGAAGTATGGTTAAGTAATTGTCTGACAGTAACGCCTGCTGCTGGTTTATTTTTGAATTCAGGTAAATAATCTTCTATAGTTTTATCTAAACTTACTAAACCTCTTTGTACGAGTATTAATAGTAAAGTTGCTGTTAAAGGTTTAGAAATAGATCCAATCATAAATTTTGTATCCGTAGCGTTTGGAATATTCCATTCCCTGTTTGCTAAACCAAATGCATCTTTGTAAATTATTTTTCCATTTTCAGCAACTAAAACTGCACCGTCAAACATATTGTATTTGTGATATGATTTCATTAATTCCAACAGTTTATCCTTCTTAACTTGTGCAAGTAACATCTGTCCAGGAAAGAGGAAACAAATAAATAAAGCAACTTTTTTAAAAAGCATAATTGTTTGTTTATAAAATGATTTCAATACGGATTGTAAAACGACAGGTACTTCGATTGAGGAAATAGAATTCACAACACCTGGCAAAGCCATAAAATCAGTTTGCCTTACAGCTATTGCAGAAGTTCAATTTAAAATAAATTTCTGGAAGTCTTTCATTATAAGTCTATTCTCGATAGTTAAAAAGCTACAGATTGGTAATTAAAATGTTACTTCAGATAGTTTACTTGAATTATTATTTACTATGGTTGCCCACTGTTTATGGCTGCCATCTAATGTTGACTGTATTGCTTTTCATTTTCATTAAACTCATTTATGAATATATTTTTACTGAAAAAAATATTCATAGGAGAACTTAATTAATTGGAACTTAGAATGTGTTATATTTCCATTACAAAACTTAATTCTGCTAACGTTATGAAACAATTTATCCTTTTTTTTATTGTTGTAAGTGTTATAGGTTCCTGCAAAAAAAATACTGCAATCAACAATAATGTTAATCAGGCAGCAGGAAACCTTGTAAAGAGCGCTTCTGGAGATTGTGCGCCTGTAACATTAGGTGGTATGTATTTGCAAAATATTTCGCTCACCACATCTAATTATATGGAGGTGCAGGTGAATTTTACAGGCACAGGAAGTTATGTAATAACATCAGATACCGTAAACGGTTATTCTTTTAAGGATTCAGGACAGGTAACTTCAACCGGTGCCCAAATGCTGAGACTGAAAGCAGTTGGCACACCCCTTTTAGCTGGAAACAATATGTTTACGATCCGCTTTAACAGTAGTGTGTGCCAGGCGAATGTAACAGTTAGTGTTGCTCCAGCAGTATATACATTTGGAAATACAGCAGGCATATGTAGCGGAGCAACGATTTCCGGTAACTACACATCAGGTGTAACGCTTGCATCTGCCAACACAGTCGCCGTACAGGTGAATGTAAATTCTTCCGGTTCCTACTCTATCACAAGCAATAACATAAATGGAATGTCTTTTAGTAAGGCTGGCAGCTTTGCCAGTACCGGACCGCAAACGGTTATTCTTGATGGTGTTGGTACGCCCACAGTTGCCGGAACATTCAATTTTAATACATCCCTTAGTGGCGGTTGTACTTTTAATGTTATAGTTTCAAACCCTGCAGGCACTTTGGCTCAACTAACAACAACCGCAGCCAGTGGCACTACTTGTACTTATGCGCTATCCGGTGGAAACATTACCAATGATGGTGGCTCTGCCATCACAGCACGGGGTATTTGCTGGAGCTCTTCAGCCAATCCTACAATTGCAAATTCAAATTTGAACATAGGTACTGGGATGGGTTCATTCACCGGTTATATTACAGGGCTTACTTTTAATAATACCTATCATGCCAGGGCTTTTGCAACCAATAGTACTGGTACTGCTTATGGCAATGATATCAGTTTTACAACTTTAACAGGCTGCACACTCGGTCTCTATGTTACCGGATGGCATGATGTAAATAATTCTAATGGTACGACCCGTACACCAAAGATCTGGAAAAACACAACCGGCTCCTATTTCGCTACAGCATTACCTTTCACACCCAACATTCAGGCAGATGCGAATTCAATATTTGTGTCAGGCTCCGATGTATATGTTGCCGGGCGGGCTAACGGAGGGGCAATGATCTGGAAGAATGGCGTAGCAACCCCTTTGACTACACCACCGACAAGCACAGATGGGATGGCTAATTCAGTGTACGTATCGGGAACTGACGTATATGCTGTTGGTTCTTATGAAGCGGCCGCCATAATCTGGAAGAACGGGATAGCGACAACATTGGGTACTGGTGTGTCGGGAGCCGTGGCCATGTCTGTTTTTGTTTCAGGAACAGACTCGTATGCTGCAGGTTATATTACCCGGGTGGTAAATGGTAATGTTATAAATATTGCGACCGTATGGAAAAATGGCATTGCTACCTACTTAACAAGTGGTCCGGCCGGCGCAAATGCGAATTCAGTATTTGTTTCGGGCAATGACGTTTATGTAGTGGGTAGCGAAGGGAATGCTGCTATGCTATGGAAGAATGGTGTGCCTATCACATTGAGCAGTACGAGCAAAGCAGTTGCCAACTCTGTAGTTGTATCTGGCACCGACGTATATGTTGCAGGCACCGAAGATGACGGCAATTCTCTGAATAGTTATGCCAAGCTTTGGAAAAATGGTATAGGCAGTTTTTTAACTACATCGGGTTATCGCAACAGGGCATGGTCTGTATTTATATTGGGACCAGATGTATATGTTGCAGGTTCCAAATCAACGGGCGGAGCTAATACGTACGCAGGAGTTTGGAGGAATGGATTTTTCACGCCGGTAGATGGTGGAAGTACCGATGCTGCGGCTTTAGGAATATTCGTAAAGTGATGTACAGAGTTGACGTTAGGGCTTTAAGCAGTTGGAAAATAAAATTCCGTCTGTTCGTAACCGCTGTTGTTTGAAAATTATTAATGCAGATAATTTCAAAAGTTTATTTTTTTGCATGCCAAATGTAAAAACACCATGTTACATTTGTTGCATTCACGGACAACAATTCTGCTTTTGAAATAATGTATTATTGGAATCAGTTGTTAAGGGGATTTTAAAAAGCTCTATGATAAGATTGTCAAATTAGATTATCATCTTTTTTACTAGCAATCTTCAATAGCGTTAAAACTCCTTTATTCCGCTTCATTAGCCTTTAACACGCGCAACAGATTTCCGCCCCAAATTTTATTAATATCTTTTTTTGAGTATCCTTTTTCGAATAATGCTTTTGTTATCATTGGATACGACGTAACATCATCTAATTGCAGCGGTGTTACAACAATGCCGTCAAAATCAGAACCAATACCTACATAATCTATACCCACTAATTTGATGACATATTCAATGTGTTCGATGACCAAAGAGAAAGGTGCTCTTAAAGAATCAGATTCCTTCCTGTGATTTTTGTGAACCCATTCCTCCGCAATGTATTCATCTTTCGTAAGGATAGCTATGGAATCAAATTCTGATGTATACTTTTTAAGAAAAGCAGCTTCCCGGCTCATTACATTTGAATCGATAAACCCTGAATTAAAGTTGATCTGGATTACGCCTTGATTTCTGGCAATTGCTTTAATTTGTTCATCTTTTAAATTTCTCCGAAACGGACAAAGCGCATACACAGAACTATGGGAAGCGATTATTGGTTTTGTGGTTGTTTCCATTACATCCCAGAAAGTTTTTTCGCCCACGTGCGACACATCTACTAACATGCCTATTTTATTCATGTGTTGTACTACCCTCCTTCCAAAATCAGACAATCCTTTTGCTTTGAATGCCGGATTTGTCTGTTCATCAAAGGCACTCGTTGCCCAATCGGTTGAATTATTCCAGGTGAGTGTTATATACCGGGTGCCACGCTTATACAACGAATCAAGATTTTCAAGACTGTTCTCTATTTGATGTCCTCCTTCAAGGCCAACTAATGCAGCAATTTTATGTTGCTTCATCAACTTCAAAATTTCTTTTACGTTTTTGACCTTTACAATTTTGTCAGGATTTCTTTTAATGGCGGCATCCAAACTATCAATCTGACGATTTGCAAATGCAAAAGGATTTTTTCTATTACCATCGCTCCACACCGAAAAGAATTGAACATCCAATCCACCGGTTTTAAACCGGGATAAATCACTGTGCGTTTTCCCTTTTAAATCCTGATCTAACGCAAAGCCATACTGCATGGATTTGGTCAGAAAATCATTGTGTGTATCAATAACAATTGCTTTCTTATGTATGATCTTGTAAGATTGGGCGTTCACACTATTTATACATAATAAAGTTGCAATAAGTAATTTTAAGTTCATTTTTGTTTTTTAGTGGATGATCAAATCTGCATAAACTTCAGGGATTTAAGCAGTTTCATAAATGTCATTCAAACTACAGGACTGCTCCATAATTTTTGCACAATCGCCTGAATTGCAGCAACACTCATTTAACAACATTAAATTTCAAAATGTAAATAAATCCTGATTTTTTATTTTATAAAATATTCAACATTCTTACAAAACTCACTTTCCCCTAATGCATGATTGGTAGATTTCAGGTTTTTAAAACGTAAAATCTTTTCTTTTCTGGTTTTGTCAATTAAGTATAAAATTCCATAAACACCATTATCTTCTATTTCCAAAGCTATTTCAAACATATTGAGTTTTTTGCGTTCTATAATTGTAGAAAGATTTTTAGGCATAAGGATATGTGTATCATAAGAAGTGGAGTCACTGTCCTGCCACCACGAAATAATAAAGTCGGCAGGGAGTTTAGCAATCATGTCAGGATCATCTCTCCAATCACCGAAATATACAGTGCCATCCATTGAAGAGAATTGTGATGCCACATGGTATGCAGGATTGGGGTTATTCAGGTTAAGAAATAATGTGTAACTTTTTTCATTTTCAGCCCAGACCTCGTAAGGTGTTCCAAAATGTTTCCAATAAGTTTTGTATCGGGTCCAATATGGATCTTTTTTCCATCTGAAGCCTTCACCGATTGTGCTGTCTTCACTACCTTTTAACTGTGCGCTTGCAATTTCAATGTTGTCATAATATCCATTTTCCATTGTAGAAAAATAGGCCCATACTCTTATCCATCCGCCCGGAGCCATACCTACCACTATATGTCCCTCATCGGTTTCCTTATTTTTACAATAACTTTTAAATAGTTCCAACAATTTTTCCTGAGGTAGTTTTACAACTCCTTCAAATTTTAGATTTTCCGCCGCACTGTAATATTGAATTTCTACTTGATTTGGAAGTGCTTTATATTTATCGGACACCACCGCGCCATACATATTACCCCAACCATTATCAAAATTTGTAGTACTACTGTTTCCAGCATTTCCAAAATCAACTTTTGAATCGCCTATTGGATAATATTTAGGAGCCGATATACCTGCTTCCCACCAATATTTATTGTGTAAGGAAGGTTCATTTTTACATGATGTATTCATCGATAACATGATACATACAGTAATTGTGAAAAGCAATATGGTGTTTATGTTTTTATATCTGATTGTCATTTTGGAATTATAAATGGTTGCTAACATTCATGGCTGGAAACTGATTCGAAGATAACATCCCAACTGCCAGGCATTGAAGCAGCTCTCCTATTATTAGCAATTCTTCTTTACCTTTTAAAATGAGATCAATTTTTGTTTTCCATTTTGCTTTTATAATCAGGCATATTTTCGGGTGGACCGGCTGTGCGTTCAAATATTAAAATATCATCTTTCAACATCATATTTTCAGAAGAAGATTCTTTTTCAAATCTAAGTTCCAGAAATCCTTTATCTAATCTCAAAATTGAAAAAACCATCCTGCTCTTGTTATCACAGAGATTTTTTAAAAGTAAAATAGGATTTTTAAAATCATCAAAGGGCTCAAATACTTTAAAACCAAAAGTCAGGTTTTCTTCCTCTTTCTTATCTTTTCTTGATAAGATAAAATTTGAAGTAATTTCATCGCTGCTAAAAGCTATTCTTTCAATCAAAAAAGGTTTGCCATCTTTGAAAAATACTGTTTTTGTTTTTTGGCTATCCATCAATTCCCAATTCCCTACAATCAAGTGAGGTTTGGGTTTGGAAGAATAAGATGATAAAAGCAAATAAGAAACGGAAACTAATAATAGATAAATAAATCTTTTCAACTTTTCTGGAAATTTAAACTTTCACGAATTGGTATTGCATATAACGTTCTGGTTGGAAGCAGTTACGAAAATAGTATTCCAACTACTTGGCTTGCGCCATAAATTTTGCCTTGTATGGCGATAACCGCTGATGAATTTATAACAAAAATCCAAAACATCGGTACAAAAGCCGCAATTGCTGTCAAGCCTCCTGTTAGTGGCTGGCGTTTCTTCATAGAACCTCTGGGTTAGCAATATTTGTTGGATGACCATTAATGAAATTAATTACGTTTTCAAATGCCTTTCCAAAATATAATTCATAACTGTTTCGCTCTACATAACCCAAATGAGGAGTACAAACCACATTTGGCAACTTAAGTAATTCAAAATTTTTGTTGTAGATAGGCTCCACTTCATACACGTCAAGTCCAGCAAATGCTGGTTTGCCCTTTGTCAAACATTCTAATAGCTTGTGTTTTTCAATAAGTTCGGCTCTTGCCGTATTAATTAATACTGAATTATCTTTCATACATAACAAGTCACTTTCTTTAACTATTTCCATTGTTTTTTCATTAAGTCGAAGGTGCAATGTTATAATGTCAGATGTTTTGAAAAAGACTTCTTTAGATTCCGCTTTTTCAAAACCATCGGCAACGGCTTTGTCTCGTGATGTTTCACTACCCCAAACTAAAACTTTTGCTCCGAATACTTTGGCATATTGCGCAATCTTTTGTCCAATTTTTCCATTTCCCCAAATACCAATTGTTTTGCCATGAATTGTCTGTCCAATATTTATTTGCCATCCCCCATTTTTCATTCCTTCGATTGCTTGTGGAATTTGCCTAACTGTATTCATTAGCAAAGCCCAAGTCAATTCAGCTGGGGCAATTGGTGATCCGATTCCTTCAGCAACTGCAACTTTGTATTTTGTGCAGTCCGCTAAATTTAAGTGATTTGAAATTTTCCCAGTCTGACTTATTAATTTAAGATTTGAAAGTAAAGCAAGAAGTGCTTCGCCAACTTCTGTACGTTGTCTAGTCAAAACAAGAATGTCGGTGTTCTTTAATTTTTGTGCTAAAACTTTAGTGTCTTTTTCCGTACGATTGAATATTTGTACATTTTGATTTTTTAATGTTGCAAAAGACTTTAATTCTTTTATAATATTTTGGTAGTCATCTAAAATTGTTATTGTCATTTGCAAATTCTTTTGTTTATTTCGAATTCGGCTTTATTACTTGCCACTAACGATCTGGTTAGAAGTAGTTGCAAAAATAGCATTGCAACTACCTAGGAGCGCCATATATTTTGCCTCGAATGACGCAAAGCGCTGTTGAATTTATAACAAAAAGTCTAAAACATCGGTACAAAAGCCGCAATTGCTGTCAAGCCTGATGTTATAGGCAGTGCTGCTGTTCGTTCAAGGCACAACTGAAGTTCGCACAAACTTTGTTCTCAAAGCGATGTACATTGAATGCTTCACGGTAGTAAGTCCGCACTACTCCTTTTGTTGTCTATGTATTGGCATAGAGCGTTGCAAAAAATAAAATTTCCTTGTAAATGCGCAAGCTATCGACGTGATGTCCTTTATTAAATCTTGTGAAAATTTATTTTTTCATACACCTGTTGTTATTCTTATGCAGCCATTAACGCTTTTTCTAAAACTTGTTTGAGGATATTAAAATCAGATGGCTTGTTTATGTATACGTTTGCGCCATTGCGGAAGGTTTCTTCTTTATCTCTTTCATTTTCGGATGTGGAATAAATAGCTACGGAAATATTTTTTAGCTTTTCATCGCTTCGTATTTCTTTTAAACATTGTAAACCGTTTTTGCAAGGCATATTCAGGTCAAGGAAAAGCAGGTGGGGAAGTTGTTCCTGTTTTACATTAAGCCACTGCATTAATTCTTCTCCATTGTTGAAGGTTTCAACAATAGTTTTTATTTTTAATTCTAAAAGGGCTTCTGTAAAGATAAGACGGTCAACTTCGTCATCATCTGCAAGCAGTATTAATAAGGGATTATTTTCCATTTTCTTTCGGTATTTTTTTAAGCTGCAACGTTTGCAAAGATTTTTATTTTCGCCTGCTGTTTTCGTTTGTTGTTTATTTTTTTTCATGCAGGAATGTACATGTTAAATGTAGTTCCTTTATTTAGCTCGCTTGTTGCGGTAATAATTCCATTGTGGTTTTCAATTATTTTTTTTACGATGGCAAGTCCAATGCCTGTGCCTGCGTATTCATCTTTGCTGTGTAATTTTTGGAATACTTCAAATATTTTTTCAGTAAATTCTTTTTTAAATCCGATGCCGTTATCAGAAAAGTTGATGTGACAATATTCTTTTTTCAGTGGAAGGTTTGTACTATTTATGTTAACGAATGGTATGTTTTGGCATTCTATTATTATATGTGGCGGTATGTTGGGATTTGAAAACTTGAGTGCGTTGCCAATGAGGTTGTTCAAGAGCTGACGAAACTGGAAGGGAATAATTTTTACGACGCAAATTTCCTTAACTTCTATTATAGCATTTTTTTCTGCTATGGCTTCTTTAAATTCTTTTTTTACGTCTTCAATAATGATACTGAGGTTGGTGTATTCAAATTTTCTATCTGCCATGCTTAAACGGGAGAACTCAAGTAAATCCTGAATGAGTGTTTGCATCCGTTCGGCTGAATTCTGCATCAATCGGAAATAATTTTTTCCACTGTCGGTTAAGTTTTGATTTTCTTTTTCCAATATTCTTCCTGCAAGGGTGCGGATTTTTCGCAAGGGTTCTTGTAAATCGTGACTGGAAACATAAGTGAATGCCTCTAATTCTTTGTTGATTTTTTTAAGCTCTTCGTTGGCTTCCGATAACTCCAGTGTTCTTAACGCCACCGCATGCTGCAGTACTTCTTTTTGTTCTTTCTGCTCGTGAATATCGGTATTGCTGCCTACCCACATTAACATTTTTCCGGCTTCATCTTTAACGGGTACCGCCCTGCTCAAATGCCATCTATAGTCGCCTTCCTTATTTTGAATGCGACACTCCATGTCGAAAACATCACCTGTGGCAACAGATTGTTTCCAACTATTTACCGTGGGTTCTACATCATCGGGATGCATAGCTTTTCTCCACCCCCAGTCTTTTAATTCATCAAACGTCAGACCTGTATCATCTATCCATTGTTGGTTGAAGAAAATTACATTGCCATCACCATCTGCACTACTTATTTTCTGCGGCATTGCGTTGGTGAGAAGGCGAAATTTCTTCTCGCTTATTTCAATCGTCTTTCTTGCATTTACCTGATCGGTGATTTCATGCGCTAAAACCATAATGCCTGAGATGGTACCATCCACTTCGCGTAGTGGTTCGTATACAAATGTTACGTAAAGATTTTCCAATTGTCCCTTACGTAATAATGTAATTGGAAGCTCGGTTCCTACAAATTTCTGTCCTGTTGTATACACGCCTTTTACGAGTGCTTCAAATCCTTGCCCGTCAAGCTCTGTGAGTATTTCAAAAATAGGCTTGTGTAGTACCTGAGCCTCTGTTCTGCCCCAAAATTCGAGCATTCCCGCGTTGACAGTTTCGACCACATATTTTTCACCACGAACTACACATATAGCAACTGGTGCCTGTTGAACTAATCGTCTGAAACGTCCTTCGCTTTCTCTGATTTTTTCTGACGCTATCTTTTTTTCATGTATATCTGTTGTGCTGCCAACCCACATTTTAATCTGACCGTTTTCGTCTTTTACAGGCGATGCAAGGTTCAAGTTCCATCGGTAGTTACCATCTTTATTCATAAACCGCATTTCCATTTCTAAACCTGTTCCGGTTGCTCCTGCTATTTGCAGACGCTTTTGAAATTCGTTCAGTTCATCAGGGTGCATAATTTTGTGATAACCAAAATCCCTCAATTCTTCAAAGCTATATCCTGAATAGTCCAGCCAGTGTTTATTAAAATAGGTCACATTGCCAGCAGGATCGGCATTGCTTATTTTTGCAGGCATCAGATCGGCCAACTGGCGAAAATGTTCTTCACTCGCTTCAATTTTTTTACGTGCAACTACCAGATCGGTGATTTCATGCGCTAAAACCATAATGCCTGAGATGGTACCATCCACTTCGCGTAGTGGTTCGTATACAAATGTTACGTACACATTTTCCATTTTTCCCTTACGCAATAATGTAACAGGAAGCTCGGTTCCTACAAATTTCTGTCCTGTTGTATACACGCCCTTTACGAGTGCTTCAAAGCCTTGACCCTCAAGCTCTGTGAGTACTTCAAAAATAGGCTTGTGTAGTACCTGAGCTTTTGTTCTGCCCCAAAATTCGAGCATTCCCGCGTTGACAGTTTCGACCACATATTTTTCTCCACGTATTACACATATAGCAACTGGTGCCTGTTGAACTAATTGTCTGAAACGTCCTTCGCTTTCCCTGATTTTCAAATTCAATGTTGCCTGTAGGGTTACCTCATTGGCAATAACTGCCACACCTTCTATTTCTCCATTTATATTGCGTTGTGCCTGGTAGACATAAGTGTAATACAGTACTTCCGATTTTCCATTACGAACGAGGCTAACGGGTGCTTCATAAGCATGAAAAGGGATACCCGTTTTATATACATCGGATAAGATTTTATCAAAACCCTGTTCAATTATTTCTGGCATAATTGATAACAACGATTTTCCAATGATATCTTTTCCCTTGCCCCACGATTCTATAATAGAATCATTGGCAATTTCAATAATCATGTCTTCGCCTTTAAAAATAGCTATCATTGATGGCGAAGTATAAACCATGTTGTGAAAACGAAATTCGCTTTCTTCAATTTTTTTTCTTGCGAGCACTTTATCAGTTACATCAATGGCAACATTAATTACTCCAGAAACATTTTTATTGTAGTCGAATATTGGTTGATAAATAAAATCAAAATATCCATTGAATTCATTGCCATGTTTCAAAAAGTGAACAGGGAATTCGTTTCCCTTGTAAGGAATGCCAGTAGAAAATATATCGCTTAAAATTTTATCCAATCCCTGGGTTTCAGTTTCGGGAAACGCATCAAATAATTTTTTGCCAAGTATTTCACTTTCTGTTTTTCCTATAATTTCGCAGAAAAGTTTATTTGTAAGTGAAATCACCAATTCTTTTCCTTCATAAATATTTAAAGCAAACGGGGCTTGCATAAAAATATTCTGAAGTTGCTGCTGACTATCTTTAATTTTTTGCTTTGCAATCACTTCGTTCGTTACTTCAATGGCAATTATTGTTACCCCCGAAATAGTTTCATCTGCTTCCAGATAGGGCTGGTAAACAAAATTGAAATAGACGTCTTCTAATTTGCCATTGCGAAAAACCGGGGCAAGAAGTTCCTCTCCGTAAAAGGGAATACCTTTGGTGTAAACCTTATCAAGCAACCCGGGAAATTCGGAATCTTTGAGTTCAGGCAAAACTTCAAGTAGAGGCTTTCCTTCCAAGTCCTTGCCTTTTCCCCACATTTCTTTTACGGAATCGTTGGCAAGGGTTATTACCATGTTTTTTCCTTTAAGTACAGCAAAAGCGAACGGCGATTTCATGAGCATCATGTTGTATCGCTTTTCACTGTCTTCAAGAAGTTTCAATGCTTTTTTATCAAACTCATGCTGTGTTATCAGTATCTTATTTTCGGTAACATCTTCAGTCCGGTGAATAATATATTTCACATTATTATGCTCATCCAGCATAGGCGTGCTAGTTGCTTGCCAATACTTCAGTTCATAACCGCCACCTTCCGATTTCGGTTTAGGAATATCGTATTTTACAACCGGCAATGCATCCTTTGTTTTATTTTTAATTACCCGGTTAAAAGAAGCCCGTACAATACTTTCTCCATTTGCGGTTTTATCATCCGGATTATCAGGGAACAAATCAAAAGCATTAAGCCCCACAATATTTTCTCTTACAGTCGTTGTAGCTTTTAAAAATGCATCGGAGGCAGCCACTATAGCAAAGTTGGTATCGATCACTACCAACAATTCCGAAGACTGTTCGAATATTTTTATGTAATCTTTTGTATCCATAGGTTGTCTTACACTTGCCGATAAAGTTTAAGGGCTTGCCGCTGAGGCGGTGTATTTTCAAAGATAGTAATTTGTTTGGCACTCCGCATTCAACCAAAAATAGGAGAGCATTTACGCGCGCTGCGCCGGGAGCCAAAACGGGAAGCTAAATGTTATCAGCATACTCTATTGTCCATTAGAATTTAGATTTTACTTATCGCGACTTGATTCTTATTTAAACTATAAATACATATATATAAATTTCTTATCCTTATAACATTCCCTATCTTCACCCTGTGAATCTCCCGTCACTTAGAATTATTGCCTTCCTAATTTTCCTTTCATGCAGTGCAGCCGCACAGGTAGCACATTCTGGACGGGGAATGTATGTAAACAGGTTTTTCAGAACTTCTGTCAACTCTCTTGGAGCCCCAATAGTTGACCCGAATTATTCTACATTAAGCATTGCAGCCAAAGAGGATTCTGTACTTCAATTTGCAAAAGACAACCATATCACCTATCTCATTCTTTATGATCTCTATTACGTTTTCGGAAATACGACTTATGAAAATTATTTATGCGCATTCATCGATAAAGCGAAAACACAATTCTGCATAGAGAAAATTGGCGTTGCTTCTTCTTGTGCAAGTTTGTTCGATAACATCGATGTCATAAACGCAACTCCACCAGTTAGTTTTGCATTGCATCAAAATTCGAGTACAGCAAGAGTTGCATCTCACGATCAACTAAAAATCGCAACAGAAGTTTATCAACCCGGCGATTCACTTTTTTATTTATCGGAAGCAACAAAATTCAATATGCGCGCTTCTGCTTTCAACACCGGTTGCAATTCGAAAATTGATGCACTAGTAACTGAATATGAATTCTGGAATTCTGCCGCAGATGATTGTCTAGGCGACACTCCAAGTAAAGATGTAAAATTTCAGCGTTATCAATCACTGATAAATTATATCGACATCATTCGCGATGACTATAACGCATCTCAATCTTTGCATCAACTTACTGTAGAAAGTTACATTGGTTATTTGAATCAAGGCACAATTTATTCTGATCAGCAAATGGCTGATTGGATAGACGGTTCTTATAATGGCAAAAGACGTGTCGATAGAATTATTCCGCATTATTATGGAACTGATGCAACGAAATTATATAGTAGAACAAGCGCCGGACAAAACATGTCAGGATATTATTCAACGCGCTTTCTCGATCTTTGTCAACCTACTACAACAAACAACACGAAGGTCAGTCCACTGTTCAGTTCCGAGAGTACTTATTGGGGCGCCGGCTCAAGCTTTCTTTCAACGTGGTTCAACCAAAGTCCGGCTAATAATATTTTCACTGCAGAAAAAGCATATTACAACGACTGGTATGCAGATGCAAATACCTATTCTCCCTCTCTCGTCGGAAGTGCGACTCTTGGAAATAGTGTTGAACCGGGTAATGCAATTTGGTTTACATCAAATCAAATGCTTGGACATATAAACAAACCGATTTTGTTTTCATCAAACAGTCCCATTTGTGTTGCTAGCGGACAAAGCACCTCATTCAATTTTACCTATCAAGGTCCAATTGAACAAGGAGTGAGTTTTCAATTCTATCTAACTACTACAGGAACACAGAACGTTGTTTGCGGATCTACAAATACTATTGCGTGGCCAATTTATAATGGGAGTACTCAAACTTCACTCAACTTAAACAGTGCACTAGGCAATTGTACTTTACCTATTGGAGATTATGATGCTCATCTGATTTTGAATTTTTCCTCAGGTTGCGGCAGCTATAGTGGGCCTGTCCAAAAAGTAAGTATTACAACAAGTGGAAAAATAGTAGCGCTTACTTCTACTACTGCTTGCCAAGGAAATCCTGTTTACCTAATAGCCAATTCAACAGGTGGTGGAACTACAACTTATGCATGGTATGATGGTACAACGGCCATCACAGGTGCAACTTCACAAAGCTATGCAGCTAATCCTGTCTCAACAGGAACGCATAGTTATTCTTGCAAGATCACAAGTTCCTTAAGTGCGTGCTCAGCAAATCGGTCGAATACAATTCCAGTAACAATCAATGCATATCCCGTTGCGACAATAACTGTACAAAGTTCGACCAATTGCGCAAGTGTGTTAAAGGCAAATCCAACCGGAGCTACGTATTCATATTCTTGGCAAGATGGAACAACAACACAAAATTATACGGCATCTAAGAGCGGAACGTACTCCGTCAATGTCACACAAAATGGATGTACTTCGCCGGCTAAATATTCTTATCAGAATGTCAGCATTCAAAATATTTCACAAACTAAATCGTGTTATGGTGCAAGCAATGGTTCTTTAGAAGTAAATTTATATTGGGGAACATTTCCATATTCGCTTTCGTGGTCAGGACCTGTTAGTGGTAACTTGACAAATTTACAACCCGGACATACGACAATTAATAATCTTCCTGCAGGAACATATACCGTTATTGTAACAAGTTCGAATGGATGTACGCGAACACTTTTTCCAAATCCAATTATTGAACAACATCCACAAATTACTTACATTGAAAATGTAGTTCCGAGTACTTGCGCGGCCAGTACGAATGGAAGCATTTCGCTTACTTCTGTTTCCGGTGGTAATGGTGGACCATTTACATACAATTGGCAAGTAAATAATTCTACACTCAATTCGCTTACCAATATTCCCGCAGGAATATATGTTGTTGATATCACTGATGCTGCAACATGTGAAACAACTGCAACAATTACTATTCCTGCATTGCAGTCGACAGTAAATGTTTCTCTAGGAATAAATGCTGCATCCGGAAATACAATTTGCGCCGGAACAAATGCAACCTTCAATGCAATCCCTGTGAATGGAGGTACAACACCAATATACGAATGGAAAGTCAATGGAATAACAACAGGAATAACTTCCAGTGTTTTTAGTACATCTCAACTAGAAAATGGAGACACCGTGAAATGCACAATGATTCCAGATCAAGTATGTGCTTCTTCAAATCCAGTGAGTGCATCAACTGCACTGACCGTAACAATTTGTCCGCTAACACTGAACTTGAATTTATTTATTGAAGGATTTTACTTGGGCGCTTCGCAAATGCGAGCAACAATAAATTCAATTACTTATCCTACATATTGCGATACGATTACAATTGAACTTCGTGATACAAGTTTGGCAAGAAATGTAGTTTTCACCTCTAAGCAAATTCTGCGAACTGATGGAAACTGCTATTATACGTTCACTCCACCAATTTCAAAAGTATACTATTACGTTGTTATAAAACACAGAAACGCCTTAGAAACCTGGAGTGCGACTCCAATTCTTTTTTCCGGAACAAGTATAAATTATTCATTCGCAAATTCCATTTCAAAGACATTCTCAAACAATGCAAAAGATTTAGGCGATGGAAATTTTGCAATTCTCAGCGGGGATGTTGATCAGAATGGTGTGATCGATCTTGCAGACAATACAAATATTGTAAATGAAGCATTCCTTTTTTCGTCCGGTTATAAATCGCAAGACCTCACAGGGGATAATTTTATTGAGTCGGTGGATTTTTCAGTTGGGGAGAATAATGTGGGGAGGATGGTTGCGAGGCCTTGAGCATTAGTTATCTTTTAATAAAACTAATACAAATTCATTCATTCTAAATCTGATTCAATATTATGTATTAAACGGATGTATCTACACTATAATTTCATTCATTAACCAAATTTTCAACTGTTGAATAACGTATTTTACTACATTCATTCAACTATTAATACAACTATGAAAAATCTAATTCTCATAAGTACATTCTTCATCTTCTTCAATACAAATTATTGCAGCGCACAACTTCAATCTACTTGGATTAAATCTCTATTCTATGATGGCGGTGGATATTTCTCATACAGAACTGACGGCATACCTGTTGGCCCTTCAGATATTATATTACGCCCTGACGGAAAATACTGGGTTCTAAATAAAGATTATCTGGATGGTAGTCAAACGATATATCTGATGGACAGTCTTGGCAACATACTTCGGTCGATTTTAGCTGCAGGTCAAACAAGCACTAGTAAAAACAATGCATATAGTATAAGGCTATCTCCTGATAGTGGTTGTACCTTCATCAGCCGACATGAGAATTATTCCTTTCTTGTTTTCCAGTCTTCCTTAAATAAAATTGATAAAAACGGAAACTACACATCTGTTTTTACCTGGAACGACCCTGATGTCATTACAGATGCTTATCAATTTTCTAATACCGAATATATAATAATTTTAAACGGTCAAATTCAAAAATTAAATGCCGGCACACCTTATCCAGGTTTCGATTTTGGAAGTAAGGTATTTATGAATGGCGATGTACTTCGAATTAACGGAAATATAATTTCTCGATTAAACATCGATAGTACAATAGTGTGGAGTACAATAATTCCTTCCGTAAATACTATTGACGCAAATGAAAATATTATTTATGGAAATGGAGGATCACTAATAAAAATTGATCCTGTAACCGGAAATTTGATCTGGACTAAAAGCTCTACATTTTCAGGAAGACTATATCTTGCCGGAAAAAATGATGCTCTTGCATTTATTTCTGGAAACAATCTGACTGTATTAGATTCATCAGGAAATATTGTTTCACAAAATAGTTTAAATAGTAACCCTCGATTCTATACTGGCTCTAGTGTTGGAAATACTATAAACAAATTTTTATTGGATGGTTCAATACTAATTGGTGGTTACTTTCCGACATTCACACCGTATTCGGGAGTCTTTAAACGCTCATCAATGTTAATCAAACTTGATGAGACCGGCCGAGGCTCCGTAGACTCTACTAGTTTTTATTATAGTGGCGATGCAGATTTGGATTTGTTGATTCACTTTTATGATGATGCAGTTTATATTGCTGCCGCAATGGGCGACTCTAGTGGCACCGATGATATAAATTTTGGATCTTACACTTCGAAATATGTTTTTTCTGCCGATTGGTCTTCTTCATTTGAAAATGGATTGAACTATAAATCACTCGATGCGAATTTTAATGGTGTTATTGATCCATTCGATTTTACAATTGCATACGATAATTTTTCCGGTTCCTGGCCTCATCATTTTGATCCTTCAGGAGTTGAAGTTTCTTTCATTGCAAGAAATGCCTTTTTAAGTCAAGGTGATTCGATTCTTGTTGACGTAATACTTGGTAGCTCTTTAATTCCAATTGACAGCATGTATGCTTTTTCAATTGAGTATAGTGTTGCTTGTGGCACTATACAATCCGATTCACTCGTATTAGATTTAAAACCATATTTTATGGGCGACAGTATTTCAAATTTATATTCTAAACAAAATTTTAATGAATATCATCATGCAAGAGTTGCTGTCAGCAGAAAAGATCACAATAATGTAATGGTTGCCGGAGATACAATAGGAACAATTAGAGGTGCTGTTTGGCAATATTACTACCCAGGCACATTTGATCAGTGTCCATTGATCCATATTATTTCTAAAGGTGGATATACAATTCCCGTTAAAATTATATCCAATCCGATTAATATAAGTTCGTTAAATTCTAATGAGGAATTAATGCACAATTATTCTGTCAATATCTATCCTTTACCGGCAAGCAATTCATTGAATATAGTTTCAACAGACTTTAAAATTAAAAACGTTGTTTTGAAAAACATTGAAGGAAAGAAGATTTATGAAAACGAATTAAACGATAATAGTTATGTTATCAATACTGAAAAAATTGTATCAGGAATTTATATTCTCGAATATGAAATTGCAGGAAATGTTTTGAGATCTAAGGTTATTATAGAGCATTGATGAATTCAAAATAAATTGACATGAAAATATATTTATTTTTTGTTTTTTTAATTTTAACACAGCTTGGTTCAAATGCTCAATGGACAAAACTAAATAGCCCTGAAGGTTGCACGTCTTCGGGATTTGTTAGAACTTCTCTAGGTATTCTTCTCGGAACCTATGGTGGACTTTATTTAAGTACAGACGAAGCCGCTACCTGGCAACTTGCTTCCATTCTTCAAAACGAACACATCTCCTCCATAGTTGCTTATGCAGATACTATTGTTATTGCTTATGCACCCACAACTGATAGAGTTCCTTATTACGATTCATATATTACGACAAGTTTTGATGGCGGACTAACTTGGACAAATGCCGACACTCTATTCAACATTATGGATGTTGACCTACATATACACGGCCATTCGCTCTACGCTGACACTGGAGACAAGTTATTCTACTCTTCTGATTTCGGTTTTAGTTGGTCACTTGTCAATATGCCTTCAGGAACTTTTAGCGGAACCTCATTTTATAAAGACTATTTTTTTGTATATACTTATAATGGTTCCGGGACCAATATGTTTGTGTCTCCACTTGACAGTATGCAACTCACTCCTTTCAATTCAAACAATATCACAGTGATGATTGATTCAATTATTTTCACAAGTCAATCATCTGTCACTCCGGGTTATTATGATATTATTCGAAGCAACGATCTCGGTCAAACATGGAATCCTGTAATTACTATTGATAGTGTACTCAACTTCAAATTACTTGTGTATAACGACTCTCTATTTTATAATGATCCACTAGATAACTTCTTTGTTTCTGCAGATCTCGGTGCAACCTGGAATCCTACTCATAGTCCATATCAGTATAATACTTATTATCTGACCCTTCCAATTTTGAATGGGGAAATTCTTGCAGTTCATTATTCCGGTGAATTGTATCATTATGTTATTGCAAATGATTCATCTTATTTATCTCGCAATGGTATTTATGAATCTAGCGGTACACTTTACAATTCTGACAGCATTATTTATTTTCCGACGAGGACGGGTTTCTTCAGAAGTATAGATGATGCCCTGTCATGGCAGCTGATGAATAGTAATCCTTCGTCGTATTTAAGTAACGATTTACTTATATATGGAGATACTTTGTATGGAGTCAATTCCTTTTTATACAGTTGTTATGATGGAGGTCAAACCTGGAATTTCTTAGGCGGGCCACTGGTATTTGATCCATTAAATTATATCTGCAGAAAAAATAATCGCTTAATAGTCGCCGCGTGGGGTCAATATTACTATAGTGATGATTTTGGTGTCACCTGGAATCCAATCACAACATTGCCACAAAACAGTACAACTTGTGGCACTAACTCGGGCGGTATTGGAAATTTAGCAACACTTAGTGGACATGTTTACTCATCTTCAATAGATGGTTTTGTTTATGAGCTAGATTCCACCGACCAAAACTGGATTTATAAATACTGCTCCATTGGCGGAATAGGGTCTGCTTTTCCATTCAAGATTTTAACTGCAGGAAACTGTCTTCTTGTTTCAAGTTATGATGCTTTGAGTGTAAGTGCTGATTCCGGGCAAACATGGATCGGTTCATCGATGATTGGTTTACCGATTGATGGTGCTGGACGAAAAGTTTGTCCAAATTCAATCATCCAAAGTGGAAACGACTTGATCGGATATTGTAATGGATTTGGAATTTATGCCTCTTCTGATTATGGAATTTCATGGTATAGACTAATTCAAGGTCCAATGCCTTTCTATCCTACCTCACTTATTATTCACAACAATCAGCTTTTCGCTAGTGGTGCGGCACAAGGTATTTGGTCAACAAATGTGATTCTGAATTCACCAATTATTTCGAATCAAAGAGTTAATGCCATAAATGTTTATCCAAATCCTACTCAAGATCAATTTCAAATTGAGCTAAAAGAAATCCCAAAAGACAATGTAAGCCTATCTCTTTACAATAATATTGGTGTTTTGATCAAAGAAATTAAAATAACTTCTAACATCACTGCAATTTCAACAAATGAACTTCCAAAAGGAATTTACATTGGGAAAGTTATTTCAAATAATAATTCAATTGAAGGTGTTATAAGAATTGTTATAATTTAGTAATGACTTTCTAAACAAATCATGCGTTGAAAGAATTCTCTTTATTTTAACGCATGAAATTTTATCCAGGTATATTAAAAACCCACACTGGCTTCTATCATAAACCCATCAAACTTTCCACCTGAACGAATATCAGTCGATACAAATTTTTTGTATTCCTGATTTACATATTCAGCTTTCATCATTATATTTTTCGTCATAAACCAACCAATGGACCCAACTACACGATTGATCGTTATGTCAACCGGATTGAAAGGAAGTGTTGCTGTTACCGAATTGTAACGTCCACCAACCCAGAAATTTTCTTTTCCTTCAGGGAATCGGCAAATCAGATCAACAGCATATTGTGTGGCAGTTCGCATATCGCGCTCGGTAATTAATCTTCCTTTTGCAATTTCATAGGTGCCAAATAATTCTAGGCCTTTACATTTAATAAAAGGGTTAATCATAAATGTTGAAACTTGCTCTCTGAATTGCGGATTGTATCGTCCTGAAAATGCATTTCCATCTGATGTGGCTAGCGTATTCTCCATTGCAAAGAAATAATGAGAACCCGTTCTATCACCGCCAAATAATGTATTGCTGTTTGCACTCTGCACTAAATAAAATGAACCGGTTAATCTAAATCTTAGATCTTCATTCATCTGTTTGTCGAAACCCAATTTCCCATGAAATGCCGGTGAATATTTGTTTACTTCTGAAGTTGCTGAATCAATTTTAGTTGGAGCTATAACTGTTGGATTAAGTTCTCCATTAGTAATTCCAACCATTGCTATAAACCCATTTAAAGGATGGTAATATATTTCACCACCAATCTCAGTAGTAAATTCATCCATTATATAATTTTCTACGAATGGATTGTAAATTGCATTTCCTCCGTCGCTTCTGCGAAAATGTTGATCACCATAATCAATTTCATAATCACCAATTTTAATTGTAACATTTTTCATGATGTTATCAATTGCATCGCTTTTCAAAAAAAGTAATTTGTCAAATTGAATGTAACCACCTTTTACCCATGTTTCCTCGTGATGACGTGTTGACAAATACATAGTAAGATTCATTCGAATACCATCTTCTAATTGAACATCTACATTTAAATTGGCCATAGCCAAATTAAATCCATTTTTAAGAGAAATGAGTTTGTTTAGATTCAGGCTATCTGCATTATAAACTGCAGCTGCATTGTTCACCTGACTAAGGCCCTGAAAGTCTTGCGTAAAATTTCCACCTACTTTTACCTTTAGTCCTGTAAAGGGAATTGTATCGGTCTTTGTAGGTTCAAAAACATTCAATCCCGTTTTATCATTTGCACGGCTAAATTGCAGTGATCCTTGTTGTGCTTTCAAAGCTACAGATGCGAAGCAAAGAATTAGAAGCAGTTTAATTTTCATTTTAGGCTATGTAGATTTAGAGAGTGTAAATTATATTTTAGGTTGTTTTATATAAACCATATTAAAATCGAGTGTAATAGCATCTCCCGTCTTCATTGCTCCAAACATAAATGACGGCGGTTTAACATGGTAATCGGTCATGTTTAATTTATATTTGCCATTGCACGTAATTGTTCCGTTTGCATTGATCAAACAGTTTACATCCATATAAATTTTCTTTGTAACACCGGCAACTGTAAGCTCTCCTTCTGTTTTTAGAAGGTATTTATTTTCAGAAATCGGTGAAATGATCGCTGTCGTGAGTAGATAAAAAATGTTTTTATATTTATTCGTTTTTAATGCCTTGTATGCATTTTTATCTAAACCTTTGCTGTCACTTTTTAAATTTTGAACAATCAATGAGAAAGACAAAGATTCGAGTGAGGTTAGCTGACTGTTGCTTCCTTCCATAAAATCAAACTTCGCTTCTCCGGAAACTGTGTTGGTATTCATCACCCAATCATGTAAGGTTGATGTACCTGACAATTTCATCTCAATTTCTTTCGACTCAGCAATTTTATAATTTGCTTGCGCAAATAAAATAGTGCTTACTCCTGTCAAATAAATCAGGAGCAGAACTATTTTTCTAAATTCATTTTTCATCCGTCAATTTATCGTATTGTTATCAATGCCTAATTGTAAATAAAACTTCTAATGAAATTAAAATATTAGAAGTTATATGGCAAAGGTGAATACTAATAATAGGACGAAAACTATTTAATTAAAGAAATGAATTGTATAATTCACACATTAATTGGAACGGCTTTTCCAATCAATCGCTATTTTAATTTTTACGTTGCCTTTTCGATCTTCTAACTATAAAGTAAGAAACAATTGCTAAAATGATAATTGGCCAAATTGTAATCATGAAAATAGAAAATTCAACAATTGCTGTCCATCCACCGCTCAAAGATTTTTTAACTCTTTCTGAAAACCTATCCTTCTCCTGCGGTTTAAAAACAAACTCTTTCCCTTGATGGATATTAAGATTCAGTGTACTATACGAAACCTGATCACTCAGATATCTCAATCGCCCTTCTTTACTTTCAATTTCTTCTTGGAGATTTCTAATCGTTTCCTGCAATGCTAAAATATCTTTTACGGACGCTACTTTTGAAAGCAATTCTTTATACCGCTTTAAATATTCTCTTTTGTTTACAAGGCGGCTTTCTATGTCAACATATTCTTCCGAAACATCTCTAGCTTGGATATTTTTACTTACTACTTCATCTTTCCCATTTTCAACAGTTGAAATCAATTTCTCAAAATTGTTTGATGGAACTCTTATCTTCAAATTATAAAATGTTGCCTGATCATTGTTCTGAAGATCTTCGCTTTCATAATATCCGTTCAACGATTTTAACAATTCGTCAATTCCTTTTTTACTTCCTGCAATGTCTTTTGTTTTAATCGAAATGTTCCCATCCTTAATAATTTTCTTCTTATCAACGATTGTTTTATCCGGAATTACTTCAGTCTTTGAATCAACCTCTTCTCCTGATACCGAAGGTGGCGAAAATTCAGCATTTGCATCGAGCGGTGGTGGTTCTGAAAGTGAAATCGCCGCTGCAGATTGTACGCTTTTCTCTTCTACTACATTTCGTCGAGAATCACATGAATAAATTGCAACACATAAAATTAGGAGTAGTAAAATTTCTGTTCTTTTCATTATTGATGATTTTAAAAACGGTTTATTGTCCATTGACCGACCACCAAAATTTTAGTGCTATCGATTGGCAAATTTGCCTTGGGTGGACTTTATAGAATATCCCAATTCATAGATACACATAAGAACGTTTTCCATAAATAGTTAACGAAACCTAAATTTTAATTCAATGAGTAACTCATCAATTCAAATTCATAGGCAAGAAAATTACTAAAATAATGCTGTGATTTGATTGTCCCAATCCCGGGTGAAGCGTAAACATGGCTCTCGTCGGGACTACCAATTCCATGTACCAAATAATGATAACAGTTAAATGTACCGGCAGCTACCGTGATGGTTGTATCAATAGACAAAACAAATATGCTGTCATTATAACAATCTTGCGAATAACTGTCATTCAATTGAGCAGGATATTTCAAATACAATTTTCCCATATTCGCTGAGCTACAATAAATATAGAACCCGTCACTTCTATTAGCAATCAAAGTCGGAGGAAGTGGATACTCTTGCTCTAAATACCAGTGATCAAGGCCGATGAGCGTGTCTCCGGTTATTGAGATTGGTTTATAAGTAGTGTCATTTGGTGTGCCATAACTTATTTTTCTCCAGTCCCATCGGTTGCCAATTTTTAGTGGATAGATTTGAGTTGAGATAATTGGATTTACATTAGATTCCACTTTTTCCTTCTTACAAGAAGCGAGGATGGAGATTAATCCTACTATGATAATGTTATTTATTTTCATTATTTAAAAATGTAATTGCTCAGACTATATTATAGAACGGATTTGATATTAATTTACCTATATTTTTCAAACTTGAAATACTGTTGCCCGAATTGATAGTAAGTGGTTAATATTGGGCTAAAGTAATAAATAAATGGAACTGTTTAAAACGAGAACCTCTAGGTGTTCTTGAGCTAAAAAATAAGTAAATCTTAGTGTAGGAAAAAAATCAACTAGCCCGTTTCTGCTTTCCATACTCTAACTCTCAATATTCAATTCTATCGAATGTCCAACTTTGAAATCCTATAAAGATAAATATCTATCATCCCGATCCATAATAAAAATAGCCCGAAAGTTGTTTTCTGAATTATTGGAAGAATTGGTAAAAGGATTTTAGTTTGATAAATAAAGTAATTGAGTAAAATCAATCCCAAACAAAACATTCCATAATATAAAAGTTTAGTCAACTTATTTTTATAGAGTCCTGAATATAATCCTATCAATGCGATCAATGCAATTGGCCTTGCAGAATTCACCGCTCCATTCTTTGCAAGGCTTCCCGTTAGGTCGCACCAATAATTTTGTTTCCAATTAAACCCTACCGCAGTAATATCTGCACTTGATCCACCCGGATAAAACATAGCTGCTACAACATACAGAATGACAAAAACAATAATGCCAATCAATGGCACTAACACTGTAGTGTTTCTTTGTATGTGTGATTTCAATTGCTACTTGTGTATTTGTGTTAAAATATTGCCCGCAGATCTCGTTGATTACGATGATTTTTTAACGGCTAATTTCGTTTTTTGTGTGTTTCTCAAATTTTTCCCCATGTAATCCATGTTTCATTTTTTTACTTATTTCTTCCTCCCCACATATCGTATCACAGATCCCTCTCCATTATGAAACTCCCCTTCTTTCAATTCAATCACCTTCTCTTCCAATTGCAAAATATCATAGTTGCTAAAATCAGATTTGATTTCATCGACCGAAAATAACATTTCTATTTCTTTTGGCCCACCAACTTTCTCATTCTTCGCTAAATACTCAAGATGATTTTTACTGAAAGCTTCAAAAATAATCAATCCGCCTTTACGTAAATAATTGTTAAGCGATTTGTGCATTGCTGATTTTATTTCAGAAGGAAAATGTGCATAGATCAAAGAAATGGCATCAAATTGTTCGTCGTGATAATTCAACGTTTGCAATTCGCCCACTTGATAATCGATTTTAACATCATTCTTGGCTGCAAGGCTAAGCGCTTTATTTTTTCCTTCTGAACTTATATCAAATGCAAAAACATTCCAACCAAGTTTAGCTGCGAAGATTGCATTTCGCCCTTCGCCTTCTGCCGGAAAAAGTATAGCACCCGGTTCAACATTTTCCAATTGTTCTTTCAGAAAATTATTCGGCTGTTCACCGTATGCAAATTCTTCTTTGCTATATCGCTGATTCCAACGATCAGTCCAGGTGTCTGTCATTAATTATTGAGATAAGGCTTAAATTATTTTATTTCAAATGTAGCATTGATTTTATATTCCAATTTGATCTTACTAAACGAAACTTCATCTGCAAAACCACTCACTTTCTCACCTTTAACATAATATGATGTAGCATCGGAACGACTGCCTCTAATATTTAAAGCTCCATAATTACTTGCAACTACTTCAGGATTCACTTCTTCAACAATCAGCGCTTTGCCGATCTGCTGTCCCATTGCTGCTAGCAAATAAGAAGCTTTATCTTTAGCTGCTTTAGCTGCATTTATTTTAACTTCTTTCTTTAATTCTTCAAGTTTCGAATGATTAACTCTATTAATACTCAAATCAAATACATCCATTTTAGAAAACTCTTCAAACACATGACTTACTTGTGCAGCTGTTTCAAGTTTTAGCATGTAGTCTTTGCTGGTAACAAGGTCTTTCTTTGTCCAACGTACCCGGACATAATCAGCATTTGCTTCTGATAGAGTAATATTCTTCAAATCAATTCCTAACTCTGCCAATTTAATTTTCATTTGTTGTTCAATACTATCAACTGTAATTTTTACACGACCTTCGTAACGTTCGCGGATAATTACTCTCACGTAAATTTCGTCAGGCACAATTTGCATTTCAGATTCCCCTGTTACTTTAATATAATCCTTTTCGATTTTCGCATCAGGAATTTGTCCGACTGAAATGAAGAATGCTAGAAGTAGAGAAAATGTTGATAGAAGAATTCTCATATTGGTTTGCTTTAGTTTGCTGAATTTATCCCTTGTATAAAAATAATGCTCCTCCAATACTCACGAAAACCAAATATTCTATTCCCCAACAAATTTCCAAACATTTTTGTGTCAGCTTATTGGTCGGGTGTCCTACAAGTTTATTTGGACATAGATTGCGTGGTCCACTCATAGAAAGTAATTGAGCATTCGTTGATGTTGCCATTTTTAATATTTAAGAAAATAATTTGCTATGTTTTTACTATTAATATCAAGTCGCTCATTTTATTTAATAAGCCTTAGTTTCTCTACGATATCCATAAGTACGGTTTCTTTAATTTGTCAAACAATGTTAAAATCAATACCAAAATAATGGCAAAAGTGTTTGCCTACTAGACATAAATGATCTCGTTTTCTATCTGAATCAGATATTTTTTTTACACCGTCTTTGGAAACCAAATCAACTTTTCTTTTCATTCTTGATTCTAGAAAATCGGCTAAATCTATGAATTCAATTCCTACAGGTTTAGAAAAATCAACAATAATATCTATGTCGCTATAAGTTTCGGAAAAATCATCCCTAACAATTGATCCAAATAAACCAATTGAATTTACACCATAACTTTTTTCAAGTTCAGGTTTCAAATCTCTTAATGTTTGCAAAACCGAATTAAGCGCTGTCATAGCCCAAATATAATGTAATATCACTAAAAATCAAATTTACTATTCCTTGACAAATCGCCCTAATTTTTTCCCTGCTCTCACAAAATAAATCCCTGTAGCCAACTTTGAAACATCAATCCTGGTCTTTTCTTTTAATATTCTCTTGATCAATTGCCCTGTAGAATTATAAAGAAACAACTCTTCATTACGATAATGCTCCGGAAATTTTACCTCAACAAAATCAGAAGCAGGATTCGGATAGCATACAATTTTATTTTCTGTATTTGCAATCAAAGAAATTTCTGTACTCAAATTACTTGTATCTCCATAAAGAAGGATTGTTCCATATTCCCCGGAAATGTAAACACGATTTGTATCGGTCATCCACAAACCTTTGATGCTATAACCGTATGGCAGATCTGTGTTTTCCCAAGTTGAACCGCCATCGCGCGTACGATATAATTTGCAATTATAGTTTACCGTACCTCCGCCAACAAAACCATTCTGTGCATCGATAAAATGAAATGCACTTGCAGGTGACAAACAAAAACTATTTTGAATAGTCCATGTTACTCCTGCATCTGTAGTTTTCATAATGTTGCCATACTCAGAAGTCGCCCATCCTGTATCAGGATTTAAAAATTGTAACTTACGAATACTATTTACAGACGGAAGATTTGGAATTGTATTCCAAGTTGTTCCACCATCTGTTGTTTTATAAATTCTATTTGCCCAACTTCCAATGTAACCCGTCATGGCATCGGTGAAAACAATATCAAATGCAGAATATGTAAACGAAGGAAGAGTTTGCGGAGTCCAGCTTGTACCTCCATTTGTAGTTTTAAAAATTACACCTTCATCGCCACATACCCATCCTGTATTTGCATTGAGAAAAAATACCGAATACAATGCTTTTGTAGTTCCTGTGTTTACATCGCTAAAGGTTGTTCCGCCATTCGTAGTTTTTTTCACGGCTCCGCCTTGTCCAACAATATATCCCAAATTATTATTCAGAAAAAACAGATCATTGAAATCATAAAGTGAAGACGTCGGAAGATACGTCCAAGTTTGTCCGCCATTGATTGTCTTCTTTACTTTTCCATGTTCGCCGACAGTGAATCCTGTTACTGCATCCGTGAATTGAATATTATTGAAATGATAAAAATTATTTTCCGCAGCAATATCAACCCAAGTATTTCCGCCATCTACTGTTTTTTGAATATTCCCAACCGACCCGGAAATAAATCCATTCAAAGAATCCGAAAATGCAATAGTAAAATTGTAGTGATACGTTTGATTTTCTGTCTGCCAAGTTAGTCCGCCATTCGAAGTGTGATAATAAAAAGCTGTCGACAATGCATGCCCGTGTAATGAATCAACAAAGAAAACAGAATTTACCGGCGATGTTCCGCCACCATTCAATTGGCGCGTCCATGTATCACCACTATTGTCGGTTCGATAGATCAATTCATTATCTGCAGTACACCATCCCGTGCGACCATTTAAAAAGAAAAGCGAATTAATATTGTTAGATGTTGCTGGCGGACAACTTGACCAACTGTTCCCACCATCAAATGTACGGAACAGCATTCCGGTTTCACCTGCAACAAAACCGGTATCTGCATTTACCATCACGATCGATCGCGACATTTCCGTTGTGCTAAAATGCAGACTGTCCCATGAAACACCACCATTGAATGTACGAAACACTTTTCCGCTATCGCCACAAACCCAACCCGTATCAGCACTTAAGAATTCTAAGTCAGAAAAATTCGCAGCGAAAGGAATAGTAATTGCGTTCCACGTATCGCCACCGTCAACAGTCTTTGTCAAGAATCCCTGCTCATAATAATATTTATTTCCATTACCACATGCATAACCAATATTGCTGTTTGCAAAATCAACACCCGTAAGCTGTGACAACGAACCTGTCCAAATAAATTTCCAATTCACACCGTCATCATCCGAACGGATAAAGCTTCCTGTTAATCCAACTGCAACGATGGTGTTGCTTGATAGGACTTGCATGTCGTTATAGTCGTAGCTAGTTGGTATTTGCGACTGCCATTGCATCGGTTCGACTTGGGCACTAACAGAAAAACAAATAATAATGGCAAGAATGGTTAGGAGGTTTTTCATTGGAGGAATTTGCATTGAAGGTACGGAAAATAATATTCCTCGCGAAGACACTTTAAGCTGAGTGGGATTACCATAGGGGAAATAACTATTTCTTACTAAAATAATTATCTATAAAAATAATTTGTGGTGATGCGAAGTTGATTAGTGAATATTTTTTTTGTTTGGTGAAACAAAATGAAAAGATTTGAATGTAAATGAAAGTATAAATGTAATAATTAATTTTAAATAAATGAAATTTGAAAGCAAGAGAAAGAAAACAAAATTATATGCAATTAAATTTCTAGCTGATGCTTTTAAATGTTTTTTGCTTTCCAATTTCTCCTTACTGGCCAGGTGAAATGATAATTAATACAAATAAGAATTTATATTGAAGAGTCTTTTGGTATATTGAAGGTGGCGCTACTAAAAATATACCTTTCAAGGTTAATGTTTACAAAGTATTTTAGTTGATGAGGATTTATACTTCGATAACTAAAGCAAGATTAGATCAAATTAAAAACAAGCGTAATTAGTTGAGTATTTACGAATAGTTCTTGTTTTTCTATGTTTTTTTATTATTCTTGTAATAAAGTTTGTTGCAAAATTTATAAATACTGAATAGTTAAATTTAATAATAAATGATTTTCGTATTTTAAAAAAGTAATGAGTATTGTTTAAAGACAGAAATCATACTCCCACATCCAACCGAATAAATGAAATAGTTGCTCAAAGTCGCCCAAATCATAATATAAACGCAATGGGTGCGTAAACATAAACGGTTAGCGGTCATTGTAAAACGACACATTAAACAAGACAAAAATGAATATTCAAGAACATATCAAAAATTTTATTGCTTCTCAACCTGAAACAAAACGTTCAGACATTGAAGCTTTGGATAAACGTATACTTACCGCATTTCCAAAATGTAAATTATGGTTTTTAGACGGTAAAGACGACAAAGGGAAAATTGTTACAAATCCTAATATTGGCTATGGACTTTTGACAATAAAATATGCTGACGGTAAGACCAAAGAGTTTTATCAAATCGGTATAAGTGCAAACACGACAGGAATTTCAGTTTATATAATGGGCATTGAAGACAAAAAGTATTTGCCTGACACCTACGGGAAAACAATAGGTAAAGCAAAAGTAACAGGTTATTGCATCAAATTCAAAACACTAAAAGATATAAATATTGACATACTTGAAACAGCAATAATAGATGGAGTTAAACGGACAACTGAAAGATAAATCTATGGCAACTAAAATCAATATAAACACCGAAGTAACAGACTTTTTGGACGAACAAAAACATCCATTTAGAAATGAAATTGCGCAATTAAGAATTTTTATTTTATCTGCAAACTCCGCTTTGACCGAAAATATAAAATGGAATGGGCCAAACTATTGCTTTGACAATGAAGACAGAATTACAATGAGAATTCAACCTCCAACAAAACAAGTCCAACTTATTTTTCATAGAGGAGCTAAAAAGCAGACACAACCCAAAGACAAATTAATTGCGAATAAAAGTAAAATGTTAGTTTGGAAAGAAAATGACCGAGCAATTGTAACTTTTAAAAGTATGCAAGATATTGAAAATGGAAAAGCAGAACTGACTGACATCGTAACTGAATGGATACAAGCAACAAAATAAAACAACGAACCGCTAACAGCAGTTTGGCAAAATGGCGGGTTCAGCGCTAAATTCAACGGCAGTTCTTCGATTGAACTTTGTGCAAAACTGAATATTTGTGCTTCGATTTCCACCACTTCGCAAAGCTGCCAAACGTTAGCGGCAAGCAAAATCAACAGTCCATTTTAATTGACAATAGTGATTTCCTTTCTCAAGGTAGCGGACTTACTACTATGATTTACAGTTAATATTACAGTATAACTTCCTGCATTTGGGTATTTATGCTTTGTTAAATAACCTGATTGCGTCGTCCCGTCCCCAAAGCTCCAGGAATAGCTGTCAGCATCTCTGCTGCAACTTGCGTCGAATTGTATTTCCTCATTCACTTTCATATTGGCACTTCCTTTATCAGTAACAAAACAAGCTTCCGGAGTTTTAGTGCAACTTACAAAAACCATAGAGAGGCCAATCCCTAATACCAAGATCAAGTTTTTCCATTTCGAATACATAGTCATTTAATTTAAAGTTATTTAGTTGCAAAGATCGGTTATTTTTTAAACCAGATTTAGAATAAACATCAAATAACTTACATTTCCAAGTGAAAACTAATTGAAGAATCAATTTCAATCCCAGAGCTTGCAAGCCACTAACATTAAAATTAAAAGAAATAATTTTTTGAAAGGAAGTTTCCGTTAGTTAAGTTTGTGCAAGTAATAAGCATCCTGCGTTTTGCAAAAAGCTTGCGCCGGAGAAAAAAGGAATTGTAGAGAGCATTATTGGCGCAATCTTTTTGCGGAGAAAGTACAGCGTTCTAACCCTTCAAAAAATTACTGCTTTAATTCCTTGTCCGTTATGCGTAACCTTAATGCTCCGAACAAACGACATTGCAAACTTGAAAGTGACTAACAAATAACAAATATTTGCATGAAAAACGACTTTAAAAATTGCCAATCTTGTGGAATGCCTTTAAAACGAGACCCAAAAGTTGGAGGAACAAATGCCGATGGAAGTGTCAGCAAAATGTATTGTTCTTATTGCTTCGAAAAAGGCGAATTCACTTATAAAGGAAATAATGTAAAAGAATTACAAGAATTGAACAAACAAAAAATGATTGAAGGCGGGCACTCAAAATTCTTCGCTTGGTTATTTACAAGAGGGATGAAGCGATTAGGAAGATGGAAAAACAATTAGCATTTTTTTTCACCGCAGACAATAACTCCGATTGCCGGAATGTTCTGCTGAATCTATAAATGCAAATTATATTTATTGGTTGTCAAAAATAATTTCAGAAATTCTTTTTGCTGAATGTCATATGCATATCAAATTCACAAGCAAGATTCAGCTTATTTTTTAACTCCTACAGCAGTGGAATGGGCGGATGCTTTTATAAGAAGAGAACACAAACAAATTTTATGTGACAGTCTTAACTATTGCGTTGACGTAAAAGGATTAGAAATATTCGCCTATGTAATTATGTCAAGTCATATGCACATGATTGCAAGAGCAAGAGAAGGGAATTTAAGCGACATCATACGTGACTTTAAGAAATTCACAGGCGCAATGTTGATCAAGGACTTTCGCACATCCACAGAGAGTCGAAGCGGATGGATGCTAGATCTGTTTAAAGCCGGTGGCGAAAAACAAAAGAAGAAATCTTCAATGCAAGTGTGGCAGTATAAAAATCATGCAATGGAAATATATAGCCCGAATTTTACGCTGTCAAAAATTCTGTACATTCGTAATAATCCTGTTGAAGCAGGACTGGTTGGAAGAGCCGAGGATTATTTATTCAGCAGCGCACAAGATTATTCAGGGCAAAAAGGGCCTGTGAAGGTTTCAGTAATTAATTTGCACAGCTTGTTTTAAATATAAGCGCAATGAATTTTTGCTCTTAACTAATTATTTGCCTTATAGCCCGGCAGGGAATTTATACTTCGATTTCCTAAACTAGATTAGATCAAATTAAAAACAAGCGTAATTGGTTGAGTATTTACGAATATTTCTTGTATTTCTATATCTTTTTATTGTTCTTGTAATAAAGTTAGCTCTTTTATTTTTATATTTCGGTAAAAACCTAATGCTTCGGCAATACTAGAAGTGCAAGTTTTAACGACATTACACAGTAGGCAGACAGAAATAAAAACCATCAATAATTTGGTTTTACGTTGACTATTGCGAGTGACAAAAAATTAAGAGTGGAGACCAGCGACCACAAAAAACGGGGCGACACCGAAAAGCCATATGAGTAGGCGAATTAAATTATTAAATCATGCCAAAGTATGTAATTGAACGTGAAATTCCCGGAGCAGGTAAATTAACTCCGGAACAATTAAAGGGTATTTCTCAAACCTCTTGTGGAGTACTAAGCAGTATGGGTCCCCAAATCCAATGGCTTCAAAGCTATGTGACAGGCGACAAAATCTATTGCGTTTACATAGCACCAAATGAAGAAATGGTTCGTGAACATGCAAAACAAGGAGGGTTTCCTGCTAATTCTGTTAGTGAAGTGGCGACAATTATTGACCCGACAACTGCAGAATAATTTTATATCAACGGTTAAAATTGATTTTGTGAATAGGCAGCTCAGCTGCGACGTACTTGTAAAATTAAACCCTTCAGATATTTTGACTTATCGACGGTAACTGAATCATGTGATTCAACGAGATAATTTGAAACGTGTTGCCGCTTCGATGGATATTCATCCTTTGGATTTTCGCGGCGCGATATTCATCCGCTATTGAACGCTTAACGTGATGAAGGACTTCAGCAGCGAACTATGCAAGATTCAATATGGAGAATAATATAAGTCAAATTGAAACAAGATAAGTTTTGAATTGTGGATGAATATCGCACGACACAAAAACAACGGATGAATATCCATCGAAGCAACTACACGTTTCAATTTAGTGCGATAAGTCTATTGATACCGTTAGCAAATGGACTTCATAACATGTTGAAGGCAGTTGAATCAAGAAGT
>JANOAO010000024.1:0-6789 GCA_031411115.1 Bacteroidota bacterium
TGGACCTGTGAGTGGTGCTACGGTAAGAATGATAAATGTATATGATTCAAAAGGAGCAAGAGTATTAACGAAGAGCTATTCTATCGCAAGAACATACGAAGGAATGGATGTGGATATGAGAAACATGAACACCGGAATTTATATGGTGGAATTAAAAGATGCCAGCGGTAAACGCCTGGGCAGTGCATCGGTGATCGTAAAATAAATACCAGATTTTAAATAGGAAAGGCCGCTGGTGTACATCAGCGGCTTTTTTATGCAATTAGTTTTTCTGTTCTTATTTATATATGGTGAAAAACCTTTGTGCTTTGTGTTGAAATCATAAAAGGTATAGTACTGAGGACGTGAAAGGTTCACCAAGTACGCAGCGTTTGATTGATCTTAGAGAATCGTTTCAATCTATGTGAAAAAACCTTTGTGCCTTATTCTTTGAATTCTCTGTTTCAAAATCATAAAGGGTTTAAAACGGAGTTCCTTTAAACTTTTATTAATTGTGTTCTTTATGGTTATTTGCTCTGTGGATTTTGAGTTTACACAAAAACCAACGTTCTTTTTTTTCTGCAAAAAAAAGAACCAAAAAAAGGCAAAGACAAACGATATACAGCCCGTTTGTCTGTACAGCTATGATGGGCACTTGTGCAAAGTAGACTCAGCGTTAGTACATGGTTTTATGGTAGGTAGAAGATTTTAAAATAGTTTTTTGAATATAATACAATAGTTAACGAAGTAAAAGCGTAGAACGTTGATATACTTCACAGTCTACTATGTACAAATGATCAGTAATGCTGAACGAAAGGAAATGACCGGTATATATTTCCTTTCTGGATCTTTTTGGTACTTTTTCCATCAAGGGAAAAAGTACGTATAGGTCAAATAGCTATGATCGGCAGTTGTGCATAGTATACTCAGAGTCGGTACATGGATTTCAGACAGGAAGAAATATAATTAATTGTGTCTTTTGTGCTGGCAGCACACGAGGTTTTTGATTTTTCTGAGAGAAACCTTTTCAATTGAAGAGTAAAAATGTAACCACTAAAACACAAAGCAAAGGCAACACAAAGAACACTAAAACTTCAGCACCTTCCTTTTATACTACTTGTGGTAAATGAGATCCCGTTATTTCCTCTTTCAATTTTTATTTTTCCAAATTAAGTAAAGAACGAATCTTTCTTACCAGGCTACCTGAAAATTTCCATTCACAGCTTTAATAAAATACAAATGTTTATTCTCGAAATAATCTGGCGATAATTTTTTCAAATTTCCGAATACGGGTTTAAAATTAAAATCGGTAAAAACTTTTGTTCCATAGTCATTGAGATGACTCATAAAATTATCCGGATATCTGGTTAACAGATCAGTGAAAATATATACCATCTCAAATCCTTTGTAAGCCATGTCTGAAGGATTTCCTTTATACAGCTGCAGATATGCATTTTTCAGCATCATGCTGAATATATCATTTTTAAAATTGTAATAAGGTGTGGTAAAATAAACCGGGAAATCTCTGAATTTTTTTCCGGTAGCAAAGCCATCCCAGTTAGGCATGCCAATTACTTTACATTTTTTATTTTTCACTTTAGATAATGCTGCAATTAATTCTGACGCAAAATTTTCATCCAGACTCCCACCAACGATAATATTTTCCCTGGTAGAATCCAGTTTGCTAATCAACGAATTGAAATTATAATCTTTCACCTGAACGGTTTCCATCTTTAATAATGGTTTTCCTTCCTGATCATTTATAGATTTAAAATATCCTGCGATCCGTTCTTCCTGCGATCCTTCTTTTTTTAATAAGTAAATTTTTTCATTGCCATTAACCTGTAGCAGATAACCAAAAATAGCTTCGCAATGCGCTTTAAGTGTTGAATTAACGATCACCGTAAACGGGTTTCCTGTTATCCCGCCGTCATTTGGATATGTCGCAGAAATGAAAGGGATATTCTGTCGGAGTGCAAATGTAGAAAGTTGCAAATAATCATTATCTCTTACAGAGCCTATGATCAGATCCAATGAATCTAAAGATCTACCTGAAATTAAGGAAGCAATGTTTCCTTCTGAAGATTTGGTGTCATAAAAAGAAGCCTGAACATTTCCATTGTATATTTTCAAACTGTCCAATGCGATGAATGCGCCCTGAAAAAAATCAAGTCCCTGTAAAGTGAAGCGCGGAAAACTGCGATTATATTTATAAGTTTCTTCATTAAAAACGGAATCTAGATAAACAGGAGCAAAAATTCCTATTTTATAATTACGAAGCATTGCCGACTGCGAAAATGCGGTTGTCAGCAAAAAAAAGCAACACAAAAAACAACTTAATTTTTTCATAATCATTTTATTCCCATTCTATAGTAGCAGGTGGTTTACTGCTGATATCATATACAACCCTGTTTATCCCTTTAACCTGATTTATAATCTCATTACTTACTTTTCCTAAAAAATCATAAGGCAGGTGCGCCCAATCTGCCGTCATGCCATCTACAGAGGTTACTGCTCTTAAAGCAATCGTAAATTCATAAGTTCTTTCATCACCCATTACACCTACACTCTTCACCGGTAATAAAATAGATCCTGCCTGCCACACTTTATCATATAATCCTGCAATTCTTAAATTCTCCGTGTAAATGAAATCAGCCTCTTGCAATAATTGTACCTTTTCCTCAGTTACTTCACCTAATATACGAATGCCAAGTCCTGGCCCCGGAAAAGGATGTCGGCCAATCATTTCTGCCGGGATGCCCAATTCCAAACCAATTTTTCTAACCTCGTCTTTAAAGAGCAGCCGTAAAGGTTCTACCAGTTTTAATTTCATGGTATCTGGTAATCCTCCTACGTTATGATGCGATTTTATAGTTACCGATGGGCCATGAACGGAAACGGATTCTATCACATCCGGATAAATAGTTCCCTGACCTAAGAAATCAATGTTGGTGAGTTCATGTGCTGCCTGGTCAAAAATTTCAATGAAACATTTACCAATTGTTTTTCTTTTTTCTTCGGGTAGAATTTTGCCAGCGAGTTTGGTATAAAAATGTTCTTTTGCGTCAATGCCTGTCACGTTGAGGCCGAGCTTTTTGTAACTGTTCATTACAAAACTGAATTCGTTTTTACGAAGCAAACCATTATCTACAAAAATTCCTGAAAGATTATTGCCGATGGCTTTTTGTATTAGCGTTGCAGCAACGGTACTGTCAACACCGCCACTCAATGCCATTACTACTTTCTTATCACCAATCTGTTCTTTAAGTGCGGCAATGCTATCCGTTATAAAATGTGCAGGCGTCCAGTCTGCGGAGCATTTGCAAACATCCAGCAAAAAATTTCTGATTATTATTTTCCCTTCTGCGGAGTGATATACCTCTGGGTGAAATTGTAAACCATATAAAGGAAAGGCTGCATCATTGTAACGAAACGCAGCAACCGGAATCGATTCTGTGTTGCCTAAAATTTCAAATCCTTCGGGGAGCTTTTTAATGGTATCACTATGGCTCATCCACACCTGAGATACCGGGTTAACACCTTCTAAAAGCCTGTCATTTCGATGTATGGCCAGCGATGCTCTTCCATATTCCCGTTTATCGCTTTTCTCTACCAGACCATTGTATTGTTTTGCAGTTAACTGCGCTCCATAACATATGCCCAACACAGGATAACTGGCAACGATAGCGGAAACATCTGCAAAAGGCGCATCCTTTTCATTTACCGAGCAAGGTGACCCTGAAAGAATAATTCCTTTAATGGAAATATCCTGAGGTAATGGTTTATTGAAAGGAATGATCTCACAAAACACATTGGCTTCTCTTACTACTCTTGCAATCAATTGAGTATATTGGGATCCAAAATCAAGAATAACAATTTTCTCCGTCATGCAGCGAAGATAATTTAAATAGAAGAGTATAAATTACAGTTGTATCTTCTGGTGAAAACTTAACAATGATCATCTCAAAATTTTATTAAATGCGTGTTCAACTTTTTGTTTTTATTATTTTATCTGTAATCATGTTTGGATGTTCTGCTCATTCCGGCAGCGGAAGATTGGTCACGAGAAATATAGAAGGTGAAATTTTTAAGGAGATCGATATATCCAGACCTTATGAGGTGGAGATCAAAAAAGGAAACAACTATTCAGTTATTATTGAAGCGGATGATAATCTCATGAATTTAACGAATGTCAGGATTAGAAATAATAAACTGGAGGCTGATATTGATGGCCATAATTTTAGAAATGCACATTTTAAATTGCTGATAACAGGACCGGATTTTAATCTCATAAAGGGAGCTGCATCGGCCGAGTTTGAAGCAGCAGAATTGTCTTCGGTTGACAAAATAGAGATCCGGCTTTCCAGCGCTTCTCATCTAAACGGAAATGCTGACGCTCCTGAAATAAATTTAAAAACCAGCAGTGCGGGCAAAATTAATATTAAGGGCAGAACCAGAAAACTCCTGGCAGAAGCTTCCAGCGGATCAGATATTGAAGCGATACAATTGCTCAGTGAAAACACTACCGCAAAAGCCAGCAGCGGTTCGGATATTTCTGTGCATGCAAGTGTGCAACTACAGGCATCAGCCTCCAGCGGTGGAAATATTCGCTACAGGGGAAATGCAAATGTGCAAAAAAACATCAGCAGCGGTGGAGGTGTTGAAAGAGAATGATCAGAAAACATTTACCGGACAACCTACGCTTGATCTGCGTGACCTTCCCGTATTTTCATTGTTATTATTTAATAGAAATCTCAAACGGAGACAGGTAATATAATACCAGTCTTTTAATTTAGGATTCCCACGCTGTGAGCCGGCAGCAGGATAGCCGGGACCATGCAAAACTTCATCTCCACGATAAGCGAGTTCTACCGCAAAAGGACCCCTAAAATTGGAAAGCAATGCAGAATCCGCATAATTACCACTTACATCATCTAAATAATCTGTAAATAATTTGCGTAAACCTACCTCTAATCCAATTTGAAGGTTCGGGTTGAGCGCTAATTTAAAACCGCCGCCAAATGGAATGGCAAATTGCGTGAGTGAATATTCTTTCTTATCAGGATATTCCGGAATTCCCTGGCCTTCTGTTCCCAAAGGTTTTAAAAATATTTTGGTGCCGGCAACACGGGTATAGGGATCATATTTCATCACCGCAATACCTGCGAAAGCATAGGGTGTAAAACTTCTTTCCTCCATATTCAATAAATTATATTCTAATGCGAGGTGTAATTCTTTTAAACTCGTTTCAAAATTCAGGTTACGGAAATCTATACCCACCGCATTGGGATTAGTTTGATCAGATCCGGAAAGTCTTGTCATCATAAATCCAGTGCGTACAATGAAACGATTGGTAACATCAAACGACAAACCGATGCCTCCCGCAACATGTGCATTATCAAAAGTGAACCGCCCTTGTAAATCGCCCTGGTAATTCGAAATCCCGGCATAGAGATCAGCATTTAAACGTTGTGAATGAACGGAAAGGGAACCTAAGATGGCAAAAAGAAAAAAGTAAATTTTCATTGCTTTGAATTTGTAAGGACAGAATTTGGAGAACAACCCAAAAACCATTCCTTCTTTCCACCCAATATGTTCAAAAAAGATGTAATGCTACATCTGTAGTTAACGTTCAGGCTTGAAGCAGTTGCGAAAATAGAATTCCAACTAGCTTGGCTGCGCCATAAAATTTTGACTGATATATGGCTTTAACCGCTGTTGAATTTATAACAAAAAGTCCAAAAAAATCTGCACAATAACCGCAATTGCTTTCAAACCTCATGTTGTATGAAGTCTGGTCGAAAAAGATGGCTATATAATTATTTACCGGCGCTTTTTTAGCCGACTGCTTACTTTTGTATAACGACCATAAAAAAAAGAGGTAAGCAAGATAATTTTTCTCATGTTGTTGTAATCGGAACTTCTGCCGGGGGGCTTTATGCATTACAAAAATTGATTAGTCAATTACAACCTAATTTTCCAGTCCCAGTTTTAGTCGTCCAGCATATTTCTGAAGACGCTACTGGAAATGTACTTTTGGACGCGTTAAACAAAATCGGAAGTCTGAAATGTCAACATGCAAAACACGGAAGTAAACTAGTTAGCGGAAATTTATACCTCGCCCCTTCGGGTCATCATTTAATGATCGATGGCGAATTTAAGTTATTAGTAACTAAAGGCGCTCATGAAAATAGATATCGACCTGCTATTGACCCTCTATTTCGTTCTGCTGCTATAACCCAAAACACAGGTGCTATTGGGATATTGCTGACAGGCTATCTTGACGATGGTACGGCTGGTTTGAAAGCAATAAAAAGATGCGGCGGAATCTGTATTGTGCAAGATCCGAACGATGCCGATTATCCTGATATGCCGCTCAATGCTATTAACCAAGTTGATGTTGATTATTGCTTGCCACTTTCGGAGATCGGAGGCTTACTATACCAGCTAATAAATAAAAAACTTGCAAGGCCAAAAGCTATACCTAAAGACATACTAATTGAAAGTAATATCGCAGAACGCGTCTTAAGCGATTTACCATCAGTGAATGCACTAGGTGAGCAAGTGCCTTTTAATTGCCCCGGTTGCGGGGGGGGGGGCTGTGGAAAGTAGATGAAGGGTCTGCCTTACGGTTCAGATGCCATACGGGGCATGCTTATACAGCCAAGACCTATTAGCAGAACAGACAAAAAAAATTGAAGAAACATTGTGGGTTTCTCTTAGAATGTTTGAGGAACGGAAAAATTTACTAATTACGATGGCAGCCAAAAAAAATGGTATTAATTCTAAATCAGCACTTCAAAGAGCGGA
>JANOAO010000025.1:0-3281 GCA_031411115.1 Bacteroidota bacterium
ATGGTTGTAAAGTGATGATGAATGGTGAGGTGATGATGAAAGATGGCAAGAAAATGATGATGACTGAAGGTATGATGATTGATAAAGACGGACATATGATGGATAAGGATGGCAAAATGATGATGGATAGTAAAATGTAAGTTTCTATTAACAACTATAAAATAAAGTCTGCCTTTAAGAGGCAGACTTTTTAATTTATTAAAATGCGTCCAATACTTTTTACAAAGCCATCCAGATTATATGTTGATTCGATTTGAAGATGAATCTATTTGCCAATCAGTTGTATAAGTAAAATCTCTTCATATTCATCAGATTATCAAACAATTATATTAGTTTTTCCAACCTGCAATACAAACGTTACTTGTTTTTGATATTTATTGGCATAACGGTTGCCTAAGTAGTTATATGTATAAAAATTTTGCCTTTTATTACCCCATCACAACTAAAACAGCAGACGTTACAAGGAAAAACGGAAATCGTTTTGATCATGTAACAGATTTGTTGATTACGGGTGTTGGAAATATCAAAGAGGGATGTACAGGGTCAGATCCTATCAGGGACAAGTATAATATTCATATTGACATGATCATGTTTGATAAGCAAGGCCATTATCCTATACTGGAAGTTTTGAATGCGTTAGAAAGTATCGAATCAGCTTGCTACCATCACGTGCACCGTATGTTTATGCAGTATGAATCAGATTGCCGTATTACGAATTCATTTAAAGAAGTTTCATTAGCTAAAGTGATAAATCTGGAAATGACAAGAAAAGTTAGTTGTTATTGATTTCTGCTAATGCTCTTTTAACCACTTTCTTAAAACTCTTTTCCTAAAAGTTTTTTCTTACCAAAATATATAGGTTTAAAACCAATAGATTATTTTGTAGAACCCGACCAGTCCTGGTTAATACTTTCGATTCAAAAATAATTTTAGATTATTATCTTTTCTTTTTTTGCTTGCCCAAAAAAAGAAACAAAAAAAGGGCCCGGCAATCGATATACAGCCCGATTGCCGATTCAGCTATGTTGGACTTTTGTACAAAGTGAATTCAGCTTTTGTATTTCTATTTATCAATGTATAGGTGGGATAATTTTAAAAACGTGCAGAATGAAGTACTTCATTTGAGCCTGGTATGCACAGATGTTCCACAAAGCTGGTTGACGGAAAATCGGGGCTTATTTTCCGTCTTGATTTTTGTTTACTTTCATCAAGGAAAAGAAAGGTAAACTTTTTTTGAATTTGTCATTTGTTTGATTAAATGGTAGTTTTTATCAATGCATTTTTTGCTTGCCCAAAAAAAGAACCAGGCAATTGATATATAACGTAATCGCCAAACTTTAAAGAATTTGTATTACATTATTCTCTTCTTACTCTGAAATTAACGGTAACTCTTACGGTATCAACAATTGACTGATTGCTGCGAATGAAAATTCCGGAAAAACTTCCCGTTATCAAAGTTCCAACAGCACCATATGTTGTTAGTCTTGCCGGCTGGATAATCTGATTTAAAAAATAATCTCCTAACATATTCGGAGCTGCAAGTTGATCGAAAATACTAAGTGACTGCACATTTACATTGAATGGAGCGTTTACAGAGTCAGCAGAGCGTGATAGAATTATATCAGCAGAACCGCCATTGTTATTATTGTATGCACCTAAATAAATATCATAGAATCCGCTGTTTGGTATTGAATCCTGTTGCAGATAGATATCGTATGGCGTAGTACTCCATGTACGGGTGCTATCATTGACTGTTATAGTAATAAATTCATCTGAAGAAATGCCACAAGCCTGAATTACTCCGGTTGTTACAATAGCCGAAGATAATTGAACTGTTACAGGGTTGCCTTGTTGTTGTGTTGTATTATCTACTGCAGTGATTTGTGCAGAAGAAATGGAGGCATTACAATTGGTAAATGTAGCGCTGAAGGCTCCATTGTTTATATTAGAATACACCGTATATCCCGGCATATTAATAATAACATATCCACTGGCAACTGGTAAAGATGCGCAATTGGTTACTGTTCCTGATATAGTCTGCTGATTGGTTAATGAAGTAATTTGTAAAGTGCCTGTATTGATATTTGTTGAAAAAGGGCCGATTATATCGGTAGATATTAGTTCATCACATTCATTATAAATTTCCCTCTTCAATGATGTATTTATAGGTACAAATCCATCCACAAATCCTGTAGCATCTGTGTAGTCGTACGTGGAACTACTATCAGTCATACTGGTAAGTTTAACTGTAGATCCCTGTATAGCTTGCTGTAATTGGTTGACAATACGCATTTCAATTTTGACGAATTGATAAGGCTCATCAACATTCCAGAAAGTGAAATGGGAAACCGTTCCTTTATATCTGTTTCCGGTCTTCTGTGCCATACCTTCCTCTTTCCATAAACCAACAGTTTCATCAAAATACCAAAGCGGAACATTTACTGCTGCATTTGCGGCAAGTCCCGACGGAACCGGCAAGTCTATCTGTGCAACAGATCCTGATGTAAGCTGCAATTTTTGTCCGGTATTGGTCTCCAGTTCCACATTCAGCATCCCATAAGTCTTGAGGCCACGTTGCTGACCTGTTGTATTTAAACCTCGCAGATCACCTGGCATTTGTTGATGCATATCAGGATCGGCAGGATCCAGGTACACAGCTTTTACAGAAACGGGCCCGTTATAACTTGATCCATTCTCCAATGAGAAAGAATTGGGAGAAAAATTAATCTTAGCATTTCCTACATTTACTATGCCTCCTGATGTTGCATTGATAACACCAGCTTCTGTTCTGCTCATCAATTGTATTCTTAAAAAATTATTGCTATTTTCTCTTGGATAAAATGTACGACTACCCGTAAAATAGCCCGCTAATGATGCCGTTACAAAAGTTTCTGAGGTTATAAATGTAGCATTGGCCGCTCTGAAATGACCATTATTATCTGTGGACACTTGTTGAGATCCTACTTTTACAGAAACATTCTGTAAAGGAACACCGGTCTGATTGGTAATGACGCCTACAACGATAAGGGGAGTGGTAGGTTGGTTATTTGCTATATCATTTTTATTGCAGGAACTGGATACAAATAAAAAGATAAGACAAGTTGTGAAAATTAGTATTGTTTTAAACTGCATGTATACAAAATTTAAAGAAATAAAAAAGGATTATCGTCCTTTAAAAATAATAAAATTTAAAACATAGCATCTATGTTTTTTAAAGCGAACTGATGATGAATGCCTGTGTTTAAATTTAATAAAAAATCACATGTCATAATAAAATTTCA
>JANOAO010000026.1:0-4872 GCA_031411115.1 Bacteroidota bacterium
TAATTTTATAATCCAACAAATATCTTTAACTTTTTTTTTGTAAAAACTCTTGTAGTATAACGATTACAATCAATATGTTATACAATTCATTGATATTGTTAGGAAAGATTAAACAAAGCAACTGTACACATATTTAATAAAGTTGTACACATTTTGAGGGGGAGTTTAGAAGAAGGCTCTACCGGAGTAGAGAAATTTAAACACAGAGGATGCAGAGGTTTCTTGTATTCTTTATAAACTTTGATTACAAAAAACACGGAGGGCGCTAAGGTTTCACGGAGGGCACTGAGATTTTGAGTGATGTAAGTTTTAAAGAGAATTTTATGCAGATAATTTGTGTGCTTTGTGAAAACTTAGCGTACGCTGTGTTAACCTAGTATGCTCTGTGTTAAACCCTGATTAACAGAAATTCTGATATGGCTTTACTGTAAGCGCTACATTTTCCATTAGCTTTTAACCTATAGGATTCTTTTAGTACGGGGTCATTAATAACTGATAAGGCAAACAGGCGAGCGGCTTTAAATTTTTCCCGGCAGGCAGCCTGTTTTTCGGTAGGTACTTTATTATAGGCTACAGAGGGCACATTTCTTATGTAGGTTTTGCCATTACGGGTACACACAATCTGATCATCTATTCTACCCGACCCATTTTTAAATGCCCAGCGGTATAATTTTTTATTTTTCATTGCCCGTTTTCAACCAATGATGATAGAAAATGAAAATTTAATAATGAAAGATTGTTAAATAAAAGATGTGCCGGCTAATCCCTTAGCATTTCGAATCAATATCTACTTTCATTCGTACTGCCTGGTGTTTGATTGGTACTATATATAATAGACCTAACAGGTCTAAGACCTGTTAGGTCTATTATTAAATTTCTTTAACACATTGAATTTAATCTTTTTGAATGTGATAATTGTCTTGTATATGTAAACAACATTTTATCACAATTAAATTTTGAGTTATGAAATCGAGAGACAATTTTGCTACAGAGGGCCTGTCGGGTACCTATAAGCAAGTAGTTTTCAGACAGCTTTTCGGAAAAACCGTTTTGGGAAAACGCCCGAAAAGAACCAAGGCATCTACTGCCTCACAAAATGCCATCACCACCGCTTTTAAAGAAGCTGCCATGTATGCGAAATCTATTTTAATAGATCCGCTTATTAAAGCTGCTTATAAATTAAAAGCTAAGCCAGGTCAGTCGGCATTTAACATTGCCGAGCCGATTATTTTAAAGCGCCGGAAATTGGCGAGATCGACAGCACCGGCTATAATGGCCAGATAGGCAGTACCCTGATTGCCAAGGTTACCGATGATTTTAAGATTGTATCTGTAAAGGTGCGTATTGAAAAGTCGAATGGTAATTTGCTGGAGGAGGGTAATGCTTCTCTTTTACCGGATGGTTTAAACTGGATGTTTGTGTCTACGGTAGAAAACGGCAATGTAAGCGGAACGAAAGTAAGTTTTACGGCTTTCGATTTACCGAATCACAATTCTGTTCAAACTAAAACCCTGTAAGTATGGTGCAATTTTACTTTTGAACCCCGGAGCGATCCGGGGTTTTTGATTTTGATTGAACACGGAGAATGTGGTTACTCCTAAACTCAAAATAAAAATTGCTTTACAAGTAAGTATTGCTGAATATTGATCCTAATTCTGAATCCTCTATGCACAGAAGCTGAAAATAGCTGAATGACAAATCGCGTTGAATATCGATTTGTCTTGATCTTTTTGTTTCTTTTTCCATCAAGGGAAAAAGAAAGGAAAGGAAATATTTAAAGTATATGTTCTTTTTTTTCTGCAAAAAAAAGAACCAAAAAAAGGCACAGACAAACGATATACAGCCCGTTTGTCTGCAAAGCTATGATCGGCAGTAGTGCATAGTAGGCTCAGATGTGGTGCATGGGTTTCTGATAGGAAGAAGATTTTAAAATAGTTAACGAAGTAAAAGCTTAGAACAGTGATATACTTCACAGCCTACTATGTACAAATGATCAGTAAAGATGAAAGAAAGGAGTGTCTTAGTGGTTAATTCAAACACCATCCACCGGCAGGTGAATGGTAAATACCGCTCCCTCACCCGGAAAACCATTGGCTGTAATGGTTCCATTGTGTCTTTCCACAATGCTTCTGCATAATGATAATCCAAATCCGGAACCTTCATATTCGTGGGGTGCGTTTAAGCGGGTAAAGGTGTTAAACAGCTTGTTACCTTCTTCCGCGGAAAAACCAATACCGTTGTCTTTTATTCTGATCTCTATATAATGTAATTGCTCCCCACTATCACCGGGGAGTGTAATCAGATTCGCATTAACGGCGACTACCGGTTCTACGCCTTCCCTTGAAAATTTTAAAGCATTCGCAATTAAATTGTACATCAGCTGGTATATTAGAAAGGGAACTGCACGAAACACGGGAAAAGTTGCATAAACAATCCGGGCATTCTTTTCTGTTATCACCAGTTCCAGATCCGATTCTATATTTTTTAATATCGCCTGCAGATCTACTGGCATCAATGTTTCTGAAAAGTTTTCTACAGTAGCATAGTTCAAAAAACCTTCTACAATTCTCCAGAGCCGGTGTGCGGCTTTATTGATTTTATCCAGATAACCATTTGGTGGAACCGGAATTTCTTCTTCCCTTTTCACCCGATCCATGTATAATAGAATTTTTCTTACCGGTTCTTTCATATCATGACTGGCGGCATGGGCAAATTGTTGTAATTGCAGATTGGAGTTTTCCAACTGCTGCTTGCGCTTTTCCAGTTCCAGTTGATTTTTTTTCTTTTCACTGGTATCCCGGATAAAAGCAATGAAAGCCTGTTTTCCATTTTGTTGGGTGGTGGAAACGGTTAGTTCCACACTGAATTCGAAACCGGATGAATTTATAGCTGCAATATCCACTGTATTATTAATCACATGCGCTACTCCTGTGGCAAGGAAGCGGCGCATCCCTTCTTCATGCCCTTTACGAAAGCGTTCGGGCACAATTTTATCGCTCAGTGGTGTTCCTATTACCGCTTCCGCCTTCCAGCCGAACATTTTTTCTGCTTTTGGGTTCCAGTATAATATATTACTGTCGGCATCAATTACCACCACTGCATCCGGTGCATGAATTAATAGCTGCTGCAGATTCTGTTCGCTTTCCCTTATTTTTTTTTCGCTATCAATTTTTGAGGTAATGTTATGAAAGATACCCCGTGTATAGGATGGCTGGCCATCTACCTGCCGTAAGGTTATTTCGCCTTCCAGATAAGCAACAGTTCCGCTTTTTGTTACTATCCCAAATATAATTTCAGTGGATGGTTTTCCTTGAATGATCGCTTCCCTGTATTCAAAAAATCGCGTTTTGTCCGCTTCCTGTACCAGATCATAAATAGAATGGTATTGGATCTCTTCGAGGGTATATCCTAAAGTCTTCAACCATGAAGGGTTGACATACAGGATTTTATTTTCCAGGTTAATGAAATGAATAAGGTCGCTTGCATTGTCAAACAGGTCTTTATAACTGTCGTCGTTCAGAAATTGATCGTTAATCACAGTGTTAAGATAAATGCTTTTGTAAAAAAAGAAGAAAATAATAATGAAAGACCTAACAGGTTTAAGACCTGTTAGGTCTTTCATTATATGGTGCCGGTTTTTATTGCTTTTTGGGTAAGGAAAACGGCAGATCCAGCGTCCGGATAAATTAAGTATTAATATCGACCGCTGTGTTGCCAGCCTTTTCAATACGTCTACAATATGGGAGCTTTTGGGTTTATTATAACAAAGAGATACACTAAAAAGCAGGTGAATATTTTTTTAGAAAACGTAAGGCTTTAATAATTTGTTTATAAAGGAAAAGATAGAGAGAGGGGGTATATTTTGAGCTAAAAAGAGGTTTTATATATATAATAGACCTAACAGGTTTAAGACCTGTTAGGTCTATTAATTAATGCTTACATTTTATCCATCTTTTCTTTTAAAGATTTGGCCTTGTCCAGATGCTTTTGCAAAACCGGTAAAGTTTTGGTGGCAAATGCTTTCAGTTGCTCATCGGTCAGATTCGCAGATGCATTTTTAAAGCTGGCGATATCGGCATTATGGTCTTCTACCATCATATCAATATAGTGATGGTCGAAATCCATTCCTTTCATCTTCATCATATCGTCAATATGTTTCTGATGGTTGCTCATTAATTCCGATGGAAGGGTCATATTTTTTGAGGCTGCTATACTTTTTAGTTCTGAATTCGCTTTTGTATGATCTTCCTCTATCATTTTTGCAAAAGCTTTTACATCTGCACTAGCACCATTCTGGCGAGCCAGTTTTGCCAATTCCACTTCCATCATTCCGCCGCTGGCTGCTTCATTAGCAAACGTCATGGTCATGTTATTATCTGTACCCGCCGCATTGCCCGCATTATTTGCGTCGGTGGTAGTAGACTGGTCATCCATCATGCCCTTACCCGAGTCTGTGCTCATATTGGTGGTAGTGGTTTCGTTCGACGTGCTTTTCTCGCCGTCGTTACAGGAATACATCATTAAAAGAGATGCTGCTAAAAATGTGGTGGTTATCTTTTTCATATATTTTATTTTTTGTGTGTGTTACAAACGATACGCCAATACGGATGCATATAAATTTCAAGGTAATAGAAGGATTAACCGGCGTGTTCCTTCCTTCCAAATACGTAACACGTAGAAATTTACTCGCAGGCTCATCGTCAAAGCGGGTTGATTAAATTTTACCATTCTATATTTGCACCCTCAAAAACTTGCTATGTTCAATAAACGTCAAAAAATAAAAACGCTGCTGGCTTCCGATGAAACTGGTTTTGAAACTACCGTTATGGGATGGGTAAGAACTTTCCGGAACAATCAGTTCATAGCATTAAA
>JANOAO010000027.1:0-18601 GCA_031411115.1 Bacteroidota bacterium
GCAGGAAAATGAATGTATCAATGTTTTTTCCTGCAGTTGTTTTATATTTAAAATAATAGCAAGTCCTGTTTTGAAGCCACCATTATAATGTCAACCTGTGATTGATTAATATTATTACTTTAAAATTGAGTATTGTAAAGAATTTGAAAGTAATAATATTAATCAATCACAGGTTGACATTATAATGGTGGCTTCAAAACAGGACTTGCTATTATTTTAAATATAAAACAACTGCAGGAAAAAACATTGATACATTCATTTTCCTGCAGTTGTCAGATATCTATTTAATTGATACAAAATGTTGCATACTTCAATAACTTAATAAACTTTTACATTTATTTGTGGTGAACCTGAGTTATTTCAGATTGCGTATTATTTTATTTGTAATAAGACAGCTATCCTCATTTTATTTTATTTGTGAAAGGTAGATTGATGAAATTTCCTTTCTGTGACAGCTTGTTTTTAAAATCGAACGGCGATTTATTGTTTATACGTAATGGCTCATCGCAGGAAGAGGTGTTAGCTTGTGTAAAAGAAGCCAGTTCAGTTATACCGTCTGTATCAAACAGAATTCCGTTTCTTGTATTGGCGAAACCCTGACTGTTATAGATCATACTGGAAGTAACTTTAAAGGCATCAGTACCATAATACCATTTCCAATCTAATGCATTGTTTACACTGAATTGTAAAAATGTATACTCATCAAATTCAGTAAGTTCCAATATGTATTTCAGCCATTGGTTGCCCGAAAGGGAATTGATTTTGTTGTCATAGCGTAAAGCTTCAAACCTCGGAATAGGGCTTGTTTCAATTCCATTTACAATATTAGATATTGTTATTCTTGTCAGATTAGCTCTATTATCATATTGATATCTATACACAAAAGTTTCTCCTGATAAAAAATTTCTTCTTACCATTTTTATTCGCTGTCCTAAGATATTAAAGCTAAAACTGTCTTTTCCAATCAAGCCTCCAAAATCTGGACGGATGTAATTTCTAATCGTTGGTAAAAAGGTTGGATTTGAATATATAAATTCAAAGCGTACACCTGCAGTTCCATAATTTGCTTTGCTCAATCTTCCACGGTTGTCATATTCTATGGTGACAGGAAATCCTGCAAAATTAAACGAGGAGGGGTTTCCAGCACTATTGTACGCTATATCAAATGAATAACCAAACAGGTCATCTTCTGAATGGGTGAGTCTGCAGGCTGCATTGGGTTGGTTGTAAGCATCTTTTTTACAAGAAGCAGTAAATACTGCTACTAAAATTAGTAATGCACTGAGTTGTGATAAAATTTTCATGATGATTTATTTTTGTTTTTTAAAATTGTCCTAAGGGTAAATTTAACTACGGAAAAAACGGGTTATTCTGCTTACAATATGATTTTTATTACCTGATAACCAAGATACCTTTAACATAGGTCTTACAGGCTATGCTGATTGTGAATAGTAGTATTTATTGAGTGGCGAACAGTTTGATTTAGTGAAATTGTATTTTCCTTACTGAAATAAGAAAACAATCTGCTATTCCCTCACTAAAACTTGCATTCCAATAGGTAAAGTTGTTCATTGCCCATAAAAAAATGAAACAGGTTGTTTTAATTGTTATTTTAAAGTAATAAATGATGTAAGACATGAGATTCCTGTATACATACCTCGTAGTTTTTTCTTTGAGCTTACAGGTAATACAGGCACAAAACAAACTGGATTCTTTATCAAACGCTTCAAACAAAGAATATAAACTTAGTACCCTCATACAAGTAGCTTGTAACTATCGGGATAATTACAATTATCCAAAATCTATTGAATATTTTGAAAAAATCCTTTCAATTGCCCAAAATGAAAATAACAATCAGTTAATTATTTCTACGTTACAAAATATTGCGGAAGCTTATCAAAATGTCAGTGACTATAAAAAAGTACTGATGTACTGCTGGTTGGCAATTGATAAAATACAATATCCTAATGATAAAAAACTTACTGCACGTATTTACGGAAATATGGCAGCGGCTTTTTTAAATCTATCCATTTATGACTCTGTAGATATATACATTAATAAAGCATTGCTCATTAATTCATCTGTTTCTAATAAAGAAGGCATCGCGGATAATTATTGTTTACTTGCAAATTTAAATTTAAAAAAAAATGGCGGAGCGAATAGTTTAAATTATCTGGAAAAAGCGTTATCCATAATCAATGATGCAAATCCTAAAATCCGAATAAAGATTTTCAACATGCTGGTAAGTTACTATACCAACGCTGGTGATCATGCACGCGCTATGGAATATTGCCTCAATTCTATAACTATTGCGGAAAAATTAAATTACAAAACGGAACTCGGCTCTTCGCTACAATCCCTTGCCTATATTTATACACTAAAAGGTGATTTGGATAAGTCACTATCTTATTTATTGAAGACCTTATCTATTTTTCAGGATGTAAATGAAAAAGGGGACAGGCTTTCCAGCTTACTGAGTGGCATAGCAATCATTTATACTCGGAAAGGAGATTATAGCAAAGCACTGAGCTATCAATTGCAGATTTTAGATATGAGGCAAAAAACCGGAAATCTGGGTGCAATAGCCAATACTTTTACAGATATCGGGGTGTCTTATCATTTTATGGAAAAATATATTCCTGCAATGGAATATTATCAAAAAGCGCTGGTGCTTTGTAGAGAACTTCCAGACAGTAATACCCTGTGTGTTGTTCAAAACAATATTGCAGAAGTTTACAGGGATGCTCCGGATAGTGTTTTAATTAATTTGGGTTCATCACCGGTTAACAGATATGATATAGCGATCAATAAATTTATGGAAGATCTGGCATTAGCTAAATCCCTGAACCACTTAGAATATCAAAAAGTAATTTGGGATAATCTTACAATTACTTATCAGAAAAATAATGATTATTCAAAAGCATTTCACGCATTTAAAAATTATATAAAAATAAAAGATCAGATTTTTAATGATAAAACGAAACAAAAAATAAACAGACTGGAAATTCAGTACGAGTTCAATAAAAAAGAAGATTCTCTGAATATGCAAAAGAAGATTACCGAGAATCAATTATTTCAACAGGAAATTTTAAATAAACAGCAATCACAGAATCTTATATTACAGAAAAACAAGTTACAGTTAAGTCAGCAACAACTTGAATTGTCCAATAAAGAAAAAGATTTACAGCACCTTGCGTATTTAAAAACACAGGCAGAGCTTCAAAATGAGCAATTGCAGAAAAGTGAACAGGAAAAACAATTGGCTATTTCTCAAAAGGAAAAACAATTAAAGACTGCACAAGTAAATGCCTTGTCTCAGGAAAATAATCTGAACAAACTAGAACACAGGCAGCAATTACTGTATGTTGGGGGAGGATTTATTTTATTGATTTTTGGAGCATTACTTTTTTTTAATAGGATACGCCATAAACAATCTCGCCTTAAAGCAGAACTGGAAAGAGAAAAAGCTCAGCAACTACAAAAAGAAGCCGAGTTTCAACGCAGTCTGGCAGAAGTATCTATGTCGGCATTAAGAAGTCAGATGAACCCGCACTTTATATTTAATTGTTTAAATTCTATCAAATTATACACAACACAGAATAATACGGTTTCAGCTGTAGCTTATCTGACTAAATTTTCTAAACTCATACGAATGGCTTTGGAAAATTCACGCCGTGATTCGGTTACATTACAAGCAGAATTAGAATCACTTGATCTGTATATTCAGATGGAGGCCATGCGTTTTAAAGACAAACTGCAATACCACATTGAAGTAGATGAAAATGTGGATAGTAATTTTATAGAAATTCCTCCTATGTTATTGCAGCCTTATGTAGAGAATGCGATCTGGCATGGGTTGATGCACAAAGAAGAGGGAGGCAAGATAGATGTTAGCGTAGTTGTTATGCCTGATAAACCAGTTCTTGTAATTTCGATACAAGACAATGGTGTAGGAAGAAAAAAATCTGCAGCTTTGATCACCCATGCTCCCGGGAAGCACACGTCTTACGGTACAAAAGTTACTTCTGAAAGGCTGGATTTAATTAATAAAGTTTATAAAACCGGTGCCAGCGTTACAACTGATGATGTGTTAAATGAATCAGGTGAAATTGCCGGAACATTGGTAACAATAAAAATTCCATTCGAATGATAAAAATCAGAACTATCATTATTGATGATGAACAAGATTGCATCAATCTTCTCAGGTTCGAATTGAACCAGCATTGTCCGCAAGTGGAGGTGGTTGCAACCTTTCGCAGCAGCACACAGGCATTGAATGAAATAGAAATGTATAATCCACAATTAATTTTTCTGGATATTGAAATGCCGGTGATGAATGGATTTGAATTACTTGAAAAACTGATGCCGGTTAATTTTAATATTATTTTTGTAACTGCCTATAATCAATTTGCTATTAAGGCTTTTCGTTTTAGTGCTTTGGATTATTTAGTGAAACCTTTTGATTTAACCGAATTAATAGAATCCGTTAATAAAGCTACTATCAATGCAAAAGTTTCAGGCCATCAGTTAGAAAATTTGCAAAAAGAAATAAAAGTTGCCAGCATTTCCAAAATTGCTATTCCGGGAAACAATGGTGTCAGTTTTATAGGTATAAATGATATCCTTTTTGCAGAAGCCAGTAATAACTATACCAAGTTGATTTTGCTGGATACACAACAACATATTATTTCTAAAACATTAAAAGATGTGCAGGATGTATTGGAGCAACATCATTTTTTAAGAGTACATCGTCAATTCATTATCAATTTGAATCATGTTAAGCAATTTTTCAGAGGTGACAATATGTATGTCGTCATGAATAACGGTATGCAGATTCCTGTTGCCAGAAGCCAGAAAGATAAATTGGTGGAGCGTTACGGATGGTTGTAAGTATTTTTGAAGTATATCTGAAATCAGAAAAGTAACATTATTAATAGAACGATTATTTTGCTCATACGAGCAATTGTATATAATATTTATAGCCGCATCAAACAAAGTTGATCTTTTAAAATTCCATCATTCCATGAAATTTTCATTATCTATATTTTTCTTTTATTGGTCTGTATCTTCTTTTGGTCAGATATCACAAAGTAAACCCTTTGTTTTAGGAAAGATTGAAACTATTCATTCTTCCATTCTAAATGAGCAACGAATATTAAATATTTACCTTCCATTTGGTTATTCACCTACAGATACAATTTCATATCCAGTGGTCTATTTGCTAGATGGTTCAGCCGAAGAAGATTTTATACATGTCTCCGGGCTATATCAGTTTTATTCTTTTCCATGGATTCAAAGAGTACCGAAATCTATAGTGATTGGAATTGCAAATGTAGATCGAAAACGAGATTTTACTTCTGCATCTGTTATACCTGAAGAAATCAACAATTACAAAACTGCAGGTCATTCTGATAAATTCATTTCATTCATTAAAAATGAACTCCAACCTTTTATCATTAAAAATTATAAATGCTCAAATGATAAAACGATAATCGGAGAGTCCTTAGGAGGTTTATTGGCAACCGAAATATTATTGTATCACCCTGAATTATTCAATCGATATATAATTGTCAGTCCCAGTTTATGGTGGAATGATGGCGCCTTTATTAAGGAAACAAACAATCGATTGAAAAATAATATTATACCTGACAAAAAAGTATATTTTGGAGTAGGAAAGGAGGGATTAGCACCGTCTTCTATTCCTCATGTGATGGAAGTTGATATAAACTTGCTTGTTGATAAATTAAAAGGTTATAAAATACAACATCTGGAAGTAATGTTCGATTATTTGCCTAATGAAAATCATGGAACTATATTTCATCAGGCAGTTTTAAATTCTCTTTCATTTATATATAAAAATTAATGCTTGTATAATTTTGCTCAAAGCAAGCTTAACTTTATTTCTTTTCTTTTCGTTAATAAAACATTCTCGCTACTGAGAACGGTTGTTTATGAAAGTTTAAAAAATTCATATTTGGATATTCGATTCTATTGTAGCGGATGGTTTAAAAACTAAACATCGCCTATAGCATTTTAATGATTAATTTGATTGGGTGAAGAAATCAGTTAATTTAAAATCTTTAATGCTGGCACTGATTATTTTCATTGTCTTATTGTTAATTCCCATTTTTAATAATACAAAAGCTCAACAGGTATTTGCATTGCTGATTCTGGTGGCCATCTTATGGATAACGGAAGCAATACCATTACCACTTACGAGTTTAATGATTCCTGTAATAGCCATTTTCCAGAAGTTGATTACACCCGCTGAGGGGTTCAGAGAATTTGCGAATCCAATAATATTTTTGTTTATGGGAGGATTTGTTCTTGCAGGAGCTTTGTCACGCCATAGTTTAGATAAAATGCTTGCTCAGAAATTGATCAGTCTCGCTCGTGGAAACTTTTATTGGTCGTCTATATTTTTGATGCTCGCTACTTCATTGATTGCTTGCTGGGTTAGCAATACTTCTTCAGTTGCTATGATGTTACCACTGGCATTAGGTATGTTGGTTTTATTAAAAAATAAGGCCGCTACCGCTGAAGCGAAATTTCTAATACTAGGTATTGCTTATTCAGCGAATATCGGCGGTATTATTACCATGACCTCGTCACCGCCTAATGCCATTGGTGCCGCCATATTGAAGATTACCTTTTCAGGTTGGCTTAAATATAGTCTTCCTATTTTCCTTGTTACATTTCCACTTATGATTTTGTTGCTGACTTTATATTTTAAGCCAGATAAAAAATTAAGTGTAGGGGATATTGCTATTGATAACGAGCCGGGCACGCCTACTAAAACTTTGGCTGCTATATTTATTTTTACTGTTGTGCTTTGGGTATTGGACGGTGTACTTTCGCCGCTCCTCAATATCTCCGGTAACTTTAATTCATTGGTAGCATTGATGGCTATTTTTTTATTATTTGTAACCAGAATACTGACATGGGATGAAATAATCAAAAGCATTCAATGGGATATATTAATGCTTTTCGGTGGCGGACTTACATTAGGAATGCTGATAGAAAATAGCGGACTCGGAGCAATAATGGTAAGTCATGTTGCGGGACTGGTTAATGTTGTTTCTATGATTGTTTTTTTATGGATGGTTGTAATATTCAGTATTATTCTCACTGAATTTATGAGCAATACAGCAAGTGCTGCAATGATATTGCCCTTACTTTTTGTGCTAGCCAATCAATTGAAAATTAATCCGGTCATACTGGTTCTCCCAGCTACTATAGCTGCATCTTATGGATTTATGATGCCCGCTGGCACACCTCCCAATGCTATGGTTTTTTCAACAGGAATTATTCCCAGAAAAGATATGTTCATGGCCGGACTGATGTTAAACATTACTTTTTCTATGATACTCACCTTATTTTTTTATCTTATTTTTTTATAATTCATTTTTGCAATAAGGCACAGAGTTGAAGTTGCAAAAATTCACACCTCCCGCAATTAAGCAGTTTACACTTTCTGCCGGAGATGTAGGTAAATATGTTGATGACATAAAAGCAAACTTTCGTTTCCCTTAAAACTCAGTTAAACTGAATATCAGGTTAACGTTTACTTTAATTGTATTTAAAGCGATCTTTGCAATTCCTAATGGTTATAAAAAAATCAAATAAAATTCTCCGGTTTTGGAAAGCAATAGGACCCGGGCTCGTAACAGGTGCCAGTGATGATGACCCTTCAGGTATTGCTACCTATTCTCAAGCCGGTGCGGCTTATGGCCTTTCAACCCTATGGACCTCCATCGTGGCTTTTCCACTCATGGCTTCTATACAGCAGATGTGTGCAAGAATTGGATTGTTAACCTCTCAGGGTTTAACAGGAACATTGAAAAAACATTATCCAAAGCCCGTTTTGTATTTGATGGTGATTTTTAGCTTCCCTGCTATCATCATGAATATTGGTGCAGACATTGCCGGCATGGGTGCTGTTGGCAACCTGCTTTTTCCTGCTGTAAATTCTTCTATCTTCTGTATCTCATTCACAATTTTGTTATTAGGATTAATAATTTATTTGCCCTATTTAAAAATTGCAGCAATTTTAAAATACCTGTGTATAGTGATGTTAGTGTATTTCATTGTTCCTTTTTTGTATAAACAAAACTTTGCGGAAATATTGAAATCCACATTTATCCCCACCATAAAATTGGATAAAGATTTTATCGCCATATTGGTGGGCATTCTTGGAACAACTATTTCACCTTATCTTTTTTTCTGGCAGGCATCTGTTGAAGTAGAGGAAATGAAAAATAAAAAAGTACACCTCGTAGTAGATAAGAAAATAATTCATAAAATGAAACAGGATGTTGATTTTGGAATGACATTTTCCGGCTTTGTGATGTATTTTATTATTTTAACTACAGGAACAGTTTTGTACAAAGGAGGCGTACATCAAATAGATACCGTAGAGCAGGCTGCAATGGCTTTGAAACCATTAGCCGGTAATGTAGCCTATTTATTATTTGCTATCGGTGTTATAGGTACGGGTCTGATTGCCATTCCGGTTTTATGTGGCGCACTCTCTTATATTTTTTCTGAAACATTTGGATGGGAGCAAGGCCTTGATAAAAAATTTCATGAGGCAAAAGGGTTTTATGTAATTATCGCTATTTCATTATTATTAGGTTTATCGCTGAATTATATTGGAATTTCTCCTATAAAAGCATTAATATATACAGCTATCCTTTATGATATTACTGCTCCTGTGCTGATTGCAATAATTTTACATATTTCTAATAATAAAAAAATTATGGGAGAGTATGTAAACGGCCGTGTAGCAAACTTACTGGGATGTATTACATTACTGATCATGTCTGCTGCGGCAGGGTTGTTAATTTACCTTCAATTTACTACCTGATAATTTGAGTATATACCAGATAGCTTAAATACATTTATTAATCATCCGCCTGTTATTCCGGCAGAATTCTGATAATTTTTACAAACCTTTTTTCATAATGAGCGGTAAGACTGCTGATTGTTACACTATACGCTTTTCCGGAAGTAGAATGAATGAATCGAAGGGAATCAGTATTGTCGGTGATGATTCCCATATGTCCTACAATTGTGCTGGAATCTGAAGTTCCCGTAAATAATATTAAATCTCCTTCAACCGCATTTCTCCGTTCTATTTCTGTACCCAGATATGTAAAATCATAGGAAGTTCTGGGCACTGCTATCTTGAAATGCTGGAATACATAAGTTATAAATCCTGAGCAATCAAATCCGATAGCAGGATCTGTTGATGCATATTTATAAGGAATACCAATTAATGTTTTGGCGAATCTGACCAGTTCATGCCTGTTGACATTTTGTAAATTTTCGCTGACGAATACAGTAGGTTTTTTGGCTGAAGATCGGTCTGTTTTTGTTTGTGAAATGATTATAGTTGAATCTTTCGATGCGGAATAACTTGTTTTATCTTCTGCAAGTGGATTCTTTTGTTGCGTTGTGCAAGACAGGTTTATAAGTGTGGATAACAGGTAAATTATTAATCTCATCAATAATCATTAACTATTTTGAAGCCAAATTTACAATTCATCTAAATTATAACTGTACTACAATCAATTTTCTGTGATGAATACTTTGTAAATAAAAAAACATATAGTGTAGTATTAATTGATGCATGTTATTTGTTTATACTAAAATGATGACTGATAAAATTAATTCCTTCGTTTACAAAAATGGTTTAAGCATTGCGTTTCTTTTGATGTTCCTGATCAGTATGATTGGTCAGGCTATAACGGGTTGGTATCAATATATTGAATTTTTAAAAGATCATCAGCAACCGGCGATAAATTTTATGTCTTATTTGGGAACCGGACATTTCATAGAGTCTACTTTTGAAAACTGGGAGAGTGAATTTTTCCAAATGGGACTGTTCATCTGGTTTACTGTTTTTCTCAGACAAAAAGGTTCATCCGAATCAAAAAAATTAGAGAGGAAAGAGGAAGTTGACCGGGAACCTGAGCCTCATCCAAACGCTCCGTGGCCGGTAAAAAAAGGTGGTTTTATTTTATGGTTATACAAACATTCACTCACGCTTTCTCTTTTTTCATTATTCCTGATATCATTTTATTTACATTGGTATGGTAGTAATGTAGATTACAATGAAACGCAGGTTTTGGAAGGAAAGGAAACGGAATCTATGTACAGTTATTTTTTTAACAGCCGTCTTTGGTTTGAGTCCTTTCAAAACTGGCAAAGTGAATTTCTATCTGTATTTGCCATTATTTTCTTATCTATTTATTTACGTGAAATTGGATCACCGCAATCTAAACCAGTGGATGCGCCTCATGCAGAAACGGGAGAATAAAAATCTTTTAAGTCCAAAATAATAAAATATAGAATGCAATACTAAAATGAAGATTTAAATTTAATCGTAGTTTTTGTGTATTGAAAATATTTTCATGTATGTTGCTAATTGAATGCGAGTATAAACGGTTTTAAAGATTTATTTTTTCTTTTTAATAGCTTCATGAACAAGTTAGTGATTAGGATAAAATTCTCGCTTATATGATTATTATTCTATCTGCCTTTTATTGCTGGTTAGTGATTAATTCATCTCAGATAGATTTTTGCTAATATTACTTAAACCCTTAATTTCATTGTTTATTCATTACCATAAACAACGCATATGAAATTATTTTATCTACTCTTATTATCACTATCCGGCTTTGTTGGTTATGGACAATTTAACTATCAGGCTGTTAATGCGATTAATACAACCGGAACATATACAGATCTGGGTACTTCAGGTACGGCTATCACCACAAATTTTGGAGGAGGTGCAATTACATTTGATGATGATGTGTCATCTATTCAAAACATAGGTTTTTCTTTTGTTTACAACGGTAGCAGTTTTACGCAGTTCATATTGAGCACAAATGGCTTCATCCGTTTAGGCTCAGCAGTTCCGGATGTTAATACGAATACCACATTCGATGTACTTAATTCGGTAGAAGTTAATACTATTGCACCATTCAATGTAGATCTTGATGCCGGCACATCTCCGGAATACCGTGTATTAACTTCAGGTGCGGTAGGCTCAAGAGTAACCACTATTCAATATGAAGGCATAAAAGATTATAGTTCAACTACAGGGCAATTCAGCAACATGAATTTCCAGATTAAGTTGTACGAAACCAGTAATAATATAGAATTTGTTTATGGAACATTTACGCCTACTGTTGCAGCTCCGGCATTTATTACACCTGTGGTTGGTGTAATGGGTTCAACACCTGCTATATCAGTAAATGCTACCAAAACATCCGCAACGGCGTGGTCGGCGGCTACGTTTATTAATGGTGCATATACCGGCAACTATTTTAATGTGCGCAATAATGTTTTACCAGATGCCGGAAGAACTTTGAGATTTGTTGCCGCTGTATTACCGGCAAATGATGCAAAGGTTGAATATATATATACTTTAGGGCAGTTGCCTTTTTTTAATGGCTACCCTCATGTAATAAGTGCACTGGTAACTAATGCGGGTTCTACAACCCTTACGAATTTGCTGGTAACTTTAAATATATCTGGTTCTAATACTTTTAGCAATACGCAAAATGTTGCATCATTAGCTCCAGGTGTTTCAACGGTAGTAAGTTTCGCTGCATTTACCGCTTCGGCTGCGGGTACCAATAATATTACGGTTTCAGTTCCTGCAGATAATGTAAATACAAATAATTCAATATCGGCAGTACAAACTACTTCTGGAGGATCACCTGTTTTCAGTTATGCTGATAATTCAGCTATGGCTGGTAGTATTGGCTATGCAACAGGCTCAGGTCTTATCCTGACCAAATACAACATGGCAGGTACGGGTATTGTTAACTCAGTACGGGTATTTATTTCTGATGATGTAAATAATCCATTTAAAACAGTGTATGCAGTATTATTGAATAGTGCAGGAACCATCATTGCTCAATCCAATAATACAGTGCTGGCAGCAGGCGATATTAGTACGTATAAAACCTTTAACCTTACGGTTCCGCAATCTATTACCAATGCAGATTTTTATGTAGGATTAGCACAAACCGCTAATGCCATTTCCTATTTTCCGGTAGGATTGCAGGACGAAGGAAATCCAACACGTTCGGGCGCATATTATATTGCTACGCTTACCGGAAGTGGATTGGTTCAAAACAATACACTGGGAAGATTTATGATACAGGCATTGCTGGCTGGTACTGTTCCGGTTAACCTTTTAGAATTTACAGCCGCTAAAAATGGTTCTCAAAATGTATTAAGGTGGAAAACAGATAACGAGATTAACCTTAATAGTTATGTAATAGAAAGGAGTGCTGATGGAAGGAATTTCAGTTCCATCGGTAGTATCCGGGCTAATAACTCAGTGGGTGTTAATCAATATAATTTCCCGGATATTTTCCCTGTAAAAGGTACTAATTATTACAGATTGAGATCTGTTGATCAGGACAGGCTTTTTTCATTTAGTGCTATACGTTCAGTTTTTCAGGAACAAAACCATGATTTAGCCATATTTCCAAATCCTGTGAAAAATAATTTGTCTTTTATGGTAGATGTTGAAGAAAATGTTAAGGCGGTTCTCCAAATACTTTCGTTGGATGGTAAATTATATAAAACAGAATCAATAGCATTGATAGCAGGCTCTGGAAGACACCATATTAATGTTAATGAGCTACCGCAAGGCAATTATATTTTGAAAATAATTTTTAAAAATAAGGTACTAACGAGCTCATTCGTAAAGTAAGATCTTGGATTTATTGAAAAGGGACCTGTTCATTAACACAGGTCCCTTTTTTATTGATATACAAATAGTTAATGTAATTGTGATACTAATAAATTTGATTTTATAAGCTCTTCAACTGCAAAATAGTTGTTAATTGATTCTTCACATATTCGTGAAAATTCTTTAAAATAATCTCTTGGCATAGTTCTTGACAAAGGGAGACATGTAGAAATTTTTGTATAAAACAATATATCTATTTGTTTGTTCGTTTTATACAGTGTTTCTCACCATCGGGAAGACACCATTTATTAAATTTAATATTTTATGACATTAAAAAACCAACTTGTAGCATCGTTATGTGCTATAGCAATTTTTGCAGTATCCTGCCAAAAAGAAGCCATTAACAACGCTACCAGCTTCGAAAACCAGATCAATGCAAAAAATTCTGGGGTAGTTGAAGACAATCCGGCTGATGTAGCCAGGGTGCCTTTGACAGTTTCTGCGGATTTTATTAAATCCGGAGGTTCAAGATCCAATTATCTTACACCTAAGCTTGCATCCAGAGGCCGTACTGTAGTAGATAATACAGTTCCTACGGTTTCCATCACATCACCTGTATACAATGCATCTGTTAGTGGAACCACTGCCATTAACATTTCCGCTGCTGATAATGTAGGGGTAACCAATGTTACTTTATATGTTAACGGAGCCATTGTGATGAGTTTTAAAACAGCTCCTTACAGTTTCAATTACGCATTTACAACTGATGGTACGTATACTATTAAAGCTGTTTCAAAAGATGCTGCCGGAAATAGTGCTTCACATTCAATTGCTGTTATTAAAAATACAGTGATTATCATCAATCCTCCGCCTACAACGCTTCCTTCAAGTTTTGTAATGGTGGCTCCGCCAATCATGAATCAGGGTGGAGAGGGTAGTTGTGTATCTATGGCGCTAATCAACCAGTTGTCAATTGAAAAATACTATGGCACTAACGCTACTAGTTTCAATACAATTTCAAATGTGTTTAGTCCTGAATTCTTATATAATCAAACTAAGGCTTCTGCATCTTGTGGAAGTGGTGCTTCAATCTTGAATTCCATTAATTTTATTAAGAACACGGGTGTGTGTTCATGGAATACGTTACCATATGATGTGATGAATGGTTGCGATGCAGCTATTATTACCCCTTCTATGACGAGTGAAGCAGGCAATAACAAAATTGCAACATTCAGATATTTTCTGGCTTCTGATGCAACTGCTGTTAAAACGGCTTTAGCAAATAAGCATCCGTTGTCATTTACCTTTCAGATGGATTCCAATTTTTACAACTCAACACCTGGCGTAATATGGAGTTCACGTGGAACTATGATGTACACACATGCTATTACACTCATTGGATATGATGATGCAAAAAGAGCATTCAAAGCCGTGAATGCCTGGGGTTCAACATGGGGTGATCAGGGTTATATCTGGATTGATTATGACTTCTTCCCAACTGTTGCAGGATATGTTTACGGTATGTACTAATAACTAATATCTTTTAATATTAAAACCGCCTTATGGCGGTTTTTTTTTGATGTTTTTTTTAGTAAATCAAACTTTAATAAATAGGGGTGATGATTAGTATCTGCTATAAAAATTAATTGGAATTATAATGGTAGTATGAGTTAACTTCTGGCATTGCCGCAGTTTGCCTGATTTATTAAATTGCCATTTAATTTGCAGGGAATAATCGAAGGATATTCCTGCATTTGAATAAAAAAAACAACCCTAAAATAATCTCAATATTTGCGCGGGAAGGTTACGGATTAATTTCTTTTTTTAACCCTGTTTCGTTCGTTTTTTGAATTTGTTTAATCTTATAATGATATGTTTTTTTAACCTTAATTAATTCCTGCGCTTATCTTCAATTGTAAATTTAAAAAGTTCAAAAATCAAGTTTATTTATAGGTGATTTTACAAAATTATTATTATTATTAAGATTTAAATACTTACATAAATATTTATACTTCAGTTAGTTATAAGCAAGCAGTACTGCGAATGATATAATTCTTAAATTATATTTTTTTTTATGATATTTAACTAAAATTAACGTTTCTTTGTTCTTCCAAGATTAATCCCATCCGCCGAAATGCCTGTTTATATTCTATTATAATACCATTCTACTTCCTCTACTACCACAGCTACACCTTATTAAGGTTATTGTCCAATACGTATCCGAAAGGCCTCCTCAATATTTGTGAAAAGTTATCCCAAAGACTGACAACTTTTACGTAGATCTGATCTCCGTAAGGGAAACAATTTTTTTTACACAAAAACCTACATTATGAATCAATTTTTCGTGCATTCGCGATTTTTCCGCGACCTGAAAATTCCGTGTTGGTGTAATGCTGTAACAGGAATAAAAAGAGGATTACTCCTGCTTCTTATTTTGTTTATGATGTTACCAACAACGGAGTCTTTTTCGCAGATAATATCCGCAGCACCTCCGCCTACGGTACAGGCAGGTAGCCCAACCACTGCGCACAGGTGGTTTGCAGGAGACGGCTGGAGAAAACCCGGGTCGGTTTGGGAACCCACGGTTCTTTCTTCACCTAATCTTCAACCCAAAGGTATTGTTCGTTGTGCCAGTTCAGCCGAAACTGAATCGGGTCTCGAATCTTTTAAAGGGACTTATAATCCTGCTGAATTCACTGTAACAGGTGGTTCAGGAGGGTATAATATGGACGGTGACGTTTTTAATGCAACTGTACCTTCTCCTACAAATGGACAAGACATTGTCTGGTTAAATTTTGATATCCGTCCTTTGGCGGGTACGTATCAGTTTCAGGTGGTAACTAACACGCAGGTAGCCTGGGCAATTTATCAGGTTAAATCTACATTTGCTGAGCCTATTTCAGCTTCAGGAACTTTTTATCCTCCGGGTGCTGATGGTACTCCGGCCGGTCTTTCCGGTGATGGTACACAATTAGAGCCGGGAAGTATTTATGGTACACCGGTTTATTATGGTTTAAGTGGTAATGGCTGGTCAACCATTACAGTAAATGATGATCCTACAAAACCTACCAATTATTATCTTGCTATTTATACGGTAGATGGAACTCCTTTTCCAAACAACATGAATCTTGTGTATAAATCAAGATATGGTTGTGGTGGTTCAACTTGTTTAATCGTGCCTCGCGATACATCATATAGATGTGCCGGTCCGGGGAAATATGAAATTTGTGGCGAATTTGTGGGTAGTGCGGGTCGTTGGGTTGTTCAGGATCAATCTTTGATCAAGGCAACCAGCTATTCCGTAAAAGTTTTTGATCAGAATAATAATCAAATCGGAACTACTACAACCAGTACCGATCTTTTAAATAATCCGCTAACAGTTACTTTAGGAATAATTCCTGATGGTGCTGTATATGCTACTGTCTGTGCAACATTTGCAAATGGGCAGGTGGCAGATATTCGGCTGGTTCCGGACGGAACGTTCTCATTAGGGAATGATTACCGAACCTGTACGGATGGAACCGGATTTGCAGGAACATTTACACAAGCTACTTGTGATCTGGTAGCGGGCATTGCAACAAATGCAAATGTTCAACTACTTGATCCGGTTCCTGGCTGTACAAACAGCTATCAATGGCTCCCTACCGGAATTGGTCAGACAATTCAACTGACACCTACTACAGGTGTTGTATGGGGATCTCCTATATCTGCTCCAGGCGCTAACTTCAGTTTTAATGCTTCAACAGGAGTGGTAACGGTTACAGGAATTAATTTTGATGTCATCAAATTCCCTGTTTCCAGAACGGATGCTTTTGGTTGTGTATGTACGGATACCTTATGCTTAACAATTGGTGCTGTATGTCCTGGCCCTTTCACAATTTCAGGACCAACTACCGCTTGCGCAACAGCAACAGGTCTCGTATATTCATATCCTTTCCCGTTAGATGTAACTTCATTTATTTATCAATGGAGCGTTACAGGTGGAGCTTCAATTCAGGGAAGTTCTCTGGATGTTCAGTCAGTTACTTTAAATGCTAATGGTTCAGGTAATCCATATACGGTAACCTTAATAGTAACTAACAGGGCATTTAATTTTGAATGTGGACGTAGCAGTGTAACTGTTACGCCAACACCAAATCCGACCTGTTCTATTGCTGGTCCGCAGGCAGTTTGTGCTGCTTCAACCGGTAATACCTATACATCAACGGTGCTTCCTGCCGGTGGAACAGTTACACATAGCTGGTCTGTAAGTGGCAACGGAACAATTGTAGGTGCAACGGATGGTGCTTCTGTAACAGTTACAGCAGGTGCTGCCGGAACATTCACGGTTACGGATAACATTTCTCGTAACGGTTGTTTAAGTTCGTGCCAGTATGAAGTAACAGTTAACGCAAACCCAACCTGTTCTATTGATGGACCGGCTGCAGTTTGTGGTGCATCTACTAATCAGCATACATCTACTGTATTGCCTGCAGGTGGAACAGTTACGCATTCATGGAGTATCTCTGGTGATGGAACGATCTCTGGATCAACAACAGGAGCATCAGTTTCTGTGATTGCAGGAGCTTCAGGTTCATATACCATAACGGATAACATTTCACGTAACGGTTGTTTGAGTTCTTGTCAGAAAACAGTAACGGTTAATCCGAATCCTACCTGTTCTATTGCAGGTCCGGAAGCTGTTTGTGCAGGTTCTACTTCCAATACATTTACTGCTACAGTACTTCCTGCCGGTGGAACAGTTACTCATAGCTGGTCTATCAGCGGCAACGGTACAATCGTAGGGGCTGCAAATGGTTCTTCTGTAAACGTTACAGCAGGTGCGGCAGGATCATTTACTGTTACGGATAACATTTCACGTAACGGTTGTTTAAGTTCTTGCCAGTATGAAGTAACCGTTAACCCGAATCCAACCTGTTCTATCGACGGACCGGCTGCAGTTTGTGGAGCATCTACCAATCAGCATACATCTACTGTATTGCCGGCAGGTGGAACAGTTACGCATTCATGGAGTATTTCTGGTGACGGAACTATTTCAGGATCTGCAACTGGTGCTACTGTAACAGTTATTGCAGGAGCTTCAGGTTCTTACACTATTACAGATAACATTTCTCGTAACGGTTGTTTAAGTTCATGTCAAAAAACGGTTACCGTTAATCCGAACCCAACTTGTTCTATAGGCGGACCGGCTGCAGTATGTGGTGCCTCTACTAATGAGCATACATCTACTGTTTTACCAGCAGGTGGAACAGTTACGCATTCCTGGAGTATTTCCGGCGATGGAACTATTTCTGGATCTGCAACTGGTGCTACTGTAACAGTTATTGCAGGAGCTTCAGGTTCTTACACAGTTACGGATAATATTTCACGTAACGGTTGTTTAAGTTCATGTCAGAAAACGGTTACCGTTAACCCAAATCCAACATGTTCTATAGATGGTCCTTCATCAGTTTGTGGTACATCTACCAATCAACATACATCTACTGTATTACCAGCAGGTGGAACAGTTACGCATTCATGGAGTATTTCTGGAGACGGAACTATTTCAGGATCTGCAACTGGCGCTTCGGTTTCTGTTATTGCAGGAACTTCTGGTTCTTACACGGTAACAGATAATATTTCTCGCAACGGTTGTTTGAGTTCTTGTCAGAAAACTGTTGTCGTAAATGGTCTGGCAAGTTGTTCAATCGACGGTCCTGCTGCTGTTTGTGGAAATTCTACCAATCAGCATACATCTACTGTATTACCGGTAGGTGGAACAGTTACGCATTCATGGAGTATTTCCGGTGACGGAACGATCTCTGGTTCAACAACAGGAGCTTCAGTTTCTGTTATTGCAGGAGCATCAGGTTCTTACACAGTAACAGATAATATATCACGTAATGG
>JANOAO010000028.1:0-4281 GCA_031411115.1 Bacteroidota bacterium
CCTGCACCCAGATTTAGAGCAGCCCCCAACATGGTTTCGCTGGCTTTATTCTGACGCTGGTGAATGATGGATCCATTGAGACTCAAAGATTCGCTTAAGGGAAATGAACCTCCTCCATGAACCGTAACTCGTCCTGTGAGATACCAGTTATTATCTTTGAAAGATACTTTTGGGCGATTGATATGATACATGGAAACACCGAGATAGTAGTTATTCACACCATTCGTTGATCCGGAAAATAATAATCCGGCATTCATATCAATATAGCTCTGGTTATTTCCATTATTCAGTACTTCACCCGATGCACCGGTAAAACCGTTTTGCGTAAGCATGCTCTCGAATGTAAGTTTCGAAATGTCAAGCGTCATGCTGCTATATGTTCCCTGAAAACCGGCTCCGATGGTATTGTATCCGTTTTCATCTAATGCTTTGTGATAGGAAAGGGAGATAGAACCGTAGTTCAATTTCAACTGACTGTTGGCACTTGCATCCGACACACCGGAAATTCCCACACCAAATACATCACCTTCTGCAATTTTGCTTTTCATGATTCCAAAATCAATAGAAGCACTCGTGGTAACATAAGCTTTTGGAATAGACGGCCATTGATCTCTGTGATTAGCGGCAAGTCTCCAGATACCGTCGAATTTTCCTGTAAAGGCAGGGTTGAGCGTTAGCGGAGAGGCAAAAAATTGTGAGAAATGAGGATCCTGCGCCTGTGCAGAAAATATAGAAATACAGATAATCAGCGTTAATGTAAATTTTCTCATTTTGAGTAATAATCAGTAATAAAGATAAGATATTACGCCTAAATGCTGCATAAGAATTAAGCGATTACCTGAAGAATTTGAAGGGAAACGTGTCAATTAACTGAAAACATTAACACATGAGACCGTCCGTTTTCATTAGCTCTGCATTTTTACACCATAGGCAAGATCTCCGGCATCTCCTAATCCTGGAACGATATATCCTTTTGCGGTAATCTCATCATCAATTGCTCCGCACCAGATAGTAGCTGTTGGTTCTGCTCTGCGAACATATTCGATACCCACTGTACAGGCAATGGCGCAGGCAATATGCAATTCTTTTATATTTCCTTCTTCTTTTAAGTATTGAATTGATTTTACCAGAGAAGCACCGGTGGCCAGCATCGGATCACTGATGATAACAATTCGGTTTTCAATATCCGGACAACTCATATACTCAAGCCGTATTTCAAATGTGCCATCTGCATGATGCTTTCTATAAGCGCTTAAAAAAGCATTATCACCTTTATCGAAATAACTCAAAAGCCCGTTATGCATGCCAAGTCCGGCTCTTAATATGGTAGCCAGAACCGGCTGGTGTTTCAAAACTTTACAGGTAGCTGTTCCCATAGGAGTGGTCACCTCCTTTTCTTCCGTCTCCATTTGTTTACTGATCTCATACCCTATCACTTCTGCAATACGTTCCAGATTTCTGCGAAAACGCATTCTATCCTGTTGAACGTTTACGTCTCTTAATTCACTTACCCAATTGCTTACCAAAGAATGTTGTGCGCTGAGATTTTTTACCATGAGGTTTAATCGGTTATGTGACGCTGGCAAATCTATAATTTATTTTTCGCTTCTCATTAATAATTAGCCAGCAATGAAATCAGTATTTTTAAAACTAAATTTACCAAATGAAAAAATATCTGGCAATCATTTATCTCACCTGTTTTTTATATGCCTGTAATAATGATAACACCTACGATATTAAAACGGAAGATAAATATGAGAAAGGCAAACTCACTCTCGAACAGATAGAACAAAAAACACCTGTAAAATTTTTAAAGGCTACTGTCAGCAGCAAAAAAAATCTTTTACAACAAACAGTTATCAGGGGGAAAATACAGAATAGCGCCAAGATTGTCTCTTTTAAAGACATCAGCATACGGCTGTCATTTTATAGTAAAACCGGCGCCTTGCTGGAACAGGATGAAGAGCAGGTTTTTGAAAATATTAATCCTGGTGGAACAGCCTCCTTTAAAAGTAAATATTTTGCTCCCAAAGGAACAGACAGTATAGCAGTTTCCGTTCTGGGTGCTAAGTTTTAGTTGCTGATAAAACTAAAGCTGTCGCCATCAAACAAACCCTTATCGCTTAATTTAAGATGCGGGATTACCAGTAAGGCCATGAAAGATAAGGTCATGAATGGTGAACCTAAAGTACTTCCCAAATCTCTTTTTACATATTGATCGATATCTGTGTAAGCAGCCGCAATTTCGTATCCGTCCTTTTCGCTCATTAAGCCGGCAACAGGCAGTGATAAAACTTTCATTTCATTACCAACTGCAGCAATACCACCGCGTTCTTTTATTACCAGATTAATCGCTTTTGCCATACTTTCATCATCCACACCAATGGCAACAATATTGTGGCTGTCGTGCGCAACAGAAGAGGCGATCGCACCTTTTTTCAAACCGAAATTTTTGATGAATGCCATGGCAGGTTTTGCAGTAAAGTAACGGTTGATCACTACAATTTTTAAAACATCATCTTTTAAACTTGTTACAATATTTCCGTTTTCTATATTAGGTTGATAGCTTATTTTATCGGTAATAAGTTGTCCGTCAAGTGCACCAATCACATAGATGGAAGGGTTGTCAATATTTGCTTTTACAACCAATTCTTCTGGTACAATCTCTTTACAGTCAAATTTATTAATGATGTTGCAGTTAACTTTTTTGATGAATGTTTTTCCGTCTTTTGCTACGAGTTCTCCATTGATATATGTCTCCAGTACTTCAAAATTGGTAAGGTCTTTTAATACGATTAAATCCGCATGATCACCTTCCTTGAGTAACCCAATATCCATGTTATAATGTTTTACAGGATTAATACAGGCAACCTGTAAGATTTTAAATATATCAATACCTTTTTCAACGGCTCGGCTGCATAATTTATTAATATGATTTTCAGCAAGGCTGTCGGGGTGTTTGTCATCGGAGCAAAACATCATGTTCTCAAAATGTACATCTACAAGACCAATCAGTGCTTCAAAATTTTTTGCAGCACTTCCTTCCCGAATAAGGATTTTCATTCCATATCCGAGTTTATCGAGCGCTTCATCCGCAGTAAAACATTCATGATCCGTACTTATTCCGGCATCAATATATTTTTTGGCATCTGTACCTCTCAATCCAGGCGCATGCCCGTCAACGGGTTTGTTGTATTTTTTTGCCGAAGCTATTTTCTTCATCACTTCTTCGTCGTTAAACAACACACCCGGAAAATTCATCATTTCACTCAGGTATAAAATTTCGGGGCGTGCAAGAAGCGCATCTACATCAGCGGCGTCTAATGCATCTCCAGCTGTTTCAAATGTAGTGGCCGGTACACAACTCGGTGCGCCAAAATTAAATTTGAATGGAACTTTACTGCCGTTTTCAATCATGAAGTTTACACCTTCCAATCCACACACGTTCGCAATTTCATGTGGATCACTGATGGTGCCTACCGTTCCATGAACAACGGCCAGCCGAGCAAATTCAGAAGGCACCAACATGGAACTTTCCACATGAACATGGGCGTCCACAAAGCCGGGCGTAATAAATGGACTGTGTTCGTTGACGTCCTCACTAATTTTAACAATTGACAAAATCTGTTTGTTATTAATGGTAATGGTACCATAAAATATATTTTTTGCCGGTATGTCTACGATATTTCCTGTAATCTCCCTTTTCATGAATGTTATGTTCAGATGAAGGTATAGTTAAAAGATTCGTAATTGAAAAAATGTATCTTATTTTTGTTTCCAACACCAAAAAAAAAGTAAACAATGAAAAAATTTATTACGGCATTATTTGCGCTTTCGATCAGTATATCATTTGCCTGTGCACAAACTGTGGATGAAATAGCCGACGCTTATACTAAAGCCATGGGTGGGAAGGAAAAATTAATGGCATTAAATTCTGTAAGGATGACTGGCAGCATGAGCACGCAGGGAATAGATGTGCCGATGGTATTTTCTAAATTGCATATGAAAGGCATGCGTATAGATATGGAGATTATGGGAAGTTCTAATTATCAATTAGGAAATCTTACGAAGGCATATGCTTTCATGCCGGTAATGGGTCAGTCAGCTCCGGAAGAAATGCCTGCAGAATCATTTAAAAGCGTGTTGAATGAATATGATGTGCAGGGATTTTTATTTGACTATAAAACGAAAGGATATAAAATTGTATTGGCCGGGAAAGAAAAAGTGGATAATGCAGATGCGTATAAAATGGAGGTTACTTATCCAAACGGAGAAAACAGA
>JANOAO010000029.1:0-8133 GCA_031411115.1 Bacteroidota bacterium
TTCAAAAATATGCCACCTGTTCCCAATGAAGATATACAGGTGGCAGAATGAACGGCAATGCCGGACGAAAATTTTAGTTAGATTTTTTTAGCAGCATTACATAAACCGGGAAGTGATCACTATATCCGTAATTATAAGTGATGCCATCCCATGTTCTCTTACTGTAATTTCTCCATTTACCGGTTTTTTGCACCAGAAAATCTTTATTGAAAATAACAGCTTTATGAAAATGGTAACCGCTTTGTTCTTTTTCCAGTAAACCTTTTGAAACCAGAATCTGGTCAAATAAACCCCAGGCATCCTGATAAGGTGAAGTGCCAATGCCCTGCTTGTAAAAATCAGTATATGGGTTAAAAATACCACCTGCCTTTACATCTTTTGCTTTGCCGGTTGCACCTAATACTTTGGTAATGCTCGGGCTGATAGGATCATCATTCAGATCTCCCATTATCAAAAACTTAGCTCCTGAATTTAATGCTGTAATAGAATCTACCCGCATTTTAACCACACCTGCTGCAGCCGCTCTACCCGGACGTGAACGTTCTTCACCACCTGATCTGGAAGGCCAGTGATTTACAAAAACATGCACCGTGTCACCATCCATAATTCCTTTTACATATAATACATCTCTTGTAAAATAAGAATCTTTGGAACCACTGGGAAGACGGACAAAAAAGGGTGCAGTGTATAATACCCGAAAATATTTAGGATTGTAAATTAATCCAACATCCACACCTCTTCTGTCAGGAGAATCAAAATGACAATATTTTAAATTTCTGTTTTTTAAGGCGGCTGTGTGAATCAGGTCGTTCAGTACTGTATCATTTTCAATTTCTGCAACACCCAACATGGCTAAACCATCAGGATTTATATCGGTTCCCATTTGAGAAATAACAGATGATAATCTTTCTAATTTATCCAGATAAATTCTTGTACCATATTGGCGGGCACTATTGGGAAGAAACTCCTCATCATCCACTTTTGGATTATTAATCGTATCATATAAATTTTCACAGTTGTAGAATCCTACAAGAGAAACTTTAAATTTCTGGGGTTGAGCAAAGGTGGCTACACTGATAATCAGTGAAATAGAAATAAGTAAATATTTTTTCATATTAATAAATGTGTGTAAAGGTATATATACTGCTGTGAAGCCTGCTGTGTTTTACATTTTAATAACTAAAGTTTTTTTTAAAAACGTGTTAATGTGGGTAAGTAAACGTAGTTTTGCCGTCCTTAATTATCATTGCTTATGCTGAAATATTTTACTAAAATTACATTTGTTGCCGGCCTTCTGTCATTGAGTTTATCCTCGATGGCACAGGTTCAACCCATTAAACCTGTTGCCGATTCCATACATGAAGTTAGCCGGGAAGATGCGGTTACCGATAATATTCCAGTGATATCTCTGGATGAAAATGATGGTCAGGATGGTAGTGCACAAAATGTTTCTTCACAGTTGAGTGCCGGCAGAGATCCTTTTTTAAGTGCCGCAACTTTTAAATTTAGTGCTGCACGTTTTCGTATCCGCGGATACGATTCTGATATGTTCGGAACCTATATCAATGGTATTCCAATGGAAAATCTTGATAACGGTTTTACACCTTACGGTTTATGGGGCGGTTTAAATGATGCCTTCCGTAATCGTGATGTTTCTCATGGTATGCGTGCTACTCCCTATGCATTCGGAGAATTTGGCGGTTTAACTTACCTGGATACAAGAGCTTCTTACCAACGCCAGCAAACCAGTATCAATTACGCTATATCTAATAGAAATTATAATCACCGTTTTATGGTGACCCATTCCACAGGTTTGAATAAAAAGGGATGGGCTTTCTCTGTATCGGCTTCACGCCGCTGGGCAACTGAAGGATATTCTGATGGTACCTATTACGATGGATGGTCTTTATTTACTGCCGTTGATAAACGAATCAACGATCGTCATTTATTGTCATTCGTAGCTTTCGCAACACCTACAGAAAATGGTCGTCAGGGTTCTTCTGTAAATGAAATGCTGAACATCGCCGGAACAAATTATTACAATCCATACTGGGGTTACCAGAATGGTAAAAAAAGAAATTCAAGCGTGGGTAAAACATTTCAACCCGTAGGAATTTTAACGCACGACTGGAAGATCACCGATAAAATGAATTTATTAACTTCTGCTTCTTTTAGTAAAGGTTATCGCAGCACTACCGGTTTAGACTGGTACAATGTGGCTGATCCCCGTCCTGATTATTATCGTTATTTACCCAGCTATCAGGAAGATCCAAATCAATATCAGCAGGTGTTAAACGCTTTGCGCAATGATGTAAATCTTCGCCAGATCAATTGGGATAAATTATATAATACCAATTATGCTTCTTATGAAACTTTCCAGAATGCCAATGGTATCGCAGGAAATTCAGTTTTTGGAAGACGTTCTCATTATATAGTGGAAGAGCGTGTAATTAATACGACCCGTTATAATTTCAATACCGTTTTAAATACATCACTGGCATCAAATGTAGATTTTACAGCAGGTGCTTCTTATCAGTCTCAAAACAATCATTATTTCAAAAGAGTAGATGATTTGCTGGGCGGTGATTTTTATGTAGATATCAATCAGTTTGCAGAAAGAGATTTTCCATCAGATGTACAGGCTGTACAAAATGATGTAAATAATCCAAATCGTGTTTTAGGTGTGGGGGATAAATTTGGTTATAATTATAACATCAATATCAAAAAAGCATCTGCATGGGCACAGACTTTAATTAAACTACGTAAAGTAGATTTCTTTGCAGCTATTGAACATTCTTATACACAGTTTTACAGGGAAGGAAATGTGCGAAGCGGTATTTTCCCGTCTAATTCTTTCGGGAAATCGAAAAATCAAAATTTTTACAATTACAGCGCAAAAGCCGGTGTTACTTATAAAATCAACGGTCGTAATTACATATTTGCGAATGGTGGTTATATGACAAGAGCGCCATTTTTTGAAAATGCTTTCATAGCTCCAAGAACCAGAGATTTTGTTCAGGATAATCTGGAAAATGAAAATGTTACCAATGTAGAAGGTGGTTATATCATGAATGCTCCTCGTCTTAAAATTCGTGCTACAGCTTATTATACAAAATTTGCCAATCAGTTAAATGTGCTTACTTTCTATAATGATGAATTCCGCAGTTTTGTAAACTATGCAATCAGCAATATTGGAAAAATACACCAGGGCTTTGAGTTGGGTGCTGAAGCCAGTATTTACCGTGGCTTAAGTGTGAATGCTGCAGCAGCAGTTGGAAGATACCGTTACAACACACGTCAGCAGGCAACTGTAACTTCTGATAATACAGCAAATCTTTTACAGAAAGATGTAACTGTGTATTCTAAAAACTTTAATGTTCCTACTCCACAGGAAGCGTATACAATCGGTTTAGATTATCGCTCACCAAAATTTTGGTTTGTTAATGTGAACTTCAATTATTTCGCAAATATGTGGTTAGATTTTAATCCATTACGCAGAACAGAAAGTGCATCAAGCGGTATTGATCCTAACAGCGATTTATGGAGAAATATTATTGATCAGGAAAAATTACCAAATCAATATACACTGGATGCATTTGCAGGTTATTCGTATATGATGAACAGAAAGTTCAAATCATTAAAGAAAAGAACTTACCTGGTTTTCAATCTGGGTGTTAATAATATACTGGATAATCAGAATGTTGTTTCTGGTGGTTTTGAACAATTACGTTTTGATTTTGCAGAAAAAAATGTAGATAAATTTCCATCCAGAAAATTCTATGCATACGGAATTAATTTCTTTGCAAGTGTTGGTTTAAGATTCTAAAATAATTCATACAAACTCTTTAAATAATAAATCATGATTAAGATCGCACGTTTACTTTCGGCTGTAGCTTTCCTGGCAATATCAGGCACTTTCAGCGCTTGTAAAAAAACTTTTGACGAACCACCGGGTCCTGCAGATCCGCAAATTGTAGCTAATACAACTATTGCTACGCTGAAAGCATTACATACTGTATCTGGTCAGATCGATCTTGTTTCTGATAATATTATCGTTTCGGGTATTGTTACTGCAAATGATAAAAGCGGTAATCTGTATAAAGAAATTTATATTGAAGATTCAACAGGTGCAATCAAAATTTTATTAGATGCAACAGGTTTATATGCAACGTATCCAATTGGTCGTCGTGTATACGTTCTTGCCAAAAATCTTTGGTTAAGTGATGATGCAGGGAACATTATACTGGGTTCAAGAGCAGTAGTTTCAGGAGCACCTTCCTTAAGAGGAATTTTGTCTACTGAAATTCCTAATTATGTTAAAGCAGGTTCTATTTTAAATCCGGTTGTTCCAACGGTGGTAACATTGTCGCAGTTGGGTACAAACATGCAAAATCCATTCATCGGTCGTTTAATTCAATTGCAGGGATATGAATTTGCAGGAAGTGATACCACTTTCACTTACGGAGATACTTCTTTTTATAAAGCAGACCGTAACACAAATATTGTTGATTGCAACAACAGCAGAGCTATTATACGCAGCAGTGCCTATTCTACCTTTGCTCCATTAAGAGTGCCAAACGGTAATGGTAATCTTACAGCTATTTATACTGTATTTCGTACCACCAAACAATTTGTGATCCGCGATACAGCAGACGTTCAGTTCAATAACCCACGTTGCGGTGCATTGCCTCCGGGAACTGTGGTTTTATTATCTGAAAATTTTGAAGGGGTAACTGTACCTACCACGGCACCATACCCTGTTATTAACCTTACTGGTTGGACGAACCTGCAGGAAGTAGGTCCGGCTTCTCCAAAATTATTTGATGCAAGAAGTTTTGGCGGAAATAAATATGCTTACATCAGTGGTTTTGGAACTGCTGCTCCGGCTATCACAACTTGGTTAGTAACTAAAGGAGTTAACTTAAATGCTACTACTTCAGAAAAATTAAGTTTCAAAACCATGCAAGGATTTATCCTTACCACAACTCCTGGCGGAACTCCGGTTCAGTCTGCGTTGAAAATTTTAGTTTCTACCAACTATACTGGAACCGGTAATCCCTGGGCGGCAGGTAATACATGGACAGATATCACTACACAGGCTGTTTTATCACCGGGAAGTACCACTTCAACTTTTCCATCTGCATTTACTCCTTCAGGTTTAATTGATTTGAGTACATATACCGGAACTATTTATGTGGCGTTCAGGTATGAAGGTGCTGATCCTGCAGGAACAACTTCCGACAGAACTTCTGCATGGGAAATTGACGACATCCTCATCACAGGTCTTTAATTAAAATTATAGATATTGAGAAAAGAGCCATCATTGTAAAATTGATGGCTCTTTATTCAGTAATACTAAATACAGCATGAAATAATTTATATGAAAAAAATATTTACACTTATACTGACATTCATTTCCCTTATGTCATTTTCTCAATCTACTACAGTGGTAATTAGTCAGGTGTATGGTGGTGGTGGAAATACCGGCGCTCCTTATACGGCTGATTTTGTGGAGCTGCATAATATTTCTACTGCGTCTGTTACACTTACAGGATACAGTATTCAATATGCTTCTGCAGCAAGTACAACTGCGTGGACAGGTGTTTATGCATTGCCAACAGCCACCATTCCTGCCGGTGGTTATTATCTGATTCAAATGTCTGGTGCAGGAACTATTGGTGTAGCTATTCCAACTCCGGATGCAGTGGCTAACCCAACTATTGCAATGTCGGGTACAAATGGTAAAGTTGCTTTGGTAAATGGAATAACTGCTTTGGCTACACAATGTCCTACTGTTGGCGTAATAGATCTTGTTGGTTATGGTTCTGCCAATTGTTCAGAAACAAGTCCAACTGCAGCGTTGTCTAATACCACTGCAGCAATTCGTAAGAACAACGGCTGTACAGAAACAGATAACAACTCAACAGATTTTGATGTGATCGCACCGGCTCCAAGAAATAGTGCAACAACGCCTGTAATTTGTTCAGGATCTACTGCACCTGTTTTATCTGCAACTACTATTGCTGATTTTGGAAACGTAGTGGTGCTTACCAATTCTGCATCACAATCTTTTACATTAACTGGTTCCAACCTCACAGGTGCTCCGGGTACTTTAACCATTACTTCTCCTTCTACTGATTTTCAGGTTTCTAATAATAATATCGTTTGGGCAGCAACAACCACTGTAGCTTATACCGCTGCAACGCTAACTTCAACGCTGGTGTATGTGAGGTTCACTCCTCAGACAGTAGGTTTAAAAACGGGTAACGTAACAGTTGCCGGTGGTGGAGCTTCTACTATAAATGTTGCAGTACGCGGAACAGGTATTGTAGGTGCCGGTCCTGTTTTAACTGCTGGTAGTCTTAACTCATTTGGAAATATTTGCGTAAATACTTTGGGCGGTCCAAATTCTTTTACAATTACAGGAACTAACTTAACAACTGCAGATATAACTGTAGGTCCATTAACAGGATTCTCTTTTTCCACTAATGCAGGTGGTCCATTCATCGCTACCTTAACGCTTCCTCAAACAGGTGGAAGTTATAGCAATACCATTTTTGTTCAGTTTGCACCAACGGCGGTTCAATCTTATTCCGGTAATATTCCGGTTTCAGGTGGTGGCGCCGTTGCAACTAGTGTTGCTGCTTCAGGTGCGGGCGTAAATACGCTCGCAACCGTTACCACCGGTGCTGCTTCAGCCATCACATTTACAACTGCAACTTTAGCAGGAAGTATTACGGCATCAGGCTGTTCACCGGTAACCTCATACGGTATTGAATACAGCACTACCAACGGATTTACTTTAGGTACTGTGGCAAACTCTACTAATTTATCAGGTGGAAACTTCACAGCTAATTTAACCGGTTTAACTCCTGCAACCCGTTATTATTACAAAGCATTTGCCATCAACTCAGGTGGAAAAGCATATGGTGCTCAATTATTTTTTAATACATCAGCACCATCCTTATCTTCTTCTGCACTGGCAGATTTTGGTAGCGTTTGTGTAGGTACAAACGCAGGTCCGAATTCATTTACGATAACTTCACCTTTACTTAGTACTGGAGCAGTTACCGTAGGCCCGCTTGCAGGATATGCATTCAGTACAGCTGCAACAGGTCCATTTACACCAACATTAAGTATTCCTCAAACTGGCGGTGCATTCTCACAAACAGTGTATGTACAATTTGCGCCTACAGCATTAGGTATTTTTGATGGCAATATTCCTGTAAGCGGTGGTGGCGCTCCGGTTTCCAATGTTGCAGCTTTAGGAAGTGCTCAAAATCGTCCGGCCGTTGTAACAACTGCTCCAACACCTGCTTTAATATTGTCACCAAGATCAGCTACCTTAACCGGTAAGATCAATGATGAAGGTTGCAGTTCTATTACAGAGTATGGTATTGTTTACAGCGGTATCAGTGGTTTCCCTAATTCAATGGGAATGGCGGTAAGCTCCAATAATATTGCAGGTACTGAATTCTCTGTTACCTTAACAGGACTGGTTCCTGCTACTACTTATTATTATAAAGCGTATGCTAAAACATCAGCAGGTATCAGTTATGGCAGTGAAGAATCATTTGCCACACCAGGTTTACCGGGCGGATTGGTGATTTATAACAACCCGATCGTAAGAAACGGTTCATTCCATTTTTCACTGAACAATGTTTTACAAGGGCATTATGGAGTAAATATTTATTCCAGCACAGGTCAGTTGGTATATAGAAAAGATCTGTTATTACAGGTTAATTTTATAGACGAAACTTTCAATCTGCCGGGTAATCTGGCTCCGGGATTGTACATTTTCCAGTTAGATAGCTACAGTGGCTATTTAATCAGAAGGTCATTTATGATCAGATAATTAATCATTCAAATCATACCAGAGGCTTCCAAGTGAAGCCTCTTTTTTTTAATGCCAAGGTGTCAGCATTTTTCTATTGGTATCTAATTTGTCAAACACAAAAAAAAGTTTATGCAACAAGGAAGTATACGCGTTCAAACCGAGAACATTTTTCCCATCATTAAGAAATTCCTGTACAGTGAACATGATATTTTTATCAGGGAACTGGTGAGTAATGCAGTAGATGCCACTCAAAAATTAAAAACACTTTCTTCCATCGGGGAAGCAAAAGGTGAAAT
>JANOAO010000030.1:0-73083 GCA_031411115.1 Bacteroidota bacterium
ACCTCGATACTGTCTGTTTCTGTAGGATCCGTACTGATACCCAAATCATATAATGTAGCCGCCATCGTAGATGATCCTCTATAGAACCCTTCAATGAACGCTGTTACATTAACGATACTGTTACAAACGTTAACCGTAACAATTGCTGATGAAGTTGCAACATCACAACCGGTTACTGAGTAAACTATAGATGCACTTCCAGCAGAAACCGCAGTTACTAATCCCGTTGTTGAATTAACAGTTGCTACTGCTGTATTGTTAGAACTCCATGTTCCGCCTGCATCGCCATTACTTGTATAAAGTGCAGTTGCGCCAATACATAACGGAGAATTACCAGTTACAGTTCCTGCGTTAGCACCAGGAGTTACGACGATTGTAGTGGTCGCATTATTTGTACATGTACCATTATTATATGAATAAGTAAGTGTTTGAGTTCCAGCAGAAGGATTAAAAGTATAACCATCTATTTGATTACCACTTACACCTGTTCCGGTCCATACACCACCTGTTGGTGTTCCACCAAGATTAGCTGGAGATGCTGTAGAACATAGAGGGCTATAAGAGCCTGCTGTTACTACTGTGCCACATATATCGCCTGTAACAGTGAAATTATCAATTCTGCTTGTTCCACCTGTTCCAACTGTTGCATTGCCAATAGAAATAGTGGATGAATCTGTTAGTCTGAAATAAACAGCAGACTGACCATTTAAAGCTGTTATAGAACCAAGGTTAAACGTGTTAGTTAAAAAACCAGAGGTTACTGTATAATTAGTAAAATCAGTAAACGTTGTGCCGTTTGTACTGTATTGTAATTTGAAAGATTTTGGACCTGTATTGCTACCCGTCTGGTCAAAACGAATACCAATATTATAATAGCCAGAAGTATTTACTTTGAACTGGTAATAATCTCCAACAGTCCAGAATGTTGAACTTACAGATTTCAATGATCCAAAGCTACCAGCAGGATTACTCCAAACAGTAGAAGCAGAAGCATGCAAAGCACTTACCTGAGATCCTGAAGGTTGATAACCCTGATCTGCCACACTACTACCAGCAGAAATGATCATTGTTGTTCCGGTATTAGTAGTAGTAATTGCATCAAAAGTCCATTTTGCGATGGCTGCAATAACTGTTAATGTTTGGTCAACATCGGTTGCTGCTGCATAGTTACCCGCCCCTGCCTGCGAAGCAGTTATAACAGTAGTTCCAGGACCAACAATAGTGACTGAATCTCCAGTTACTGTAGCAACAGCCGTATTTGAACTGGTATAGGTTACAGCAAATCCACTGGATGCTGTGGCAAACAATCTAAATTTAGAATCAGTAGTAACTTTTGTAGCAAGAGCATTGAAAGTTATTGTTTGTGACAATGGAGTAATATCTGCCGCTAAACCTGTAGGTTGAACTAAAGTATATTTTGCTGCATCGGTTCCACCTAATACTAAGGAGGTAGAAACAGGAATTGCAGTACCCACGTTTACAGATAGGAAAGTTCCACCACCGCTAACCGTCACTATATCAGAACCAACAATGCCATTAAGTGTTGCTCCTGTTATGGTAGCCGCATCTGTTCCGTCATATAATTTATTTTGTGCAACAGCACCTGAAACAGTAAGCGCTTTAGTATTTACAGTCAGAACCTGAGATACATTAGGTGCAGGATTATAACTACCATTGCCTGCCTGTGATGCTGTAATGGTTGTTGCTCCAGGAGCAATAATAGTTACCGTATTACCTGAAATAGTTGCTACAGAAGTATTTGAACTTGAATAAGTAACTGTCAATCCTGAAGAAGCGGTTGCGTTAAGATTGAACGGAACATCGCCGTAAGTAACAGGACTTAGTGCATTAAAAGTTATTGTTTGGTTAGCTAAAGTTGTATTAATAACTACCTGGTTCTGATTAACAGAAGCAGCCGCGAAGTAATTATCATTTCCAGCCTGTGATGCTGTAATCACGGTTGTCCCAGGTCCAACAATAGTCACCACATTTCCTGAAATAGTAGCCACAGCAGTATTAGAACTGCTATATGAAACTGTTAAACCAGAAGAAGCGGAACCATTTAATGTATATGGACCATCCGTATCCAATTTATCAGCTAGTACTCCAAATATTATTGTTTGAGATGCTTTATTAACAGTTAATACCTGATCAACTGGAGTGGCAGCGGAAATAGCCGCATTACCAGCCTGTGATGCAGTAATAGTTGTTGAACCAGCACCTACAATCGTAACAGTATTTCCTGAAACTGTAGCCACCGCCGTATTAGAACTGCTATAGCTTACTGTAAGACCTGCTGAAGAAGTTCCATTTAAGGTAAACGGAGCATCACCAAATGTTTTTGGAGCTAATGTATTGAAAGTAATGGTCTGACTTCCTTGTGCTAATGTTAGCACTAAAGTTTTGGTATCTGTACCATTGATATTTGACGCTTCAATTGAAACATTGAAGATCCCTGCTACGGTAGGTGTGCCAGATATTACACCAGTTGTGGTATTAATACTTAAACCGGCAGGTAATCCTGTTGCGTTATAAGAAGCTGGATAATTATTAGCAGTAATCTGATAACTAAAAGCTACCCCTGCAGTACCTGAACCAGACAATGTACTGGTAATAACCGGCGCCGGCAAGTCAGTCATTTTTAATCCTATGGTTACGTCATCAATTCTCCAATTATAGGCACTGGTTCCGGTCAATGTTCCCGTTCCGCCACTTCCATAAATTCTAAAAGTGATTGGAGAACTACCAGCACTTGAAATTGAAGCAAATGATTGATTAATTAGCTGCCAAACACTAGATGTACTGGTTGTTTGAGTTGCAATAGCGGTATTATATCCATTTAAACTACTACGTATAGTTAAAGATGCAGGACCTGAACCCGTTGATCTTGAACCTAATTTTATACTATCTACGGTAACTACTTTACCAGCAGCAGGCGTTAATGTAAATTCAAAATATGAACTTGTTGTTGAAGAGAATGCGCCAGTCTGAGCAGTTGAACCTGCATTCATAGCTCCTGAAGCTCCACTATTAGTAGAAGCTGATGTATTATTTGGATTAGCAAGATTTTGAGTATTTACATTGTTCCCTACAGAAATATTTGATAGGGTAAGATTTGATACTGGTACTCCTCCGGTCGGAGCAAAAGTTCCGGTGGTTGTACCAAAATTATAAGTAACTAATGACGGGCCCTGATTTACGGTTAATGCTTGATTAACCGGAGCAGCAGCTGCATAGTTGGTATTGCCAGCCTGTGTAGCAGTAATTATTGATGTTCCAATACCTACAACTGTAACGGTATTACCAGAAACAGTTGCAACCGCTGTATTTGAACTACTGTATGATACAGTCAGACCTGAGCTAGCAGTACCATTCAAAGTAAATGGCGCACTGGCAGTAGTTTTTACGGGAATTGCACCGAAAGTAATCGTTTGGGTTAACTGTGAAATATTAGCCGTTAAACCTGAAGGTTGTTCGAGTGTATATTTTGCAGCATCAGCACCACCTAATGCAAGTGAAGGTATAACCGTAATATTCGTTCCTGCATTTGCAGTTAAAAATGTACCGCCCCCGCTAATTGTTACCACATCTGCACCTACGATTCCTACTAGTGTAGCTCCTGTTATAGTTGCATTCGTATTGCCATCATAAGTTTTATCCTGAGCAACTGCATTGATAACAGTTAATTGTTTGGTATCTACCGTTAGGTTTTGGTTTACGGGCGGTGCCGGGTTCCAAACATTATCTCCTGGTTGGGTAGCTGTGATGGTTGTTGTACCCGGACCTACTATAGTCACCGTAGAACCTGAAACAGTTGCAACTAATATATTTGAGCTTGCATATTCAACATCTAAACCACTGGTTGCAGTGGCAGTTAGAGCGAATGGTGCATCGCCATAAGTCACATTCGGCAACGGATCAAAAGTAATTTGCTGATCTATTAAAGCTGTGCTTGTTATTAATTGATTTTGCGAAACGCTGGTTGCAGCATTATAATTAGGATCTCCAGCTTGAGAAGCAGTAATAATTGTGGTACCCGCTGCAACTATAGTAACAATATTACCTGATATTGTTGCAACTCCTGTATTAGAGCTGGTGTAAGTTATTGTTAATCCTGAAGTGGTGGTAGCAGTTAATGCAAATGGCGCATCAGCATCAGTTTTGTCTGCTAAAGCCCCAAATGTAATAGTTTGATTTGCTTTAGAAACAACTAATTCCTGGTTAACAGATGTTGCAGGGTTATAACTCGCATTACCTGCTTGGGAAGCAGTAATAATAGTAGAACCCGGAGCAATAATTGTTACCGTATTTCCAGACACCGTTGCTACACTGGTGTTGGAACTGGAGTATGATACACTTAATCCTGAACTGGCTGTACCATTTAATGTAAAATCAGGGTCACCATATGTTTTAGCTGGTATAGCACCAAAATTGATTGTTTGGTTAGATTTAGAAATAGTAATTACCAAATTATCTGTTGTTGTTCCACCTCCATTTGTTGCAGAAATAGTTACTGAAGAAGTTCCTGCTGTAGTAGGTGTTCCAGAAATTACCCCAGTAGTTGTATTCACACTTAAGCCGGATGGCAATCCTGTTGCATTATATGAAGAAGGACTGTTAGTAGCAGTAATTGTATAGCTAAATGGAGTACCTACAAAACCTGAAGCAGTTAAGCCACTGGTAATTACAGGAGCCGGAGGTAAAGTTATTGAGCCATATAAAGTAAAATCATCTACACGTACAGTTCCAGTACTGGTGGCTCCACTAAATGTAATAACAACAGTTACTGTTCCAGTTAAGCCGTTAACTGCATTTGCAACGTTAGTTGACCCTAACGCAGCGCCGGTTGTTGAAATAGTACCAGACCCAACGGAAATACCATTAATGGTCATTGCCCAGTTCTGAGCACCAGAACTGCTTCTCATTCTCCAAAAATCAAATCCGCTTATAGACAAAGTCTGTCCTGAAGCAATGTCGAATGTTAAGGTAAAGGTTGGAGTTCCAGAAGAATTACTTAATGAAACAGATGAACCCGTACTTCCGGCCAATCCACCAAAGGCAGTTGCACTGGTTGTCCAGGATGAATTTGTTAAACCCGTTGCAAAAACAGAAGGAACACCCGTAAAAGGTTTGGTAGTTACTGATGTTGTTCCAAAATTATTCAGGTAAATGGCAGGATAAGAAACAGTAAATGTATTCGTTACATCTGTAGCTGGAAGATAATTATCATTACCTGCCTGAGAAGCTGTAATGCTTCCAGTACCTACGCCTGCAATGGTAACAGTAGTTCCGGAAACGGTAGCTACTGAGTTATTATTACTGGCAAATGATACCGTAAGTCCAGACGTAGAAGTTGCTGTTATAGTAAATGGAGCATCAGATAACGTTTTAGCTGGTATAGCTGTAAAAGTAATCGTTTGTGCAGCTTTATTTACTGTCAGTGTCTGATCAACTGAAGTTGCAGGATTATAATTGCCATTTCCACTTTGTGATGCCGTAATTATTGTACTTCCTGCGCCTAGTATAGTAACCGTATTTCCAGAAATTGTGGCAACTGCCGTATTTGAACTGCTGTATGTTACAGTTAATCCTGAACTGGCAGTTCCATTTAAAGTAAATGGTGCATCTCCAAAAGTTTTAGATGCAAGAGTTCCAAAAGTAATCGTTTGGTTTGCTATAGTGATGTTTGCTGATAAACCAGTAGGCTGCAGTAAGGTATATCTGGATGCTTCACTGCCGCCTAATGATAATGCAGGAGTTACTCCAATGGCTGTTCCTACGTTGGCGCTTGCAAAAGTACCTCCGCCAGATACAGTAACATTATCAGCACCTACTACACCATTTAAAGTAGCACTGATGGTTGCTGTTGTATTTCCATCGTAAACTTTGTTAGTTGCTGTTGCAATAGCTGTTAATTGTTTCTGGTTTATGGTAAGTGACTGATCAACATTTGGTGCCGGGTTGAATGAACCGTTACCAGCTTGTGATGCAGTAATAGTTGTAGTACCCGGTGTAAGAATGGTAACTGTGTTTCCTGAAACAGTTGCAACAGCAGTGTTTGAACTGGCATAAGTTACTGTTAATCCTGAGCTGGCTGTTCCATTTAGTGTAAATGGAGCATCACCATACGTTTTGGTAGCTAATGCATTAAAAGTTATCGTTTGATTGGATAATGTAGTATTCTGAACAAACTGGTTTTGATTAACAGAAGCTGCTGCACTATAATTTGTATTTCCCGCTTGTGATGCCGTAATGGTTGTTGTACCTGCACCTACGATAGTTACGGTATTTCCTGAAACGGTTGCAACGGCTGTATTAGAACTACTATAAGAAACTGTTAGTCCTGAACTGGCAGTAGCCGATAAAGTGAAAGGGCCATCAGTATCTAATTTATCTACTAATGTTCCGAAAGTAATAGTCTGAGTTGCCTTATTTACAGTTAGTGTCTGGTCAACTGAAGTTGCAGCATTGTAATTTGAATTACCAGATTGAGAGGCAGTAATTACAGTGGAACCACCACCCACAATAGTTACCGTATTTCCTGAAACTGTAGCAACTGCAGTGTTAGAACTACTGTAGGAAACTGTTAGGCCAGAACTGGCTGAACCAGTTAAAGTAAATGGAGCATCACCAAAAGTTTTAGATGCAAGTGTACCGAAAGTAATACTTTGTGATCCAGCAGCTATAGTTATGACTAAAGTTTTTGAATCACTTCCAGCTCCATTAGTTGCAGCAATTGTCACATTAAATGTTCCGGCAGCAGATGGAGTTCCGGTAATTGCGCCTGTACCGGTATTTATGGATAAGCCGGCTGGTAAATTGGTTGCACTGTAAGATGTAGGTGAATTAGATGCATTGATATTATAAGTAAATGATGTTCCAACTGTTCCTGTTGCAGTTAATAAACTGGATATTACTGGTGTCTGAGGAGTATTTAATGTAATTGTAAAATCATCAATACCCATTCCAGCGGAGCTAGACCCGGTTGCGTCAATCCATCTGAGTGTGAATGATGAACCAGTTGTTAAACTCAAACCAGTGATGGTTACGGGAGTTATAACAGTGCGATTTGCCGTGTTATTACCATCAACAGCAGCGGCAGTTCCTGTAACCGGAGTGGTAAAAGTTAATCCTGAAACGGAAGTATACCCAGTAGCATTTAAAGCCACATTACCAGTTTGGTAGGAAAATGCAATATTATCAGATGCAGCACTTAATCTCCACAATTCCCCTGTAAAACCAACTGTTATAGAAGTAACAGTGGCGCCTGTATTATTAGTGAATTTAAAACCTAGAGTTGAGCTTAAATTTCCAGATTGAAGCATTCCAAACGCTCTGTCAGTGGCTGATGCGGAACCCCAACTGTATGTATCACCCGCAGTTCCACTTCCAGTTCCAGCCTGATACGTTAGATTTGCATTGGCAGCAGATTCCAAAAAAGACCAACCACTTGAAAAAATTCCTCCGCTGGCAGCAAGGCCGGTGCCTGTGTTAGGCAATCCATCAAAATTTTGAGTTACTGGAGTATTTGCGGTAGTGATGCTCAATTGAGCAAATGAAACACTCGATAATAAAGATATTAGGCAAACAATAATGAATCTTAAACTCACATTTCTGTGGCTCAAAGCTAAAAATTTAGATAATGTCGCCTTAGTAGAAATTTGCATAAACACTTGGTTTGTTTTTATATATAACGCCGCAAAGATGCAGTTTATCTGTATTCAGAACTGCTTCTTAATATTAAGAAAACTTTAAGTGTTTACCACTTAATTATAAAGTTTGGGATTATTGGCTATTTCGGAGGGATGGATAATTGATAGGTGAAGTTAACATAGAAAAATTTAACATTCATCATAAATTAGAATACTTTTCCACAACTACCCCATAATTAACCAAATCAGGTAACTGAGTATAGTTTATTCGCCGAACGACTGCAAAATTATCGGGAAACACATATGAAATTTCCGTGTTCAAATAATAAAAATATATAGATATTATCTAAAACCATAAGTTAACTACAAAAAAAAATCCGGCACCTTAGTACCGGATCGTATATAATCATTTATAATATTAAAGAGAAAGCGATAACCCAACTTTGAATGTACGATTGTATGCTGCTAAATTATTATTCTTATCCAGTTTCTTCAAACCATGCTCGTATGCTGCTGATAAACCTAAGCCATTTTTAAACTGATACCCAACACCACCCATTAATGCTGCATCCACGCGATTATACTGATTGGTTACATCAAAAGTTTTATTCAAAATATCGAAGCCTAAAGCACCAGCAGTTGTTTTAACTTTAGCATTCATCAGATAAGAAATTTGCGGACCTGCAAAAATCTGTAATCCTGCCATATCTGCTTTTAATAATAACGGTAAATCAATGTAGTCTGTCTGAAGTTTTGCTTTAGCATTGGCTCCTATAAATTCCGCTCCCTTAATTTCAAATTCGCCATTTAATTCATATCCTTTTTGTGCATAATTTAAACCTGGTTCAAGAATAAATCCTTTTCCTAAAGGAATGTTTACAAAAGCACCGCCATAAAAACCTGTACGACTTGCCGAAGTCACCATTCCATTGGTAAAATCCAACACGGATTGAAGGCTTTGATTTGCATCACCTTTAATGGAGGAAGAAATAAGTCCGGCTTTTACACCAAATGATGTGGATTGAGCAAATGTTGATAATCCAATGAATATTGCCAGTGTAGTTAAGTAAATATTTTTCATGATAAGAAGAACGGGGATTTAATCGTTCTGCAACCATAGAACATAACTTTTGAGAATAGATTAATTAAAAGATGATAATAGAATGTTAACTCATGGAAACTCTTTCAATTTAGATCATCAAGCTGTATCACAAACAGATTCATTTAATGGCAAATTCTGATAAGAAATTTTTTGAATGATGTTAGAGATAAAAGGGTTTTACCTTAACTTCGCCGTCCTTATTTGCCCGGGTGGCGAAATTGGTAGACGCACTGTGTTCAGGTCGCAGCGTTCGCAAGGATGTGCTGGTTCGAATCCAGTCCCGGGCACTTAAAAAAGATTGGCTCCCGAAAATTGGAGCCAATCTTTTTATTAAGGTAATATCAATAAAATCTGCCGTCTATTTTAACTTTTAAAAGAACCATCAACTTTTTGAAAAAGAAATGTGTTCAAAAGAGGATTTTATGAAAACGAAAAGAAATAGAATTTTCAGTTTACTGCCTGAACGCAAATAGGTGCCGTAGTTTGAAATCAGGATATTTTACATATTATATTCTGCATTATTATCGTAACTTCAAAGATCAAGAAACACTAATTTCCCTTTTCTAATACTGCATCACATTTTCTTTCATGGAGGTTTTCCTCCTATGATTATAACACCTGATGCCCACGGTAATTCCGTGATGAATATCGAATTTAAAAATTTTAATCAATTACAAAATGTAGCTTATTGCCAAAGGGATTAAAGTTCATTATGTTATTAAATAAAATAATTGAAATGAATTATTGAAATAATATACATGATCAACAATTTACTATATGGACTTAATCAACAGATGAGCAGCGTCCGCAAGGATATGAAAGCTTAACGCTGTGAAAAATCCCAAATGAAAATTTTAATAAATAAAACAAATTATGAAAATCAAATCTTATTCTCACCAAAATATCTTTGAAAAAGCAGCACAAAACGCCACGTATTTTTCCGGAACAACAACAGCCTTTATTATTGCAGCATCAGTTATCATAACATGGCTTTTAACAGGACCTGTTTTTCATTTTTCTGATACCTGGCAACTTGTAATAAACACCGGTACTACTATTATTACTTTTCTGATGGTTTTTTTAATACAACGGACACAAAACAAAGATTCCAGAGCAATTCATTTAAAACTGAATGAATTAATTGCTTCCTTAAAAGGTCCAAGCAATCGTCTGATTGACATTGAGAATTTATCGGAGGATGAACTTGCAACCCTGCATATTTTTTATCATCAGCTTGCGCTCTTAGCAAAAAAGGAAAAAGATTTATCAGTTTCTCATTCAATTGATGAAGCGCATGAGTTGCATAAAGAAAAGAATTCCTAAATCAGATCATTTTTATACAGTTCTATAATTGAGCAACATTCTTTTAATGAACTTTTAATTTATGGAAATCCTTTCGCTCATATTTAAACTTGCTGCCGGCATTGGTTTGTTCCTCTTTGCCATGTACCTGCTGGAAGAATCTTTGAAAAATCTATCAGGTAGAAATTTTAAACTCTTTCTTCAACGAACTACAAAAAACCGGATAGGTGCAGTTGCAGGCGGTGCAGTTATTACAGCAGTGCTGCAAAGCAGCTCAATGGTTTCGCTCATGGTGCTGGCTTTTGTAGGAGCCGGAGTGTTTACAATGCGAAATGCAATGGCTATTATTTTGGGGGCTAACCTGGGCACTACGCTGGACAGTTGGCTCGTAGCCACCCTTGGGTTTAAGGTAAATATAGAAGTGGCGGCATACCCTGTTGTTTTCATCGGTGGTATGCTTCTTATTCTCTTTGGTAACCGCAAGAATAGTAAATATCTTTCTTATTTTCTTTTAGGATTTGGCTTATTGTGCATCGGATTAGCATTTATGAAAACTGCTATTGAAGGACAGGTGAAGGAGTTTGATTTTTCGCAGTATGCAAATACATCGCTTTCGATTTTTCTTCTAATCGGGTTTATCATCACTTCCCTTGTTCAATCAAGTTCAGTGACTATGGCGCTTACACTCAGCGCTCTTCATGCGGGGGCTATCGGGTTTGCTCCTGCCGCCGCTATTGTGCTTGGCTCCGAAACAGGCACAACCCTCAAAATATTATTAGGCTCTATCGGTGGCATCGCCGCAAAAAAGAGGGTGGCACTCGGAAATTTCTTTTTCAATATCTTTCTAACTGTATTTGCTTTCATGTTGCTGAAACCGACCTTAGCTTTAATCACGGATTTTTTTAAAATCAAAGATTCACTCATTGGCTTAGTCACTTTTTCAACACTGATCAATTTTGTGAGTATCATGATTTTCCTTCCTTTTCTGGATCCTTTCGTAAAACTGCTCGAAAGATTCTTTAAAGATACAGATGCTTCCACTGCTGCTTTTATTGGGCATGCCGATATAAAAGAACCAGAAACAGCTCTGGATCTTTTCCGCAGGGAAACGGAGTATTTTATTCATAACTCCATACTGTTCAACCTGACATTGTTTGATACTGATACCAATATTCTGAGTGGAAATCCGGAGTTTAAAACTATCAACAATAAAAGAAAATTCTTTTCAAAAAACGCAGAAGAAAAATATGAATTTTTAAAACAGTTACAGGGCGAGTTACAGGCATTTTATTTAGCCCTGAGAACAAAATTGCAGGATGCACAATACGCTGAGCTCAGCCAATTGATCTCTTCGGTGCGAAGTGCCATGCATTCGGCAAAAAGTATGAATGATATAGGGAGTAATATCACTAACCTCCGGCATTCGTCAAAAGATATTAAGTTCAATTTTTTTACGCATCACAAAAAAAATATTGAAAGTTTATACCAACAACTAAATGCGCAGATGGAAGACAAAATAAAACCTGACTTCGAAAAGCTTCAAAGCATATTTACCGTGATACAGGATAATTACAGTCTCTCGCTCAATAATTTTTACAAAGAAGCGCAAAATGCCCCCATTGAAAATTTGGATATTACTACGGTACTTAATTTTAATCGGGAACTTTTCACTTCAAATAAAGCGATGCTTATGTCAGTGAAAGATTTTTTATTAAAAGAAAATGAGGCGAATGATTTTAACGAAATACCTGTTTATAAAACTTAAGGCTGTAGATGAAAGAAACAAAAAATAACATCAACCATCATAACAAAATTAAGACTAACTGGTATGTCATTACAGGGGGACCAAGTTCCGGCAAAACTACTACAGTCAACTTACTTAAAGACAGAGGTTACATAACAACCTTTGAGCATGCCCGGCATTACATTAATACACAAAGGCTACAGGGAAAGACAATTGAAGAGATAAAAAAACATCAGAGAGAATTTCAAATGGGAATTTTAGATATGTAGATTGTGCAGGAAAATCAAATTTTACTCATGTTCTTGTCTTCCTTGATCGTGCTATTCCTGATACACTTGCTTACTGTATCTCCGTTGATAGACCGGGTAGATAGCATTGTAGGTTGTTCCAAAATTGCCCGGATATTAGTTACCGAAAAAATATGAAGTGGAACTTATTCAAACCAACAAAAAACTTGCATATCAAAATAAAGAAAAATTAAAAGCGTACAGAAGAGTTGCTCATCACTAATATTGAATTGGCTTTTCAAAACCATCAGAAAGAAAAACGATCAATAGTTAAGAATAGATAATAAAGAACTTCAGGCATTCTCTTATGTTTCCAGTTACGATTTGCAGCAGCCCTGGGCAAAATACAAATCTTCAGCACGATCATACTCGAAAATGAAAGTCCTAATCTATCTGAAAACGAAAAATATAATTTTAAGAAAATACAATCCTCAGTCTCAATAATGCGGCAACACTTCGATGATTTACTTTCCTCCTATGTACCTATACCACCGAACGCAAGTTTAAAAACAGACCTTGATATAATAATATTAGAAGTAAAAGGCGAACTTGAAGATAATGTTGAGGAAAAACATGTAATCATAGAAGCTAATGAACTCGGCCCCTTGCAATATCATAAAATAATGAAAATAAATGTCTCTCAAATTAAAAGAACCTAATTAAAATATACACTGCTTTTTTTGCTGCTTTACCGCGTCAAATGGGAATGATTTCCGCAGTACCAATTGTTTCATGTTACCTTTAAAGAAATAGAGCGCAATGAAAACGATTTTAATAGCCACAGACTTTTCTCCTGCTTCAGCCAATGCTCTATTATATGGCGTACTACTCGCAAAAGCGATGAATGCAAAAGTTATTCTGTTTCATGCTTATACACCTCCCTCCCCGCTACCCGCACTCAGTATCAGTATTTCTAAATACGGGGTTATGATGGAAACGAAACAGCAACTGGACGATCACGCCAAGTCGGTTTTAAAAGAACAGTCATCAGAAATAGAAACAGTATGTGAGGTTGGTGATCCGAAAGAAGCCATTATCAGTATGGCTAAAGAAAAAAAAGCCGATCTGATCATTACCGGAATGAAAGGAACGGGTAAAAATTTAAAAAAAGTATTTGGAAGTACCTCCACTTCGCTTACCTCGGGAGCCAATGTACCTGTTCTAATTATCCCGGAGGAAGCAAGTTTTAATACGCTTAATGTTATCGCATTTGCCACTGATGGCGAAGGAAATCCGCTTCATGAGGACTTGGATAAATTTAAAGACATTAAAGAGGCTTTTGATGCTAAAGTGTATGTCGTTAACATAATGAAGGAAGACGATACCGGCCATTTAAAATTTTCAGTGAATGTAGAAGAAGAAAAATACTTAGATATATCTTTTGAATATCCTGTAGATGCGGATATAAGCCATGGTCTTGATGCCTTTATTGAAAAACATAGTGTGCAAATGCTCGTTATGATGCCACATAAACATGACTGGGCGGAGAAGCTTTTCAGAAAGAGTGAAACAAAAGACATGATTTTTCATACCCATATACCTTTACTGATTTTGCCTGACACGTTCATCTCATAATAATTCTTTCTTCTTTTATCTTTTTTGCTATTACCGCAGCTTAAACTGAAATTGGTATTTTCGGGGGAATTAAAAGCAATTGCATAAAAAAATTGAATGCGATTTAAAGACGGATCAAGTTGTAATGTAGGCTTTAGGAGCTACACCGGATGTTAATTGCGTGTTTTGAAACTCCGTTAATCATCGGCAAACGACAAGTATTAATGAATAATCGGGGATCGGGGAATTATGGACAGGTTATTGACACATTATCTTATGACGCCGCTGATTAAAATATTAATTAACTCATTCTGTAACTCCCGTACTTAAAATCATATGTTTGAAGACTTCTGAACCTGCCGATTCACCCACCCAATCTGAACAATCATATTTGTTCCCTTTAGGCGTTTTATTAGCCGATAAAATCTTTCTGTCAAGCAAATCTGCTGAATATTCTTTTAATGCAAAAGTACCCTTATTAGTTTTCAGGAAGGTATAACACCTGCATATCTATGGAAATTACATATCCTTATAATGATCCTCATACTGTAGATTCAGCAGAAATTTTAAACTTATTTCAAACAAATGCTGAAACAGGCCTAAGCCAATCTGAAGCAGATAGCCGTACAAAAAAATTCGGAGCAAATATTTTTGAAGCGCAAAAGCAAAAGAGCATTTGGTTGATGTTCCTCCTCCAATTTAAGAGCCCCATCGTCTATTTACTTGTATTCGGCGCCATGGTCTCTTTATATTTTCAGGATTACATTGAAGCCGGTGCCATTGGTGCGGTGATTATCATTAATGCCCTGATCGGCTTTTTTATGGAGTTGCAGGCACGGATCTCCATGAATGCATTGAAGGAAATGGATGTAATACATTCAAAAGTTATCAGGGATGGAAAAATTCAGGATATACCTTCAGAAAAATTAACTCCCGGTGATATCGTCATGCTGGAGGCCGGAGACATAATACCTGCAGATGGCCGATTGCTGGAAGCTATTCAATTCCAATGTGACGAATCATCGCTCACCGGAGAATCTCTGCCGGCAGAAAAAAATACAGAAAAACTGTCAAAAGATACAGGGCTTGCCGACCAGCTCAACATGGTATTTAAAGGGGCATCTGTAATTACCGGAAAAGGAAAAGCCGTGATCACCGGTATTGCAAAAAATACACAATTGGGAATCATTTCTTCATTGGTAGACAGTTCCGGGGAAACAATCACACCGCTGGACAGGAAACTCAATGCGCTGAGTAAACGACTGATCTGGTTTACATTGATACTGATTGGGATATTTGCAGTTACCGGCTTTATTCAAGGCGAAAAATGGGTATTGGTCATAAAAACATCCATTGCCTTAGCTGTGGCTGCATTCCCTGAAGGATTACCAATTGTTGCTACTGTTGCACTGGCACATGGCATGATGCTGATGGCCCGGCGAAATGCACTTGTAAAAAAACTCTCTGCTGTAGAAACACTCGGAAGTACCAATGTTATTTTGACGGATAAAACGGGTACCTTAACAGAAAACAAGATTTATGTTGATACCTTTTCTTTTCCGGAGCAAAAACTAAAAGTACGTATAGATAATAATTCCCTGAATGTGGAAAAGGGAGAGATGGCAAAGGTTCAGCAAAGCTTTGAGAAAATAAAATTGATCGGTCTGTTGTGTAATGATGCTTCGGTAAAACCCGGAGATGATTCAAAAAAATTATCAGGCGATCCTATAGAAATTGCACTTATCAATTTAGCAAATACATCAGATGCTAAGGCCGAAGAATTAAAAGGGCAATATGAACGTATTACAGAAGCCCCCTTTAGTTCTGAAACAAAGATGATGGGTACTTTACACAAAGGACCAAACGGGCAATTTTCTTCTGCAAAGGGTTCAGTAGAACATCTGTTGGAAAAATGCAGTAAAATACAAACCGGCGAATCCATAGGTGATCTGAGCAGCGATATTAAAAAAACTATTCTAAGTGAATCTGAGCAAATGGCCGCTGAAGGGCTCCGGGTATTGGCATTTGCTTATCGCGAAGATTCGGGGCTCACAAAAGATAATTATTTGAATGATTTAGTGTATGTGGGAATGATCGGCTTCCTTGATCCGCCGCGGATGGACATAAAAGATGCAATTGCTGCCTGCAGAAAGGGCGGAATAAAGATAGTAATGATCACGGGTGATCACCCACTGACCGCTCTCAATATTGCCCGTAAAGTAGGCTTGGTAGATGATAGCGAACAAAAAACCATCACCGGTAAGGATCTGCCGAATATGGAATCACTTCAGGAAGACTGGAAAAAAAAGATACTCTCCACTGCAATATTTGCACGCACTACACCAAAACAAAAATTAAATATCGTAAGTATTTACCAAGATGCAGGTAACATTGTAGCTATGACCGGCGACGGTGTAAATGATGCGCCTGCTTTGAAGAAGGCAGATGTAGGAATAGCTATGGGATTGAGAGGTACGCAGGTTGCAAAAGAGACCGCAAGTATTATATTAAAAGATGACTCCTTTACTTCAATTGCCGCAGCAGTTTCACATGGCAGAATAATATTTCAGAATATACAAAAGTTTGTGGTGTACCTGGTTTCCTGCAATTTAAGTGAGATATTAATCGTGACTTTAATGGGCTTCCTTTCTCCGTCTTCGGTATTACTTCCGTTGCAGATATTGTTTTTAAATATGGTGACGGACGTATTTCCGGCACTGGCACTTGGTGTAGGTAAAGGGGACAATTCTGTCATGGACAAACCACCCCGCGATCCTAAAAGAAATATTATTAGCAACAGGAACTGGGGTGCCATCGTGTTATATTCCGCTGCAATGACCTTATCAGTATTATTAGCTGTATTCTATTGCAGATATACGATGACAACACATAGCGCTATGGAAAATAATGTTGCATTCATCACTTTGGCGTTTGCTCAATTATTTCATGTCTTTAATATGTCTGCTGCTGATTCACGAATATTTATCAATGATGTAACGAAAAATAAATTTGTATGGTTGGCTTTAGTTATATGTACAGCCATACTTGCTCTTGTATTTTTTCTTCCGCAGATGCGTTTGGTTCTAAGTCTGGAGGTGCTTCCGCTCAATGTGTGGCTTGTATCCATAGTAGCCGGGATGTTGCCCCTTATACTTGTTCAGGGATTCAAAATTATCAGGGGAAAGAAAAAAAGGATTTAAGTATGCTATCGGATAATTTTAATATAAAAGGATTAACCGATGAGGAGGTACTTTCTGCCCGTGAAAAATACGGCTACAATCGTTTAACCTATAAAAAAGATAATGGTTTTTTAAAAGCTGTAAAAAGTCTGGCGAAAGAGCCAATGCTTATATTATTGTTAGTAGCCGCTTCAGTATATTTTGTAACAGGAGATCTCGGAGATGGAATTTTTATGGTTTCGGCAATTATTTTAGTGGCCGCTATTTCTTTGTATCAGAATTCAAGGAGCCGTAATGCGTTAGAAAAATTAAAAGAATTTACCAACCCCGGTTGTAAAGTTATCCGGAACGGCGTAGCCATTGAGATAAAAACTGAAGAATTGGTTGTCGGGGACAGCCTGATGGCGGAAGAGGGTTCTTCTGTTGCAGCAGACGCCATAATTGTACAATCCAATGATTTTTCCGTAAACGAATCTATTCTTACCGGTGAATCCATGCCTGTTTTCAAAGACCGGGAAAATGCGGATAATTTAATCTACGCAGGCACTACGGTTGGCGGCGGATTAGCCATTGCCACCATTACTGCAATTGGCCATCAAACCAAATTAGGAAAGATCGGCAAAAGTCTGGAAAATATAAAGGAAGAAAAAACGCCCTTAGAATTACAGATCATCAATTTCGTGAAGAAAATGGTAATCACCGGCGCTGTTTTTTTTGTTATTGTATGGCTGATCAACTTTTACCGATCCGGCAATGTATTGGATAGTTTGCTGAAAGCACTTACACTCGCTATGAGTATACTACCTGAAGAAATTCCTGTGGCATTTACCACATTTATGGCATTGGGGGCATGGCGATTGATGAAAATGGGAATAGTAGTAAAACAAATGAAGACCGTGGAAACATTAGGAAGTGCCACGGTTATCTGTACCGATAAAACAGGCACGATCACTGAAAATAAAATGAGCCTTGCAAAACTTTTTGTATGCTCAACACAAAAGATTTCTGACGGGGAAAATATAACAGGAGCAGATGAGAAAGAATTGATAACGCTTGCGATGTGGGCAAGTGAACCGATTCCTTTTGACCCCATGGAGCTGGCTTTGCACAATGCTTATGCAAAAATAATGTCAGTTGATGAAAGGCCGCAGTTTAAAATGATTCATGAATATCCATTAGAGGGGAAACCGCCGATGATGACGCACATCTTTGAAAGTGATTCAGGCAAGCGAATCATCGCCGCAAAGGGCGCACCCGAGGCAATGATGATTGTATCCAGCCTTATAGCTTTAGAAAAACAACAGGTGGACAATGCTGTTAAAAATCTGGCGGCAGAAGGTTATCGTGTACTGGGAGTTGGTGAAGCCGTACCTGCAGTAAATAATTTTCCGGCCACACAACAGGAATTTAAATTTCATTTCAAAGGCCTTGTTGCCTTTTACGATCCGCCGAAAAAAAATATTCAGAAGGTGTTTGAAGATTTTTATGCCGCGGGAATTTCCGTAAAAATTATTACAGGGGATAATGCTGCTACAACTGCTGCTATTGCACGTCAGGTAGGATTTCGGGGATATGAAAACACTATTACAGGGGATGATCTGATGAAATTGCCGGAAGTTGAATTGCAGGAGACCGTTGTAAAAACAAATGTATTTACCAGAATGTTTCCTGATGCAAAACTCAAAATTGTAAATGCATTAAAAGAAAAAAAAGAAATTGTTGCAATGACGGGTGATGGTGTAAATGACGGGCCTGCACTAAAAGCCGCACACATCGGTATTGCTATGGGTAAAAAAGGAACCGCGATTGCTAAAGAAGCCGCTTCCATGATCTTAGCTGAAGATGATTTATCTAAAATGGCAGAAGCTGTTGCAATGGGGAGAAGAATATATACTAATCTTAAAAAAGCAATTCAATATATAATATCGATCCATATTCCCATTATTCTTACTGTATTTATTCCTTTAGCTTTTGGTTGGATATACCCGAATATTTTTTCGCCTGTGCATATAATTTTTTTAGAATTAATAATGGGGCCTACCTGCTCTATAATTTATGAGAACGAACCTATGGAAAAGAATACAATGATTCAAAAGCCCCGGCCGCTTACTGCTTCATTTTTTAATTGGAAAGAACTTACAGGAAGCATCGTGCAGGGATTAATGATAACTGCAGGTACTTTAATCACTTATCAATATGCTGTGCATACTGGGTTAAGTGAATCAATGACCCGAACGATGGTTTTCACAGTGCTTATAGCAGCTAATATTTTCCTTACGCTTGTAAATCGATCATTTTATTATTCTGTTATTGCTACCATGAGGTATAAAAATAATTTGGTTGTGCTAATCATCAGCATTACAATTGCGGTAACTGCTTCATTACTTTTAATAAACCCGCTCACAAATTTTTTTCAATTCGAACATTTGAATATATATCAGATTTTCTTCTGTATAGGAACAGGTTTCTTGTCTGTGATCTGGTATGAAATAATAAAATGGAGAAAACGAAAAAATAAGATCTGAATTTAAAATTATAACTTATAAATAATTAAATCATGGCAAATAAATTTTCAGAAATAATACAAAGCGATGTACCTGCTTTAGTTGATTTTTTTGCAGAATGGTACGTGCCCTGCAAAACAATGAAACCTATCCTGGAAGAGCTGAAACGCAAAACCGGTGAGAAACTTATTATATTAAAAATAGACATTGATAAAAGCCCGCAGGCAGCATCTGCATATAAGATACAGGGCGTACCTACTCTTATCCTCTTTAAAAAAGGAGAAATAAAATGGCGGCAATCGGGTGTTGTTTCTTTACATGAACTTGCACAAATTATACAAAAACATACTGCGTTAATTAATTAAATATTGTAATCAAAAAACCATGTTGTTCATAAAATATTGTCCCGGGAAAAAGCCAAACCTATCAGATCTGTAATTATGTAATGCTTTGTTTTCTGCTAATATTAAGAACCTGATGCGGGTCAAAATAAATTAATGATGTAGGCAACTAATAAAAAAATCAGCCGGATATTCACTACAGAACAATACCATGTTTATCCGTATAAAATCTTGGATTAATTTTCGTATAATCTTAAGTATCTGATTAACTATAACAAATTTCTTAAACTGAATGAATAAAAGACGATGAATGTTTTCCGGGGAAAGAATAATGAGAAAGATTTGTTTCAATTACTTCCGCAGGCAATTGCGGGTTTAAAGAAAACTATTATTGATCCTTTATTAGGTGATAATGTTACTGATAAGTATGCTAATGAACAACCACCGCTAAGGTCTGAAATATTCACCAAAGAAAAACTGGAAGCGCATGCAGTCACCATTGCAAAAAGGCATGAACTGACTTCAGAAAAAACAGAGGAGCGGTTACTAAAGCGCCTGGCAGAAAATGAGGATGTTTTGTTGGAAGTATATGCACTGTTGTCTGAAACTTTAAAACAAAATAACCGAATCTCCCCTGCCGCAGAATGGCTTGTGGATAATTTTTACTTAATTGAAGAACAGATTTATACCGGCAAAAAGCATTTGCCTAAAGGATACAGTAAAGCATTGCCGCGACTGCTAAAAGGAGATTCGGCACATCTGCCGCGGGTGTACGACATGGCAGTTGAAATAATTTCACATAGCGATGGGCATGTTGACAATCTTAATCTCATCAGTTTTGTAAAAGCATATCAAACCGTTAGTTATTTAAAATTGGGCGAACTGTGGGCTATTCCAATCATGCTCAGGTTGGCATTGATAGAAAATTTACGCAGGCTTTCTGTCATCATATCAGAAGAAATCAGAAATAAAGCTTTGGCTGATCGGTGGGCTGATGAGATGATAGAGATCGTTGAGAGAGATCCGAAGAACCTCGTGTTGGTTATTGCAGATATGGCAAGATCGGAACCGCCTATGGTTAGCTCATTTGTAGCTGAACTTCACAGAAGATTGCAGGAAAAAGGCAACGCAATTTCGCTTGCCCTAAGCTGGATAGAACAACGCCTTTCTGAAATGGGATTAACCAGCAATGAGATGATACGGCTTGATAACCACAATCAGGCTGCTACTCAGGTATCCGTAAGCAATTGCATCAGCAGCTTTCGTTTTTTAAGTACTGCTAACTGGAAAGATTTTATAGAAGATACCGGTGTTGTGGAAGCTATTCTCCGGCTGGATATAAATGGTATTTACGGTAAAATGGATTTTCATACGCGTGACAGTTACAGGCATGCTGTTGAAAAAATTGCAAAGTGTAGTAATTTATCGGAACAGGCTGTAGCAAAAATGGTAATTGACGCAGCAAAATCCGGGGATCCTGATAATAAAAATACAAAACTGTCGCATGTAGGTTATTACCTGACCGGCAAAGGATACCGGGTAACAGCAAAAGCAGCTTATGCCCGTAAATCAGTTTCTGAGCAATGCAAAACTACTGTTATTAAAACTCCTTTACTTGTATATCTCGGCAGCATCTGGATTCTCAGTTTACTTTTTTGCTGGCTATTAATTGCGGAGGCTTTAACGGAGCCCCTTCCCTTCGGTATATTAATAGCAGTAAGCATTATATCCTTCATTACCACAACACGGCTGGCTGTTTCTCTTGTAAACTGGTTCAGCACAATTTTAGCGGACCCTTCTCTGCTGCCGAGAATGGATTACGCTAAAGGAATACCCGGCGAAGCTAAAACGATGGTGGTAATACCTACAATGATCACTGATTTTTCCGGAATTGAAACATTAATTGAAGGGTTGGAAGTTCGTTTTTTGGCAAACAAGGAAGCGAATTTATATTTTGCATTACTGACAGATTTTAAGGATGCTGCTACAGAACATGTACCCGAAGATGCCTTACTAATTACGGGTTTAAAAAACAGAATCATTGATCTGAATAAAAAATACCGGCAAACAGCAGAGGATACTTTCCTGCTTTTTCACCGGCCCCGCAAATGGAATAACAAAGATAAAATATGGATGGGTTATGAAAGAAAGCGAGGCAAACTCAGTGAACTGAATGCTGTATTAAGAAATAAAGGAGAAGGATATTTTTCAGAGATCATCGGAGACCCTGCAATTTTCAGCAGTATCAAATATATTATTACCCTGGATACTGATACGCAATTAAGCCGTGACACTGCCCGCCAAATGATCGGCACAATGGCGCATCCACTGAACCAACCCGTATATTGTGAAAAGAAAAAACGAGTTACAGAAGGTTACAGCATACTCCAGCCAAGGGTTTCAAATACTTTACCAGCATTCGACAGTTCCTTATATGCACGGCTGCATGGTAATGATCCCGGAACGGACCCCTATACAAAAGCAACTTCTGATGTTTACCAGGATTTGTTTCAGGAAGGATCTTTTATAGGTAAAGGAATTTATAATCTGGATGCATTTGAGTTAGCCCTCAAAGACATGTTTCCTGAAAATCGCATCTTGAGCCATGACCTTTTGGAGGGTTGCTATGCAGGTGCAGGTTTGATTACTGATGTACAACTTTTTGAAGAATATCCCTTACGGTACGACACAGATATGCAGCGCCGGCATCGTTGGATTCGCGGAGATTGGCAAATAGCGGGGTGGGTATTACCTTTTGTACGTGGCTATGACGGGAAGTTTCAAAAAAACCCGCTTTCTTCATTGTCCAGATGGAAGATTTTTGATAATCTACGTCGCAGCCTGGTACCGTTGTGCCTTTTTCTGTTATTATTATTCGGCTGGACACTTTCATCCGCTGCATGGTTCTGGACACTCGCTGTTACAATAATTATTGTTTTACCGGCAGTGGTTAACGCTTTAAGAGAGCTTATCAGAAAACCTGCTGATGTGGTTTTTAAACAGCATATTTTTTATACAACCCGCGCTGCAATTAATAATTTCAACCAGCAGTTGCTGGAACTTATTTTTTTGCCATATGAAGTTTACTCAGGTTGTGATGCCATTTTACGCACCTTTTGGAGGATGGTCTTTTCACATAAAAATTTACTTCAATGGACTATATTCAGCAGCAGGCAAAATAGACAGCATAATATTTTAAGCTCATATATTAAAATGTGGTTCGAGCCCGTCTTTGCTTTCCTTGTATATTTCTGGTTAACAATTTACAATCCGAATGTTGTACTCATTGCATTGCCTTTCCTCACTTTCTGGATGATGGCACCCTTTATTGCTTATGCAATCAGCAAGCCTCTGCCTCCTGATAAAAATGTTATTTCTGCAGAACAAACGTTATACCTGCGAATGCTGTCAAGGAAAATATGGAATTTTTTTGAAAAATATGTCACAGCAGAAGATAACTGGTTACCACCAGATAATTACCAGGCAGAGCCGGTTGAAAGAATTGCCAGGCGTACTTCTCCAACTAATATAGGATTATCGTTATTATCTAATCTTACAGCATACGATTTTGGGTATATAACAACTTTACAATTTATAGAACGGACAGGCAAAACGATCAGTACCATGCAGCAAATGCAACGGTACAAGGGGCATTTTTACAATTGGTATGATACAGGTTCTTTATTACCGTTATATCCGAGATATATTTCTTCAGTTGACAGCGGAAACCTGGCAGGTCATCTCCTGACTTTAAAGCAGGGCCTGTTAAGCATGGTTGATAACAAAATAGTTTCTCAAAGTTTTTTTAAAGGATTGTCGGATACAATCAGTATCCTCACAGAATATATTGGTCAAAAGGAAACTTTAGTAAAATTTCGACTGGACATTGAAGAGAAATACCCTCAGTTAAATACAGTGGGTGAAATAAAAGATTATACAGAACAACTTGAAACATCCTTTATAAAGATTCTTATTGACCTGGAGCCAGATGAACAAGCCGGCATATGGGTACAAAAGATATTATTACAATTATCAGAACAGAAAAAAAATATCATTTCACTTGTTCCATGGTTATTATATGCAACTGCCCCTGCCAAATTTGAAAATCTCCTCCGCGAATTACCTGCTGTGCCCACCTTAAAGCAGATTACATTAATAGAACAGCTTTTATTACAGAAAATCATCAGCTACCATAATGAAGAAAATACACCAGAAGAGAATGAATGGCTTATTGGTATCAGGACTGCTGTTACAAAATCATCCAGACGTGCTAAGGAAGTAAAGCTTATTGTTGAACAGCTTGCTGCCGCCTGTATGAATCTGGCAGATATGGAATATGATTTCTTATTTGATAAATCACAGAATTTATTGGCTATCGGTTATAATGCAGATGAGCACAGAAGAGATCCCGGATTTTATGACCTGCTTGCTTCTGAAGCTAGACTATCAACGTATATAGGAATAGCCATGGGGAAATTGCCGCAGGAAAGTTGGTTTGCGTTAGGCAGAAAACTTACTAATGAGGGAAATAAGCCAGTGTTGCTTTCGTGGGGCGGTTCCATGTTTGAATACCTGATGCCACTTTTAGTAATGCCCGGTTATGAAAATACTTTATTGGATCAAACTCATAAAGCTGTTGTTCATAAGCATATCGAATATGGAAAAAAACATGGTGTACCATGGGGAATATCCGAATCCGGTTACAATATGGTTGATGCCCGGTCTAACTATCAATACAAATCCTTTGGTGTTCCGGGTATAGGGTTTAAACGTGGTTTGGGTGAAGATTTGGTTGTATCTCCCTATTCCTCTGTTATGGCTTTGATGGTATCTCCAAAAGAAGCTTATAAAAACCTGCGGGTTTTGAAAGAAGATGGTTATGAAACAGATTACGGCTTTTACGAAGCGATAGATTACACAGTGTCACGCCTGCTCAAAAAACAAAAAAGAGCGATAGTAAAATCATTTATGGCCCACCACCAGGGTATGTCTTTCCTTTCAATCTCTTACCTGCTTCATAATAAGCCCATGCAGCAAAGGTTTGAGTCTGAAATTCATTTTAAATCTGCCTTATTATTATTGCAGGAAAGGATACCAAGGATAAGTACATTTTATGCACCAAGTGTTCATGCGGGAGATGCAAGTATCGTTTCCGGCAGCGATCAATCTGTTAGGGTTATAAATACGCCAAATACAATTATTCCGGAAATACAGTTATTATCAAATGGCAGATATCATGTAATGATTACTAATGGCGGTGGGGGTTACAGCCGCTGGAAAAATCTGGCAGTTACCCGCTGGCGGGAAGATATAACCTGCGACAATTGGGGCAGTTTCTGTTATATACAGGATGTGGAGAGTAATATTTTCTGGTCTGCTGCATACCAGCCAAGCCTGCAGCAGGGTGAAAATTACGAAGCGGTATTTTCCGAAGGACGAGCAGAGTTCCGCCGCCGCGATTTTTCTTTGGAAACACATACAGAAATTGTAGTGTCGCCTGAAGATGATATTGAATTACGAAGGATACATATCACCAATCGTTCCCGTAAAAAGAGAATACTGGAAATAACAAGTTATACAGAACCGGTACTTGCAACGCCCGAATCTGATGAAGCACACCCGGCATTTAGCAATTTATTTGTGCAGACGGAAATCATTGAACAACGCCATGCAATTCTGTGTACCCGCAGGCCCCGATCTGTCGAAGAAAAAACACCCTGGATGTTTCACCTCATGAAAGTTCATGATGCCGAAATAATAAATATTACATACGAAACAGACCGTGAACAGTTCATTGGAAGGGGTAATAATCTCAGCAACCCCCGTGTAATGCAGCGCCCTGAACCTTTGTCAGGCACCGATGGATCTGTTTTAGATCCCATAGTGTCTATTCAATACCGGATCATTTTAGAAGGCAATGAATCAGTGACAGTAGATATTATTACCGGCATGGCAGAAACAAAAGAAATATGCAAACACCTGGTTGATAAATATCAGGAACAACATTTATCCAACCGGGTCTTAGAATTGGCATGGACCCACAGCCAGGTAATTTTGCGACAGATCAATGCAATAGAATCAGATGCACAATTGTATGCACAACTCGCGGGATCCGTTATTTTTTCCAATCAACTGCTAAGGGCAGATCCCCATGTAATTCTAAAAAATAAAAAAGGGCAATCTGAATTATGGCGTTATTCAATATCAGGAGATCTTCCGATCGTTCTGGTTCAGATTGAAGATGCTGCTAACATTGCACTCGTAAAAAAAATGATACAGGCCCATTTGTACTGGCGCCTGAAAGGATTAAGGGTAGATCTTGTAATATGGAATGATGATCACGGCGGGTATAGGCAGGAATTGCTCGAACAGATCCTAAGCCTTATTACTCCTGAAACAGGCCATGAGCTAAAAGAAAAACCGGGAGGAATCTTTATAAGATCAGCAGAACAAATAACCAATGAGGACAGGATATTATTTGAGTCTGTAGCGCACATCGTTATCGCTGACCGCTTTGGCACATTAGAGGAGCAGGTGAACAGGCGACTTAAAATTAAAGGGTCTATACCTTATTTTCTCCCCACCAAATTTTACCCCTCCGTGTACACTGCAGTTATACCGCGGAATGACCTGCAATTTTTTAACGGATTGGGTGGTTTCACTGCAGATGGAAAAGAATATGTTATTACAACCACTCCTGAAAACAGGACACCCGCTCCCTGGGTTAATGTTTTGGCAAACCCGAATTTCGGAAGCATTATCAGTGAAAGCGGGCAATCGTATACATGGGTAGATAATGCGCACGAGATTAGATTAACACCTTGGAACAATGACCCTGTTACAGATCTTAAAGGAGAAGCATTTTATTTAAAAGATGAAGAGAGTGGTAAGTTCTGGTCACCTGCCCCTTTGCCCTGCAGGGGCCGCTCACCGTATATTACACGCCACGGTTTCGGCTACAGTGTATTTGAGCACAGTGAAGACGGCATCTATTCTGAAATGACTGTTTTTACTGATATAGAAGCACCCGTTAAATATATTTTAATAAAGCTTCGTAACCAATCTGGCAGGCAACGCCGCATTACTGCTACCGGCTATGTGGAATGGGTACTGGGCGATCACCGTGCAAAAAACCTGATGCAGATTGTAACGGAACTCGATGAAGAAAGCGGTGCTATACTTGCAAAAAATTCATATAGTTCAGAATTTGTAAACCGGGTAGCTTTTTTTGATGCTGACGGAACCAATAAAGCCATAACAACAGACCGAACTGAATTTCTTGGACGCAATGGCACTATGAATAACCCTGATGGCTTAAACAGGGTGAGATTATCCGGCAAAACGGGTGCGCTGCTCGATCCGTGCGGTGTTATTCAGGTTGTGTTTGATTTGGTTGAAGAAGAAGAACATGAAATAATTTTCCGCTTGGGTGCAGGGAAAGATTTGCAGCATGCATTAAATATTATTAATGAAAGTGCCGGTCTGGAAGCAACTTACAAGGCATTGGCTAAAGTTCATCAACATTGGCAACAGGCATTAGGTGCAGTACAAATAAAAACACCGGATGCTGCATTAAATATGCTTGCAAATGGCTGGTTAAATTATCAAACGCTCGCCAGTCGTATTTGGGCAAGAAGCGGTTTTTATCAATCAGGAGGCGCCTTCGGCTTCAGAGACCAATTGCAGGATGTATTGTCGCTAATGCATGCGGAACCCGGGCTTGTTAGGTCACAAATTATCCTGTGTGCATCAAGACAGTTTAAAGACGGGGATGTGCAGCATTGGTGGCATCCACCTACCGGCAGAGGAGTGCGTACTACCTGTTCAGATGATTATTTATGGCTTCCGTATGTTACATCAGCTTATGTAACTGCCACAGCAGATATAGAAATCCTGAATGAAAAGATATATTTTCTGGAAGGCAGATTATTAACCCCGGGAGAGGATTCCTATTATGATCTTCCTGTTCAATCAAACACATTTGCGGGTTTATATGAACACTGTGTAAAATCAATTGAACATGCATTAAAATTCGGCATACATGGACTGCCTTTTATGGGGTCAGGAGATTGGAATGACGGTATGGATAAAGTAGGGAATGAAGGAAAAGGGGAAAGTGTATGGCTGGCCTTTTTTCTGTACGATGTTTTAATACGCTTTTCAGAAATAGCATTATTGAAAAATGATGAAACTTTTTCAAAAAAATGTAAGGACGAAGCAGAGAAATTACGCATCAATATTAATAAAGAGGCTTGGGATGGTGAATGGTACCGTCGTGCTTATTTTGATGACGGCACACCGCTTGGCTCACATGAAAATGAGGAATGTAAAATTGATTCTATTGCGCAGAGTTGGTCAGTATTGTCAAAAGCAGGAAATGTTGAACGCACGAAAATTGCCATGCAATCAGCCGATAAACATCTGGTGCGTAAAGAAGAAGGGCTGATACAGTTATTCAATCCGCCCTTCAATACATCAGATTTAAACCCGGGTTATATAAAAGGATATGTGCCGGGTGTACGGGAAAACGGCGGACAATATACGCATGCGGCTATCTGGTTGGTAATGGCTTTTGCAGCGCAGGGCAACACGAAAAAAACATGGGAACTTTTACAAATGATCAACCCGATAAACCGGGGTAATACTTCAGATAAAATTTCGATTTATAAAACGGAACCGTATGTAATTGCCGCAGATGTATATGCTGAAGAAAAACATAATGGCCGCGGCGGCTGGACGTGGTATACCGGCTCTGCAGGCTGGATGTATCAGCTCATCATTACTTCTTTTATCGGGTTAAAAAGAGAAGGCAATACGCTGAATTTCTCCCCGTGTATCCCGGAAGAATGGCAAAATTTTGAGGTCAGCTATCGATTTAAAAACAGCATGTATCATATTCAATTCAGTCAGTCAAATTCTAAATTTGAAAAAGAGATGAAAATATCTGTAGACGGAATGATACTGCAATCAACATCTATTCCTCTGGAAAATGATGGCCGAAATCATGAAGTAAGGATTGAATTTTATACTACGGTTAGTTAAACGGAAGATTGATTTAATGGGTTTATCATCCTCTCCTATTATTTTTAAATAAAAATTCTTTATCAAAAAGGCTATTCAGTTGAATGGCCTTTTTAATTTCCATGAGTACATATTATGGCTTAAATATCTGTTTTACTATTCGCAGATTCGACTGCTGCCATTCCACAAAATAAACACCGGAATGTAGATTTTGCCCAAATGTTTTAGTTTGCATACTTCTCATTTCGAATTGTTCCAATAATCTTCCGGAAACGTCCGATAATCTAACATGTATCATTTCGCTATTTAGCATAGTAGAATTGATTCTTAATCCGGCAGATGAAGCCGTGATAGATATTCCTTTCTCTTCTTCCTTCAATTTATTTGAAAGGTTATACGCTGCAAATCTACTCTGGCCTGCAGAAATGAAGCAGGAATTCAAAATAACGCTTAAGGATCTTGTTTCGCCTTTACGGTTACAACCATCCAAACCAGATACGGTAACCAAACCATTTATGATTACACCTGTATACGAAACATTAATGATGTTAGTTCCCTGACCGCTCAGTATGGTTCCCCCGTTAGGAACAGTCCATTCCACTGTTACGGCATCAGCCGGGATGGATGTAATTGAATAGCTATAAATCCGGCTTGGGCAATTGAAAACAACACCTAATGAAATAGCGGCCGGTAAAGATGGTAATTTGCTACTGATGACCAATGATTTTTCCGGACCGGATGAACAATTGTTGATACCTTTTACAGATAATGTACCCGAATTAAAGTTGAAGGGAAAAGTAATTTGTACAGATAAAGATGTATCAGATCCAATTATTTGTGCACCAGGCGGCGCAACCCATTTTACAAATGTTGCATTTAAAGGCTTTTCGGCAATACTATACGTTGAAATATTACCGGATAACTGACAAGGGTTAGCAGGTCCCGATATTAAGCCGGGAATGACAGGTATTCTTTTTATAATTGAAAGTGTTCTGGGTGTTCTGCTTACGGCACAATTATTCTGCGGTAAAACGGAAATATTTCCGGATATAAAAGCAGAAGTCCATCTAACTACAATCAGCGTATCATTTTCTGTTCCGGCAATTCCGGGACGGCCAACAATTATTGCTCCTGTGGGAACCGTCCAGTTATACATTGTAGCGCCTGCCACTTTGTTTATTCGGTAAGTATTTGTATCAGGCCCACCTACTAAAGAGCATGGATTAATCTGGCCCTCTATTGCACCTGGAATACCGATCACAACATCTTTTACTGCCAATGAACGGATTAAACTTACACCACAACCATTCACAGATTGCACACCTATTATTCCACCGGAAAAATTCCTTTCAAAACGAACAGTTATTGCAGTATCGTTCATACCGGGGACTCTTGACAGAAGTGTAACTCCCGCTGGAAGGATCCAGTTATATGAAGTTGCAAAACGGACTTTATTGATTTTATAAATCGCCGGGATCCCGTCAGGGTTATTCGTTCCCGGTTTTAAAGGGCAGGTATTAGCAGGACCGCTGATTTGAACTGGCACCGGCGATGAAGATCTGGTAATGATAATATTTTTTAATAAACTGATGCCACATGGTGAAACGGTTTGTACTGTAATGAATGATCCGGAGATAAAACTATTATCGAACTTCACCCCTATGATCGTATCATTCAACGAGCCTAATCCTCCGGGATGAGACACAATATTAATTCCCTGCGGAACTGTCCACACATAATTTCCTCTGCTGATCACTTTTGGCGTTTGATAAAATGTAATAGAGTCTGAACCTATAAACGGACATGCATTTGTTTCACCTTTTATCCATAATGGCGCTATAGGTTTTGATACTAAAACCGTAAGCTTAGTAGTATCACTCACCGCACATCCCGAAACGGCAATAACTCTTAATGTATAAGAAGAAAATCCGGTCTGAAAGTTAATTCTAACCAAGCTGGATGTAGAATCATTATCAGCAAATGACAAACCTGCAGACAATATCCACTTAAAATATAAAACACTAGGATTAGCAGAAACGCTATATGTTGCCGAAGTTGATGCTTCAAGCAAAGAACATGCATTACGTGGCCCGGCAATTAATCCGGTTGATGGTTTGATTTTAGTAACTGATAAACTTCTGCTGATTATACCGCCGCAAGATCTCGTAACCTTTACTGTTACAGTGCCTGAGGTAAATGATTCGGTATACTGAACAGATATTGAATTTGTACCCTGCCCAGCTATCAATATAGCATTTGCAGGTATAGTCCAAAGTATGGAAGAAGGGCTTGTTGCGTCTATAGAATATATAGCGATATCACCGTATGGCTGCGTATATCTGCAACTGTTAACAGGTCCTATTATAACAGCTCCAACAGTATCGATAATAACATGCGCAGTCACTAAACTATCACAGCCTTTTACAGACGTATAAGTATTTACGTAACTTCCAGAAGTTTGCACTATCCCGCCCCAAGGCAGATTATAGAATCCGCATTTTGTTATGGAAAAATCAGAGGACAAAGACGCAGGTTCGGATAAATGAATGGTATCGCTGATCCCTGTAAAACCATCTGCATCTATTACAGAAATTAAATAAGTTCCTGCCCGAACCGGAAAATTAGGAGAAGACTGGAATGATCCGTTATTGATACGATACTGAAGTCCTGTTCCTGCACCGGATACTAAAACAGAAAATACGGTTTGACCTCCCGAACATATAATATTCCCTGCCAGAACAGACACAAAAATAATTCTTGGGCTGATGGTAAACACTGCGGACTGATAGATGATCTGGTAATTGGCTGAAGCACTTAAAGTTCCCTGTTGTATATCATAATTACCAACACTTTCACCGCTCATCCTGGTCAATGTTCCGGAAAGTACATCACCCGGTACCAGTTGCCCATTGGTAATGGAATAGGTAAATACAGGATCTGTGGTACCGAATATTTTACTGGCCGGAACCGCAGAAATTTGTAAAATACGGGCAGAGATATTCGCCTGCGTATTGATCAAAGTACTGCTCAGTATATAATTTGATGCATCAGCACCTGAGATGCTGATGCCGGAAATTGTTACAGTTATATTATTACCTGCATTTGAAGTATTAAATAAAGATGAAGTATAATTTAAAACTAACTGATCATTCTGAATCCTGTTGTCTGATAGCGTAACAGCTGCAATGGAATTTCCGTCATATATTTTATCTGCTGCCATTACAGTTACATTCAGCGTTCGTTCTGTTATAGAAGCTATGGTTGAAGCTGAAACACTCGCTAAATAATAATTCTGTATAACAGCATTTGTACCAGACAGCGTTATACCCGATGCAATCACTGTTTTATTGAAACCCGCATTTTTATTGGTAAATGTGATGGTTGTTGCAGTTGCGTTTATCACATCGCCGCTGATCACGTTCTGTAATGTGATATTTCCATTCAATGTGGCACTCGTATTACCATCATATATCTTATTATTTACAATGATTGCCGGAGTAAGAGGTCTTGCTGTAATATCAGCTGACAATCCGGTTGGTTGTGTTAAAGTATAATTCGATGCATCTGCACCTGATAATGTACTGGTTGAGGAAACTGAAATACCTGTTCCAGCGTTAACGGATGCAAATGTTCCTGTACCATTGAAATTCACTACATCCGAACCAATCACACCATTCAATGTTCCTGTTAAGGTGGCTGCATTGTTTCTGTCGTATATTTTATTAACAGCTGTTGCATTTACGGTGAGTGCCTTTGCTGTAATGTTTGCGACAATGCCAGAAGGTTGGCTTAATGTATAATTAGCAGCTGCAGATCCGGTTAAGGAATAGCCTGAAACTGAAACAGGTTTATTATTACCCAATGTGGCTGTTGCAAAAGAAGCAGCTGAGCCGGTTGCATCCAGTGTTACATTTCCTGCATCAGCACCCATAACTCCGTTTAATACCGCTGTTCCGCTTAATGTTGCAGTTGTATTTCTATCATACTCTTTATTGTTCGCAGAAAGGCTAGTGATGGTGAGGTTAACGGAAGAAATATTAGCGGTTAAGCCTGTTGGCTGTGTCAACGTATAATTAGCTGCCTGGGCTCCGCTTAAAGTAGAAGTAGAAGTTACGGCAATAGCGGTTCCTATGTTTACAGAAGCAAAAGTTCCTGTTCCATTGAATGTAACTGCATCCGGACTAATAACACCTGCCAATGTTCCTGTTAAGGTAGCAGTGTTATTTGCATTATACACTTTGTTATTGGCTGTTGCGCTCACCGTTAAAGCCTTAGCTGTTATATTTGCGTTTAATCCTGTTGGTTGAGTTAAAGTATAATTTGCTCCATCCGTACCAGTTAACGTACTTGTAGAAGTTACAGCAATGCCAGTTCCAACATTTACGGAAGCAAATGTACCTGTACCATTAAATGAAACTGCATCAGGTGCAATTACGCCGGATATAGTACCGGTTAAAGCAGCAGTATTTGTTCTGTCATAAATTTTATTGTTTGCTGAAGCTGATACTGTTATTGCTTTTACGTTAATATTTGCTGTTAAACCTGTAGGTTGAGTTAATGTATAATTTGCTGCATGAGCTCCGCTCAATGTGCTGGTTGATGTCACTGCTTTGCCAGTTCCTACTGTTACAGAGGCAAAAGTTCCAGTGCCTGATAGTGTAACCACATCTGATCCCTGAACACCTGTTAATGTACCGCTGATGGCAGCTGCATTTGTTCTGTCATACACTTTATTCTGAGCGGTAGCACCAGAGATAGTTAATGTTCTTCCTGTTATATGAGCGGATAAACCTGTTGGTTGTGTTAACATATAGTTACCTGCCTGGGCCCCGCTTAAAATAGAGTTGGAGGTGACAGCAATAGCTGTTCCTACATTGGAAGTTGCAAAAGTTCCTGTTCCATTGAAGCTAACGGCATCTGGTACAATAACACCATTTAATGTTGCCGTTATCGTAGCAGCATTTGTACCATCATAAGTTTTATTTTGAGCAACGGCATTGGAAAATGTAAGTGTTTTTGCTGTAATATCAGCTGATAATCCGGTTGGTTGTACAACAACATAATTGGAAGCATGTGTTCCACCCAGGATACAATTTGCATTAACAGGTATTCCGCTTCCGGCATTTACATTTGTAAATATTCCTGTATTGGTCAATGTTACAATATCTGAACCGATAATGCCGGATAAAGTCCCGCTTATATTAGCGGTATTGGTACCATCATATATTTTATGCTGTGCCATTGCATTTACAACGGTGAGTGACTTTTTTGTTACCACAGCATTACAACTTACTGCAATGTCTGAAACATTTCCACAACTGAGGTTAATATTTTCACCTGGATAGGCACCTGGATTTTTTCCGGTTTTCAATCTTACCCAAACAGTTGAAGGCAATAATGTACCTGACACAGCATACAAATAAGCAACTGATCCGAATCCGGAAGTTGATGAAGTAGTGGACACTTCAAAATTAGCAGAACCGTTGATTGTAATGGTGTTTGAAGAAAGTCCGCTTCCGTTCACCTGCAGACTTTGAGCGGCAGAAGATGCGGAACCATATTCATATCCCATTGAACTCAAAGAAGTGGTTGGCGAACCCAGTACGGATCCTGTAAAACTGAAATCATTTACCGACCAGTTACGCCCTGCACCATTGCCTGCCTTCCAGCCATACAGCCTGTAGCTGGTGATTCCTGCAAGGGAAGTATGACCCATATTGATGGTTGTACCGGTAGCGTTTGGCGCTCCTATATTGGTAGCAAAATTATTTCCGTTTGCATTACTTCTGAAGGCAAATAAAGTGGGAGATTTATTAACTTCAGTTGCAGTATAACTGAAGGTTGATAACGCCATTTTGTAGCCTGTTCTGGGAGTGATGGAAAATTCAAAATATGCATTTACATCCATGCTGGCTGCATTTGGCCAGTTGGAAGTGGAATAGGTATTTGAGCTGTTCAATCCGGTTAACGTAGTGCCACGGCCTATTCCCGAGACTGTAATATTTGAATGAACTACATCTCCGCTAGTATATGGATTAATTTGCCCTGCATTGGAGCCGGTTATGGCATTACTCCAAATTGAAATTTGGGCATTTACTTTAAATGCATTTAAAAATAAACATACAGTTGTAATAACTATAAAAAAAAATTCCTTTTTCAACTCTGCTTTCATGATGATTGTTCATTTATCACATATAACTATATGCGATTATCAAATGATAACTCAAAATTTCGCTGCGCAAAACGCAGACGGATGCAGATGTTTTTTGAGGTTGAGCAGGTAAGTGTTGTATAAAACCGTAGATACGTTAGCGGGTTAAACAGAAACGTATGATCAGCTTTTCGATGCTCTATAAACGCAGGTACTGAATGTTTAGTATATAATATTAAAAAAAACTCACAATCATAAGTTGGGGAATGTAAACAAGAATGCCCGTCACTTTGAAAAACAAGCATTCTTAGTAAAAAAAATATGCATTACATGTTTCAGATATTAGTGATGAAATTTTGATAACTTTTTACCAGTTTAATAATCTTGAAACTTTTTTAAATTCCTACCCGAACCGAAGCGTTTCTTCTTATCTGTGATTAAGATTTCCTAAATTCTTATCATTATAACCATGATATAGCATCGCTCAGTATTTTAAATGCCTACAACGACATACATTAAAAAGCAGTCTATTTATAAAATATTCCATTCAATGGCGATGAGGTAACATAATATCCTTGAATAGTTATGATCTGAAGTTGCATACATCATTGAAGTAAATGAATTGATTTACCTGGAATGGGTGGCGTAATCTCATTCTTTCATTGTTGCACTACCTGGCATTTTTTGGTCTGAAAAAAAATATTAAAATACAGATGACTGTTAAAAAAAATGTTTTGATATTTTTTAATTGAGCGTATAGCACATACGGAAAAAGAATACTGATGGGCCATTCAGACATTTTTTAAAATGCGGAACTGCCGGGTATTTACGTTGTTAGAAAGGTTTGTATCCAAATGTAAAAAAGACAGGAATTTATAAAAGGTTTCAGGAATTTTTTTATGCAATTTGTAAATAAATGAATTCAACAAAATTATATAACAAGCGCTGCATGGTAAGAAATTTACAAAACCATCTGTTTAAGCAGGCGCTGAATTGTATGCTGCATGTTATTACAAAGTCCCGGATGTACAGCAGAAGTTTGAATGATGGTGCTGCGTTTTGCCGTGAGCCAGCGGAAACGGGATGGAACATCCAATAAAGCAATAGGACCCCCAGCATTATCACCGAGAGCAATTTTTTCAAAAGCAGTAAGATGTTTACGGATCTCATGTATATCCGTTTCCGGGAAAAGTGAATGACATTTTTTTTCATCCAGAAGCATGGCTGTGTGCAAAAAATTTTCTTTTTTACAGAAAAGAATAATACCTACATTAAAAAATTCTTCCCTTTCCACTCTTGGAACAATCCTGATTACCGCATATTCAAATAGATGTTCCTGCATACCGGATTTCGTTTACAAATGTTGCGGAATGTTGTAGCCGTTGTAATAAAAATTGCGAATAAGCATTTTTGACTTCGATCTTATCCATTTCATTTTCAAGCCATTCATCCGGTATCAAAGAAACAATTTTATTAATGATTTCGGTTGTGAAAACATTTTTGAAAAATATATCAGCTTCAACTATTTGTGTGGCAAGTGGTAATAAAACATGGTCTTTGATCTGAGCAAATGGCTCATTAAATTTATTTTGCCACCCTTCTCCGGCATGGTGAAAATACAGGCAGGCTCCGTGATCAATCAGCCATAGATCATTATGCCAGTTCAGCATATTGGTATTTCTTGCCGTACGGTCAACATTAGCCAGAAATGCATCCAGCCAAACAATTTTAGAAGCCAGTAAAGATTCCGGAGGTTTTACGGCAGGTTCATAGGTGATGGCGCCAGATAAAAAATGTATAGCGAAATTTAACCCCTTACTTGCTTTCAACAGATCTTGTATTTCCTCGTCGGGTTCCGTTCTGCCAAATGCTTCATCGAGGTGTGCAAATACAATTTCCGGAACATGTAAACCAGCGGCACGTGCCAGTTCTCCTCCAATCAGATCGGCAATTAATGCCTTACTTCCCTGCCCTGCACCCACAAATTTAAGTACATACAGAAATTGATCATCCGCCTCTGCAATGGCGGGCAATGATCCACCTTCTCTTAATGGTGTGATATACCGGGTTACTTTAACTGTTCTGATCATTTCCTTTCTTTTTATCGTTTTACTTTCTCCTTTTTCTACTACTATGCCCATGCATATCCTTCTGATATTAAAAAGATTTCCACACAATTAAGGTACAACTATCCGAAATGTGGATACTATCCTATTTGTTTTTTTTATTGATCTGTACCTTTGTCCATCATCAAGGAATAAAGCATTTCTCCATGGCAAAACAAACCGACACACAAATTACCGGCACTTTTGGCGATTATATTTATTACGAAAGAAACGGGAAATTTTATAAAAGAGCTAAGGGAAATACCGGCCGTCAGGCAGAAATAGCAAAAAAACAATCTGCAACCTTGGGCAAGGCGTCAGCCATATCAGCCAAAATAAGGGCTGCAGTAAAACCTATTCTTCCAGATCCCGCCAACCGGAAGTTAATGTACCGGCTTAACAGAAGTTTGCAGCAATGGTTAAGGTCAGAACAACACCATACTTCGGAGCCGGTTAATTTTATAAATGACCTTAATGGTTTTTCCTTTTCGGGCGACAGTGAAACCAACGATTTTGGCGTGGCGATGCCCGTTGTGAGAAAACAAGATGAATATATTGCCGTACAGGTTCCAGCTTTTGATTCGCCAAATCCTATTCATCCTTTACCTTTCGATGGTCACATCCGTTTAGACATAATCGTTAACTCTACCAGTATAGAGGATCCTTCCGTAACCACCCAAATTACAGAAACGCTGGATTTTCCTTACCATGGTGATCCAGTGCCGGCAAGGGAATTATCATTGGATATCAAAACAAAAAAAGGGCATCTTACTGTGGTATGCCTCTCTGTAAATAAAATCACTTCGGGCATCATTGGAGCTTTGTATAATTAAGAAATTTACACTGCCACATTAAAATCACGCAGCGCATCATTTAAACTGGTTTTTAGATCTGTTGATGCTTTCCTTTTTCCAATAATCAGCGCACAACTAACCTGAAAATCTCCTGCAGGAAAGTTTTTGGTATAGCTGCCCGGTATTACCACACTTCTTTCCGGAACTATTCCTTTCATTTCAACAGGCTCACTGCCGCTTACGTCGATTATTTTTGTGGACTGCGTCAATACAACATTCGCTCCTAAAACAGCTTCTTTTTTAACTATAACACCTTCTACCACAATACTTCTGCTGCCGATAAAACAGCCATCTTCAATAATTACAGGAGTTGCCTGTAAAGGTTCCAGTACACCACCAATTCCCACGCCTCCGCTCAGATGAACATTTTTACCAATCTGAGCGCAACTTCCAACCGTTGCCCACGTGTCAACCATCGTTCCTTCATCTACAAAAGCTCCGATATTAACATAGGATGGCATGAGTACTACGTTTTTTCCGAGAAATGCACCGTACCTGGCCACGGCATGTGGAACGGCTCGAACACCCTGTGATTTATAATCCTGCTTGAGTTTCATTTTATCATAAAACTCAAAAGGTGGTAAACTGAATGTTTCCATTTGCCGGATGCTGAAATACATCAATATAGCCTGCTTCACCCATTCATTTACTATCCAGCCATTAATTCCATCTGCAGCAGGTTGTGCCGTACGAAGCATGCCTTTATCTACCATTTCAATTACCGCACAAACAGCATCCATATATTTCTCTTCTTTCAATAATTCTCTGTTTTTAAAAGCTTCCTGTATTAATTCCTGCATAGCCATATTTTTTGCAAATGTACCTTACACACGCACAAATGCAATAGAACATACCTTTGCATTTGTGAAAAAATTTTTAGTCATACAAACAGCATTTATTGGTGATGTGGTACTGAGTACGGCGGTACTGGAAAAACTACACCAATGTTTCCCGAATGCTGAGATAAGTATGCTGGTACGGAAAGGAAATGAATCTTTATTTACTGCACATCCTTTTTTACACGAAGTATTGGTTTGGAATAAAAAGGAGAACAAACTCAAAAATCTATTTGCACTTCTGAAAGTTATCCGCAAGAACAATTATGATAAGGTGATCAATCTGCAGCGGTACTTGAATACAGGTATTCTTACTGCTTTTTCCAGAGCAGAAGAAAAAATTGGCTTTGATAAAAACCCACTCAGTTTTTTATTCTCTAAGAAAGTTTCTCATGTATTTGATAAAAAAAATACCAGGCACGAAGTGGAGAGAAATAATGACCTGATCGCTCACTTTACCAATAATGATTTTACAAAACCCAGGCTGTATCCATCGCCTTCAGATTTTGAAAAAATAATTCCGCTTCAGCACAGCGATTATATTACCATGACTCCTTCCAGTGTATGGTTCACCAAACAGTATCCTGCTGACAAATGGGTGGACCTCATGCAATCGATAGATCCTTCCATCATCATTTACCTTTTAGGCGGAAAAGATAATATTGCAGAATGCGAAAACATTGTAAAAAAAGCAAACAGGAATAACGTAGTTATTGTAGCAGGTAAATTATCATTTCTTCAATCCACGGCATTGATGAAAAATGCGATGATGAATTATGTGAATGACAGTGCTCCGTTGCACTTTTCTTCAGCGATAAATGCCCCGGTAACTGCAATTTTTTGTTCAACGGCTCCGGTATTAGGCTATACACCTTTAAGCGACCGTTCTTATATTGTGGAGACGAAAGAAAATTTATCTTGCCGGCCGTGTGGCTTTCATGGACATAAGGTTTGTCCGCTGGGGCATTTTAAATGTGCATTGACAATTTCAAACGAACAGTTACTTGAACCACTGTATGCAAATAGATAACGATATACAATCCTGCATTGAAGTATTAATTAAGGGCGGACTGATTTTGTATCCTACAGATACGATATGGGGCATCGGCTGTGACGCGACCAACGAGCAGGCCGTGGCGAAAATCTATGATTTAAAAAAGAGGAATGAAGAAAAGAGCATGATCATTTTATTATCTGATGAAAAAGATATCTTAAAATATGTTGATCAATATACGGTTCCGGTATATGATTTTATCAAAGGAACCAGTAAGCCTGTAACGATGATTTACAGTCGTGCAAAAAATCTGGCGCCTAATCTTATAAATCAAGACGGGAGTATCGGTATTCGTTTAGTAAAAGATGTATTCTGCAAAAAACTGATAGAAACTTTTGGGAAACCTATTGTTTCTACCTCTTCCAATATATCAGGATTCCCTCCTCCGCAAATATTTGCAGACATAGATGTACTAATAAAAAACGGTGTTGACTATATAGTGCAACACCGTCAGGATGATGTAGAACCTGCTGTTCCCAGTACAGTAGTTCGTTTAAATGACGATCATACTTTCGTTATTATTCGCCCTTAATTATAGAGTGAGACCCAGGCCAATATGAACAGTTTGATTCTTCCACTTTTCTTTTTCGTCAATATCATTTATATTATTTAATCCCACTACATATCTACCATACAGGTTGATTTTCGAAATTTTTAATTGTAATCCAGCAACCATCGAAAAATCACCGGATCTAAAGGCATCTTTACCATTATTGATAAGGCTTTTATTTTTATCGATCAGTATGCCATATTGAGGACCCGCCTGCACCGTTACCACACTATTTGCATAGTAATTAAATAGAACCGGAATGTTGAGATAACTCAGTTTTACTTCTGATGGATTATTAAACTGGTAAACGGTACTGAATTGATTGCTGGTATCTACATTTACCTGACTAAAATAAACTTCGGGCTGTATTCCAAATTTTGAAGTAAGTCCAATATCTGCAAACGCACCTGCATGATAACCAAAAGAAAACTGATCTTTAAAAGATGCACCGCTTAATTTATGTATGTCTGCACCTCCTTTCACACCAAATTTAAATCCCTGTGCTTTTACATTGAAAAATGAAAATGCCATTAACACGATAACTATTGCTTTTTGCTTCATAGAATTTTTTTTTGTTTGATTCAAGATATATGCCAATGCTCAACAAACAAAATTCATATTGTTAAGCTTGAAATAATATTATTTTCTCCCGGATTGTTATGTTGAGAAATTCATTTGAGTAATTTTTTTTAACATGCTATTTCAAAATTTTGAACACCCCTGTAGGATTACTTTCAGATTCATTAGCTTTTTTCACATTTTAAACGTAGTTTTGCGCCGATTACTGAGATTTACATGACATGCTCAGTTGCGGTTGTCAGGCAGCTACACGATCTTAAAGATCTTTTCCCCTTCAATTGCGAGAAGCATAACATGTGAGCATCAAATTTTTTTGACCCACGTGCTATTGCTATTGCAACTTCACGGATTTAAACAACATTCAAATATGAATGCATTTCAAGCATTAGGTTTGAACGAACAAATCGTTCAGTCTATTACAGATTTAGGTTTTACTACACCTACTCCCATTCAGGAACAGGCAATACCTGTATTATTATCAGGCACCATGGATTTTGTTGGCCTGGCCCAAACCGGAACAGGCAAAACGGCTGCTTTTGGTTTACCATTGATGCAGTTAATAATTGCTGCTGATAAATTTCCACAGGCATTAATTGTTTGCCCTACAAGAGAATTATGTCTTCAGATTACCAGCGACCTTCAGGATTATATGAAGCACAGCCGCGGTGTAAGCGTAGAAGCAGTGTATGGCGGTGCTTCTATCACCATGCAAATTCGCAACCTGCGTAAAGGCGTACAAATTGTAGTTGCCACACCGGGCAGATTGATTGATTTGATTGAAAGAAAAGCAATTGATCTTCAAAAAGTAAAATATGTAGTTTTAGATGAAGCCGATGAAATGCTGAACATGGGTTTCAGAGATGATATTGATTTCGTTTTAAAAAATACCATCAACAGAGAAAGCATCTGGCTGTTCAGTGCTACTATGCCACCCGCAGTGAAAGCGATCTCTAAAAATTTCATGACCAATCCTAAGGAAATCACCGTAGGAAAGAAAAACAGTGGTAATGTAAATATCGATCATCAGTACTTTGTTTCACCGGCACATCAACGTTATGAAACTTTAAAGCGACTGATAGATTTTAACCCGGGCATGTACGGTATTATTTTCACCCGTACCAAAGCAGATGCACAGGAAATGAGTGAGCGTTTATCTAAAGCTGGTTATGAGATTGAAGCATTGCATGGCGATCTTACTCAGCAACAACGTGATAAAGTAATGGGCCGTTTCCGTTCTAAAGCTTTACAATTATTAATAGCAACGGATGTTGCCGCCCGGGGTATTGACGTAGAAGGCATCACTCACGTAATTAATTACGAATTACCGGATGATATAGAAGTATATACGCACAGAAGCGGAAGAACAGCACGTGCCGGCAAAACAGGTATCTGCATCAGTATCTGCCATACCAGAGAAACTTTTAAAATTCGTCAACTTGAAAAAATGACGAACGCTCAGTTTCATAAACTGGATATACCAAGTGGTAAAGATGTATGCAGAAAACAATTTTTTCATTTCATGGATAAATTAATTGATACTGACATCAGTCATGGTGATTATGAAACCTATTTGCCGGATCTGATGAAAAAATTTGAAAGTGTATCTAAGGAAGAAGTGTTGCAGAGAGTTGCTGCTTTAGAATTCGATCATTTCCTTCGCTATTATGAAAATGCGGAAGACCTGAATACAAAGATAGATGCTCGTGGACCACGTGTGGATCGTGAAAGCGGTGATGGCAGCAGACGTGAGCGCACTTTCGACAGAAGAGATAATGGCTATACCAGACTGTTCATCAATTTGGGAATTAAAGATGGTTTTTACAAAGCGAGTTTCCTTCAGTTCATTTTAGATGAGAGCAATCTTAAAAAAGAAGTACTGGGAAAAATTGACATGCGTGATATGAATACCTGGGTGGAAATTGATAAAGCAGAAGCCTCAAAAATGATCAAGTCATTGGATGGCAAACGCTACAACAACCGCACAGTAAGAATGAATGAAGCTGATGGCGGTTTCAAAAGACCAACAGATGAAGGTGGCCGTGAAAGCCGTGGCAGCAGTGCTGGTAGCGACAGAACTAGAACGAGAAAACCAATTGAGCGGAAGAGATTTTAGTACGGGATGCGGGTTGCGAGTTACAGGATACGAGATTGCATTAACTCATTGCATGTCTTTGCTATAGTATAAAACTTATAACAAATAATAAAATACACCAATTAGGATACAGTATTCGGGATAAAAACCGAATTATGTATCCTATTTTTTTTATTTATAAATAAACAATTTTTGCAACACATCCTGTATCTCGAATCCCCTATCCCGCATTTCGTAAATCGTATATCTTTTGTCTCCTGAACCCTTGTTTCGTGAAGACACGAACCATTACATTGCAGCTTTTTTTGTTGTTTTCTTTTCTCGTCAATTCCCTGTATCTCGAATCCCCTGTCCCACAACCCGTATCCCGTATCCCGCATTTCGAACCCCGCATCCCGCTTCACACCAACTCAATCAGCGTGATCTCCGGCAAAATCCCAACCCTTCCCGGATAACCGATAAATCCAAATCCCCGGTTCACATATAATTTCTGATTTCCATTTTCATATAATCCAGCCCACTGTTTATACATGTACTGAACAGGGCTCCATTTTATACCGGGAATTTCCACTCCGAATTGCATACCATGTGTATGACCGCTCAGCATCAGGTGAACATCATGGTATTTCTTTTGCACTTCTGCTTCCCAATGGCTGGGGTCATGGCTCATCAAAATTTTAAAAGGATATTTTTCAGTGCCTGCATGTGCTTCATGCATTTTACCATACTTTGGAAAATTGCCTTTTGCACTCCAATTCTCAATGCCTAACAATGCAATGTGATGACCATCTTTTTCTATGGCCACATGTTCATTCATGAGTAATTGCCATCCAAGATCTGCATGTACTTTTTTTAAGTTTTCCAGATTTTGTTCTTTGGTTATACCATCGATTGGCCATTGTACATAATCACCATAATCATGATTACCTAATGTTGAGTAAACGCCTAACGGTGCTTTCAGTTCTCTGAAAACATCCATATAATTTTCCATTTCAGTTGCCTTGTCATTCACCAGATCACCTGTAAACAATATGATATCAGGTTTAGCTTCAAGTATCATCTCCACGCCATGCTTTACTGCATTTTTATCCATGAAACTACCGCTATGAATATCACTGATATGAATAACTTTTAGATTTTTGAATGAAGGAGGAAGATCATCAAAACTTAGTTGTATTTTTTTTAAATTATAACGGTATTTATTGGAAAATCCATAAACTAAACTCCCAAACAATGTTGTACCTGCGGCAATGCCCATCCAGCTAAGAAAAACAGATCGACTGATACCTTCCCCGGACAAATTTTCTCCTTCTGTTTTTTCAAAGAAAGTTTTTCCTGCCAGCCATTGAATTACACGACGAAGATCATCGGCTACCAAAAAAATCAACATCACCATTTTTGCCAGAAAAAGACCAATGATGGTGGCAAATAAGTACGTCCTGAATTTTTTACCCAGAAATTGCTGCTCTGTGAAAACAAAAAGAAAAAATCCAATGATAGCCAGTATAGTAACAGACCAATAAATACTGTAAATAATGATTTTGGTACGTGGCGAACTTCCACTGATCACAGTTTTAACAGCCTGAAAAATATAAGTATCCAGCAATAACATCATTGCTGTGAAAATAATTACGCCTAATGGTGAACGCATATGGGGTTGGACTAAAAATTTAAAAATTCTTCCAGTTGATTGTCGATCGCTTTCAATGCATTTGCATCTGTAAAATTATGATCATTCATCAAAGTATTGATCACACTGATCGGTAAACGATTGGGATGAACCAGCATTTTCATATGAAGTAAAGATCCGGTGAGATGCTCCATCCCTCGAAGATTTCCGGCTCTGCCAGTGGATATACCAGTAAGTAAAACCTTTTTATGCCACCAGCATTTTGCAATATAACTGTTGTCTATCATCAACTTTAAGATCCCTGGATAAGACCCATTATACTCCGGACTAATGATAATAAATTTTTCCGCAGGAATCAGATATTCCTCTTCAACTTTTGAAAATTCATCATTCCGCTCAGTGACATTCACTTCATCCAGAAACAATATATCTGCATCAACTTGTTTTTCTTTTAAAAACCGCTGGTATTCTGCTGCAACTTTCCGTGTAACATTGTCTTTTCTGTTGGTTCCTGAAATGATCGTGATCATGCGTTCCTTTTAATACAATACAAGTAACAAAGTACTTTGTTTTCCAATTTTATACCGAATCAGTACTTTTGCCAAGATGGCACTCGTTCAAAACGGGAAAGTTCTGTTTAAAGTTTCAAAAATGATTCAGTTTGATAGGGTTATCGGCGTACAAAACGATACTTTTGGGTTTTTAAAACCGATTCATCAATCGGAAAGATAAATTTCAGATTATCACCGGAAACACAGGAAAGTTATCTATATAAAATCATACAACCAGAATGGCAAGAATTATTGGAATCGCGAATCAGAAAGGTGGTGTAGGAAAAACAACAACAGCCATTAACCTGGCAGCCAGTTTTGCCATTTTAGAATACAAAACACTTTTAGTGGATGCTGATCCTCAGGCCAATAGTACAACAGGTGTTGGATTTGATTTGCATAATGTGACCAGAAGTTTATATGATTGTATGGTGAATGAGGCTACGGCAGCCGATGTAATATTAAAAACCGAAGTGCCTTATCTGGATCTTATTCCCAGCCATATCGATCTGGTGGGCGCTGAAATAGAAATGATCAATCATCCTAACCGCGAAAGTGTTCTGAAACAAATTCTGGAGTCTGTTAGAGATGATTATGACTTTATAGTGATCGACTGCTCTCCTTCTTTAGGACTCATCACAGTAAATGCCTTAACAGCTTCCGACAGCGTTGTTGTACCGGTACAAACGGAATTTTTCGCACTGGAAGGCCTTGGTAAATTATTGAATACGGTGAAAATTGTTCAGAACCGACTCAATACACAACTTAAAATTGAAGGAATTTTAATGACCATGTATGATGGGCGTCTCCGCCTCTGCAATCAGGTGGTGAGTGAAGTAAGAAAACATTTTGAAGACATGGTGTTCAACAGCATCATCCACCGTAACACAAGATTAAGTGAAGCCCCAAGTTTCGGCAAGCCGGTTATCTTATATGATTCCGACAGCAAAGGAGCCATCAATTATCTTAATCTTGCAAAAGAAATATTGCAAAAAAATAATCTCACAAAAATAAACCAGGCCGATAAAGTTTTAGAATAAAAACAACACCTGTCATCAGTTTATAATTTACAAAAATGACTTCTCCGAATAAAAAAGATGCATTAGGCAAAGGAATACGCAGCTTATTGCAAAATATAGATGCTGATTTAAAAACCACCTCCGGACAATTAAAACAGGAAGTTGTGGAAAGGAATACCACATCAACCCGTATTTCTGTTGATGATATTGTTACTAATCCTGATCAGCCCAGAAAGGATTTTGATGAAACAGCTTTGAGTGAACTGGCTGCATCTATTAAAATGCACAACATTATTCAACCGCTTACCGTTTCTCCCCTTCCCAATGGGAAATATAAATTAATAGCGGGTGAAAGAAGATTGCGTGCTTCCAGAATTGCGGGACTAAAAGAAGTGCCGGTTTTTGTAAGAGAGACGAAAGACAGCACCATACTTGAGCTGGCTTTACTGGAAAATCTACAGAGAGAAAATCTGAATGCCATTGAAATCGCTCTTAGTTATAAGAGACTGATGGATGACCTGGATTACACGCAGGAACAAGTGGCAGAAAGAATGGGAAAAGAAAGAACAACGGTTACCAACTACATTCGTCTTTTAAAACTTCCGCCGGATATTCAGGTAGCTGTGAGAAATAATGTGATCTCCATGGGACATGCCCGTGCGCTGATAAATGTAGATGTGGTAGATAAACAATTGTATATTTTTTCTGAGATAAAGAACCGGGGCTTATCCGTGAGGCAAACAGAAGATCTTGTTAGAAAAATGTACACACCGGCTATTCCAAAATCGGAATCAAAAACAAGCCTACCTCCTGCATTTAAAAAGATAGAAGATAATATCGCTTCCAGTTTTGGCACGAAAGTGAAACTCAGTCATAACAAAAGCGGACAAGGTTCTATCGAATTTGAATATTATTCTCTGGAAGAATTGAATGCATTACTGGATAAAATGAATATTAAAGTAAGCTAGATTGAAATCTTTTTTACTCATCATACTAACCATTTTATCCTTGTCTGTATTCTCGCAGCAACCAACCCTCGTATTAGATACAACGGCGAAAGTTATCAATGCTACAAAAGCCACCAGTAAAAAAGAATCGCTTCCTGTAAAACCTGCGGTGGCCATCAGGCGTTCAGCCATTCTTCCCGGATGGGGTCAGCTCACCAATAAAAGTTACTGGAAAGTTCCCGTGGTGTATGCCGCATTGGGAACAACGGGATATATTTTTTTCAGAAACCTGAAACAATTCCGCGATGCAAGAGATGCATTTACGCTGGCGTCTGATAATGATCCGTCCAACGATTACCTCATTAAACAACCTTACTTCACCGTAAAAGATAATCCCTGCAGAATAAGAACTTTCAGGGACCTGGTTCGCCAGAACATTGATTATTCTGTTTTAGTGTTTATTGTTTTCTGGGGATTAAATGTTGTGGATGCAGCGGTGGATGCCCATCTTAAAAATTTTGATGTAAGCGACGATCTCTCCTTTCACATAAAAGCCGGCAAAAGTGAACTGGCAAAAACAACTGGCATCAGCTTAGTTTTATCTGTAAAATAAGTTCATCGTTAATTTGATTTTTGTATCTTAACGGTTCATGAAAATAGCATTGATCGGTTACGGAAAAATGGGCCGGGCCATTGAGGAAACAGCCATACAGCAGGGACATGAGATCGTATTAAAGATCCATTCAAAAAATCAGGAATTCTTTACGAAACAACATTTGCAGTCATGTGATGTGGCCATTGAATTCAGTACACCGGAAACTGCTTTAAACAATATATTTACATGTCTGGAAGCGGGCATTCCTACCATCAGTGGCACAACAGCCTGGCTTGACAAATACGATCTTGTAAAAGATAAATGCCTGACATGGAACGGCACATTTTTATACGCGAGTAATTTCAGTATTGGCGTAAATATTTTTTTTGCTATCAATGAAGCATTGGCTCAAATGATGCAACGTTTCCCATACTATACACCTGAAATTGAAGAAATACACCATACACAAAAAAAAGACAGTCCCAGCGGCACTGCCATCACGTTGGCTCAACAGATCATTGCATCTAATAAAAACATTAATAACTGGACTTTAGAAAAAGAAGATGTCGGCAAAATAACGATCCATAGTAAACGAATCGATCCTGCTCCGGGTACGCATCATGTAACTTATCATTCTCTGATAGATGATATTGAAATTATACATACTGCACATAACCGAACCGGCTTTGCTGCAGGTGCTGTAGCGGCTGCCTCTTTTATTCAGCATAAAAAAGGAATTTTCACCATGAAAGATGTGCTGGGTTTTTAATGAGATTATTAAAAACGATAGGATTATTTTTTTTAATGCAGATGGCTATTTCTGTGCAGGCACAAAATGCACGAATCGACAGTTTAAAAAAACGAATCAGTTCTTCTTCATTGAAATATAAAATTTCTGCCTTACTCACCCTTGCAGATTTTCAGGTTACCAGAAATTTTGATTCTTCTATAAAACTAACGGATGAAGGAATCAGTCTTGCTTCTGAAATAAAAGATTTTAAAAGCATGGGTGAATTTAAAAAGATTCATGGACTCGCATTATACTTTAAAGGAAGCTATGATAGCGCTGCCTGGTATTATTACAAAGCCTTAGAGGAAATGAAAGCTGCAAATAGTCTATCTGGTCGTGCATCCGTTTTAAATGAACTGGGAAAGTTGTATAGAAAAACAAGGGATCTTGATCGTGCTTTACAAAATTATGATGAAGCCTTTCAAATTTATAAAGATCTGAGAGATGAAGGCAATATGTCAACAATTTTGAATGAATCAGGTGTTGTATACGAATACAAAGGCGATTATAAAGAGGCGATCAACAGGTATACCCGGTGCATGAATATTTGTGAAAGAAAAAATGACAGTGTTTGTGTGGCTTATAGTTTAAGTTTTATCGGCGGTGTTTATGTATTGGAGAATAAATATGCGGAAGCAGAAATATTTTTGTTAAGATCACTGGCTTACAGGGAAAATATTAAAGACACGTTTACGATTTCCCTCTCTCATACGGACCTTGGTACCTTATACCTGGAAAGCAAACAATTTAATAAAGCCATTGCACAATTTGAAGCCAGTAACGAGTTTGCTGTAAAAATGAATTACCTGGAATTGGAGATGACGAATCTGAAAAATTTATCTGCTGTAGCAGAACAAATGGGCGATCACGCAAAAGCATTCAACTATTACAGAAATTATTCGGCATTGAAGGACTCGATCATGAGTGAAGGAAAATTAAAACAGATCGAAGAACTGAATGCGAAGTACCAGTCAGAAAAAAAAGAACAGCAATTACAACTACAAAGATCAGATCTGCAGAAAAAGAATTATTTATTATGGGGATCAGGGACTGTTTTTTCACTTTTACTTTTCTCCTTATTCACTATATACAGAAGACGGCAGGTGCAAAATGCAGCGGCTATGCAATTTGCTGTAATGCAGGAACAGGACCGGGCAACGAGGGCGGTAATTGAAGCAGAAGAAAAAGAACGGCAGCGTATTGCTGCAGACTTGCATGACGGAATTGGTCAGATGATGAGCGTGGCAAAAATGAATCTTTCTACTTTTGAAGATGAATTTGCCTTTCAGAATAACGGGCAAAAAGCCGCCTTTGAAAATGTGATGAAGCTCGTTGACGAAAGCTGCAGAGAAATCAGGGTTGTTAGTCATCAGATGATGCCGAATGCCTTATTAAAAAGTGGTCTGGCACTTGCCATTAAAGAATTCATAGAAAAGATTGATAACCGGATTATTAAAATATCGTTGCATACCGAAGGATTGGATTCCCGTTTGGAAAATAATACGGAAACCGTTTTATACCGAGTGATTCAGGAATGCGTAAACAATGTGTTGAAACATGCTAACGCTTCTACACTGGACATTTCCGTGTTGCGGGATAATGATGGAATTTCAATAACCATTGAAGACGACGGATCAGGTTTCAATTCAAAAGAGAAAATTAAATCAGATGGTATCGGACTGCAAAATATAGTGGCAAGAGTGAAGTTTTTGAAAGGCACCATTGAAATAGATTCTTCTTTAGGAAAAGGAACACTAGTGGCTATTCATGTTCCCTTATCCATATAATTGCTATTTTTGATACGGAGGCTAAAATATGAAATACCAGAAGATCAGATTGGGCATAGTAGATGATCATCAGATAGTAATTGACGGCTTAAAATCATTATTACAGGGGGAACACGACTTCAATATCGAATTTGAATCGACCGACCCTACATCCATTGCCTCAAAAATAAAAGACCAGCCCATTGATATATTACTGACAGATGTAATGATGCCCGTGTTTAACGGCGCTGAATTAGCAAAACAGATTCATGAGCTTTACCCGGAGATTAAGATCCTCGCTTTATCTATGAGCGGACAAGGAGAATTGGTAAACCAGATGATTGAAGACAGTGATATTTCTGGCTATGTTCTGAAGAATATAGGCAAAATGGAATTGGTGCGTGCCTTACGTAAAATTGCCGGCGGAGGAATTTATTTTGGTGAAGAAGTTCTGGAAGAAATGATGAAAGCCAGCGAAAAAAGAAAAGCCGCTGAGGAAGTTAATCTTACCATCAGGGAAATTGAAATTATCGGCCTTATTGAAAAAGAATATGGCAATAAGAAAATTGCAGAAACTTTATTTCTAAGTGAAAGAACAGTTGAAACGCACCGTAAGAATATCTTTCGAAAAACAAAAACATCCAGCCTGATAGGTCTTATCAAATATGCTTACGAGCATCACCTGATACAATCAAAAAATTCCTGATATTAAAATGCCCTGCAGAAGCAGGGCATTTTAATTATGTATAATTTCTTAATTAGAAGTTATAAGCTGCACGCAAACCTATAGTGTTGAAATTTCCACCACCTTTAGTTGACATACCTGTGTACTTTAATAATACGTCGAAATTTGAAAACTTAACACCTACACCCGGAGCATAAGTAAAGTTTGATCCATCAGCATCACCACCAGAGATAGATACACCTAATTGAGCTGAACCATAAAACATTTCACCAAAACCATACTTAATACCCGCTAAAACAGGGATGAAACTGATTTTGAAGTCTCCATAAACCGGAGCAAATGTTACTGGATTGATTCCAACAATAACTGGATCTTTTGTTTTGAATCCTATGTAACCAGCGCTTAAAGTGATAGCTAAATCATCACTTACACTGTAAGCACCCATAGCAGAACCACCTATTCCTAATCCATAAACATCAGCATCCCCCATAGGTAATTGAGCATCCACGCCAATGCTGAAAGTTAGTTTTTTGGTTTCTTTGTCTTGTGCAAAGGTTGTAAAAGAAGCTACAGTTAAAGCAGCTAATACGAAGATTTTTTTCATGTTACGTTAATTTTTGGTTTAATAAATCGGGCGCAAAATACCCATTTTTTGTAATTATCAATAATTTAAATGTAAAAAAAATGTAAATGGTTTAAAAAACGATACCCAATGCAAGGTATTTCAACCTTAAACATTGGGTATTTATATCATTATCTGTGTTGAATTACTAATTGAAAATGAATTACTTGAAGAAATAACCCAATCTTATTCCCAAATAGGCAGGCGAAACTCCGCTTTTACTAAACCCTTCGTAGCTGGCACTTACATCCAGTTTCGGGCTCATAATGAAACCTACTCCTAAAGCATATGCCGTAGAAGATCCTGAACTTTTACCGACTCCAATGCCTGTTCCTATTTTACCACCGATGTAAAATTGAGAGGATGGAAAGAAACGCAAACCCAGTCTTATAGGTACAATATCAAATGAAGCCAGGTCTTTATTTTTTGCAAATATGGTGGTATAGCCAATATCTCCTGTAACCGCAATTTTTGTACTCAGTGCATACTGAGCCAGCAAATCGAAACCTGCACCAATAGAATAACCGCTTAGCTTGTTAACCGGTACTGCCAGGGTAACACCGCCTCCCAGCCTGAATCCTGTGTTATAATCTGATTGTGCAAAAAGAAAAGAGGTGGCAAATGAAAAACTCAAAAGAAAAAAGATCTTTTTCATAAAAATTGTTTTAGTTAACTAACGATAGCAAATTGCAAACCAATAGTTTAAAACTTTATTGTGAGCCCAGTCTGTGCGAGTGATCCACCAATATATCCCAGTTCTGCATAAACCGCTAACTTAGGTGTAATATGATAGCGGGCTCCCAATTGGGCAGAATAGCCCAGATTACCGGGAACTTTATGCGTTGCCGAACTATCGAGTTCATTGATATATTTAAAATGGTAATATCCGATTCCACCACCTATATAAGGATCAAAATTTTTAATAGTAAAAGGATGATAATTAGCCCTTGCCAAAATTGAAAATGCGTTTAGCCTTTCTTTAAATAAGAAACCATTGTATTCAGCACTTCCACGAGTTTCTGAATATCCGGCAGCTATACCCGCACTAATTTTTTTATGAAATGCATAATCTACTAAAACACAAAATGGGCCTGTTGACCTCACCGTATAATATTGAGGAAAACTAAATGCGTCTTTCAAATACATTTTCCAAACATTACCGATCCCATATCCAATGGAGATATGTACATCTTTTTTTTGGAACGTCTGTGCTGTAGATGCATTAAAAAAAACAACCATCAAAATTGATATAGCAAAAACCTTTTTCATCTTATTACATTTATTACAGGTTTACCAGCATATCTTTTGTCATTTGCTGAAGATCGTATTCTTCTTTCCAGTTCCAGTCTTGTCGTGCTACCGAATCATCAATACTTTGAGGCCAGCTATCTGCAATTCCCTGCCGGTAATCAGGTTTATATAACGTATCAAATCCGGGTATTTCATTTTTAATTGCCTCCGTTATTTCCTTTGGCGAAAAACTCATACCTGATAAATTATAGGAAGTGCGTACACTTATAGATGCGGCATCCGCCTCCATTAATTCTATGGTTGCCCGTATTGCGTCAGGCATATACATCATAGGTAGATAAGTGTCTTCCTTTAAGAAACATTCGTACGTTTCACCATTTTTTGCAGCATGATAAATTTCAACCGCATAATCCGTAGTGCCGCCGCCCGGGCTGCTTTTATAACTAATAAGTCCCGGATACCTTAAACTTCTTACATCTACTTTATATCTGTCAAAATAATATTTACACCAGAACTCACCGGCATATTTGCTGATGCCATACACAGTCGATGGTTCAATAACGGTTTGTTGCGGGCAATTTTGTTTGGGAGAAGTAGGCCCGAATACGGCGATGCTGCTTGGCCAGTACACTTTATGCAAATTTTCCTCTTTGGCTATATCGAGTACATTTAATAAACTCTGCATATTTAAATGCCACGCCAGACTTGGATTTTTTTCGCCGGTGGCAGATAAAATGGCTGCCAGTAAATAAATCTGTGTAATTCCCTGACGGATCACCTGCACATGCAATTGTTCTTTATTCATTACATCCAGACTTACATAAGGTCCTGTTCCATGCAACAAAGCATTTTCTTCTCTTAAATCTGAAGCTATCACATTATTATTACCATAAATTTTTCTCAACGCAAGCGTAAGTTCCACACCTATCTGGCCACTGGCACCAATCACCATTATTTTTTCTTTTGCCATTTTCTTAGTTTCGGCAAATGTAATATGGAAAAATGAGAGCCTGATTTTAAAACAGTAATTTTGAAAAATGAATGCAAGTATTAATATCAATCCTTATAACAACGACCAGTTTTTTTTAATTGCAGGACCCTGCGTAGTGGAAGATGATAAAATGCCTTTTGCTATAGCTGAAAAGATTAACGCCATTTGCAAACGATTACAAATTCCATTTATATTTAAAGCATCTTACCGAAAAGCAAACCGCACCAGCGGAAGTTCTTTTACAGGTATTGGAGATGAAAAAGCCCTGCAACTCATCCAGGCTGTCGGTAAACAATTTAATGTTCCTGTTATTACTGATATACATGCACATGAAGAGGCGGCTATGGCAGCAGATTATGTAGATGTATTGCAAATTCCTGCATTTTTATGCAGACAAACAGATCTGCTACTGGCTGCAGCAAAAACCGGTAAAGTAGTGAATGTAAAGAAAGGACAATTCCTTAGCGGTCCATCTATGAAATTTGCTGTTGATAAAATTAAAAAAGCAGGTAACGAAAATGTATGGCTTACAGAAAGAGGAAATACATTCGGTTATCAGGACCTGATTGTTGACTATCGAAACATTACCTGGATGAAGGAATTGAAAGTACCGGTGGTGATGGATTGTACGCACAGTTTACAACAACCTAATCAAACAACGGGTATTACCGGCGGAAACCCTGCATTAATAGAAACCATTGCCAAAGCTGCCATTGCAACAGGAGCTGATGGATTATTTATGGAAACACATCCGGATCCTTCCACTGCAAAAAGTGACGGTGCTAATATGTTACAGATTGATAAACTGGAGGCGCTGCTGGAGAAATTAGTAAAGATCAGGCAGGCCATTGTATAAATAAATTTAAGTTGCAGATGTTGTTCTGTATAAACATCTGTATAAAAAAAAGAGGCTGTAACAAGATGGTTACAGCCTCTTCTCATTCCTAAACGGGTTATTGTTTAATAACCGTTTGAGTGGTACGGTCGGTGCCTTGAACTATTTCTATTAAATAGGTACCGGGTTGAAGTTCTTTTCCTACCTGAATGTTTTGTCCTGCTTTTAAACCTTCACGCTTATAAATCACTCTTCCATGAAGATCAAAAACACGCAGACTCATTCTTTCTGTTTTATTAATACTTCCGAGTGCTATATTAAAATAATCTCTGGAAGGATTTGGTCGTGCGCTTATTGCAATCATGGACTGTTTTGCATTATCAACTACAACGTTTTGTGCAGGTGTAGCTGCCTTCGAAGCCATGGCAGGTCTTGCTACAGCACAAGGTTGAAGCTGAATATAATTCCTGTTCGAACTAGCTGATTCAAGTGCATTTTTAACTGCTTCTGCTCTGGCACGTAGAGGATTGCCGCTGTTGATGATCCCATTAGCACACAAAATGGTATTGGCTTCCACCATTATAGAGCTAACGGTGGCAAAACCTGCAGCATTTGCTGATGAAGTTCCAGGTGCATATATCAACCTGTTTACATCAACATATCCCTGAAGCACATTCAGTCTGAGTGCTGCTAACTGTGCAGATAACATGTAAGACATGTTAGTGGCATAGGCATTCAGCAACCAGTTTTTTAAGCTGTTTTTACCCGCGTTTACCTGTGCATTGGTAGGCGCAGAACATCCGGAAATCGGATCGTAATTACTGCCATTCGCATTGCGTAAACAAAGTGCATTTAAATTGCACAGAAACGCTCCTGTAATAAGTGCCTGGCCGTTTTTATTAGCCCAGAAACCTAATCCTCCGCCGCCAGTATTTGCACCGCCAAGGCATACATTTCCAAAATTGATCTGTGGCGGATTATCACAAGTAGTTAAGTTTAAATTAGCAGAAGTAGCTGTGGTAGCTACCCAACCTGAAACGCTTCCTTCTGAAACAGTATAAGTTCCTTTATCGAGATTAGTAAAGGCAGTCGTGCCGTTCACACCTGTCACCTGGTTTACAGGTCCAACTGCAACGTTATTTACATCTGTACCAGATAAAGTGATATTCCATCCCGGTACAGGCAAATTATCATCATCAATACCATTTGCATTAAGGTCATAGAATTTTTTCGCAGTTACGGTAATGTTACAACCTGCCGTCCAGGTATAGCTGGCATTATCTGTAATAGAACCAACAGATGCAGTGATAGCATCAGTACCCGCGAGAGTACCTGTATAGCAGAAATTTGCAATACCATTTGCATCGGTTATAGCAAATCCGGTGCTTCCGCTATTAGGGCCGGTGATATTAAAATCTACGCGTACACCTGCAACCGGTGCATTAAATTGGTCTGTAACCAATGCATCCCAGCAACGATTGATATTGATCGCACCCGTTCCTGTTTCAGGCGTAAGGGAAAGGTTGGTAACCGTAGCCACAGGTGAAAAAGATTGGCCTCCTAAATATCCATAAGAATCAAATGAACCAAACCCATATACCAATGCTCCAATCGGTAAAACGCTGGTTATGGCATGCACTCCAACAGAAACCGGAACAACGGCGCCTGAAAATGAAGTGCCTGCAACTGGAACCCACAAGGCCGGATTTACCGTCATACCATCAATCTGAACATTTCCAATATTGGAATTAGGAGAAGTGATATTTACAAAGTTGGTGGGAATATTTAATGTACCCGCTGAAATAATATAAGAATTCAGGAATTGTTCATCCGGAGGTACTAATGCAAAAAATGGATCTGAAGTAACACCATCTGCTTGTGAACTCCTTGAATATTGCCCTACCAATATGGGCTGATTGGCTGTTATACGATTGTAGGAGGTACTGGAAAGAATCGTCTCAAAAAACTGGCCTTCATTTATACTCGCTACCACCGATCCATTTACACTAATATCCGTACCGTTAGTTTGGGCCATAAACCTGAAAACATCCCCTGCCAAACGTGTTGCAAGCGGTACGGTTATGAAACTTTTGCCCCATGAATTGAGCGTTGGTAATTGCTCAACCAAATGATCGCAGGCCCTTAACGCTCCTGATATATTAGTACATTGAGCACCCCCAAAAACACTGATGGGTTTATCTGCTGTAATTTTTGTGCCTGTGTAATCTGCACCTACAAGACCTGATCTTAACTGAAATACCTGTCCTTGTTGTAATACTATAGCAGTAGGTATACCGGCTATAAATCCACCATCTGTAAAAGATGATGTAATGGTGATAGTAGTATTATTATCGGTTGCCACAATAGTTGCTTGAGCAGGTCCTTGTGGAGATGAAAAATCTCTGGTGTAACCCATAACATAATAATCCTTACCAATGGCATCTAAAGGAAAAGCAAGATAAGCATCTGTTGTGGCTGTTTTGGCATTCATTCCATAAACAGTCACTTCAGTAGTAGCTGTTATATGAATTCCTTTATTTTCGGCAATAAATTGCGACTGTACCTGCACATCAAAAGGCAGTGGGATCGTTTGTAATCCTCCGGCTGCAACTCCCACTACTGTATTAAAACCTATTCCCGGGATATCAATTGTAACGGTGGATGCCTGTGTTGCAGTTATATAAAGTTCCGTACCCAAATCAGATAGATTGCCCGGAAAACAAATCCAGAATTCTGTTCCTTTACTATCCTGTGCCTGTACTGAAGATAAAGTACCTACCAAAAAAGCAATCATCAATGTGATCAGCTTCAATTTATTTGTATATTTTAAAATTGTATGTCTCATATCAAATAATTTAGAGTTTTGTAGAATGGTTTGCTTTTTTCACCTGAATATTTATGAAATCAAATTTCGAAATAACCGCTACATAAGCCAGGCTCACTTCATCATTTGTTGTCATAAATTTTCTATGGTTTTGAGAAGAACAATCTGAAAAGGATGTAATACCAGGTTGCAGAATTATATTTTTAATTCCTTTCGCCCCTATCACATTTTGTTCTAGTTGTGTGGAAAAAGATTCACTCCAGTTAACATCCACATGGTAACTGTTTTTGTTGTGGAATTTTACAACTACAACCTTGCTCCCGTTGCACTCTTTTATCATGTGATAAAAATCAACATTGGAAACGCTCTTGTCTAAAATCCAGACATTTGTTTTGTCAGGAAGTGCTGCAGTTTGCTTTTGTGCAATGAGCTGATTGCATAAAAGCATAACAATGACGATCAAAAAGTTTTTTTGTCTCATAAAAAATAATTTAAGATGAATAATGTTGGCTGACAGGAATCGGATAGTCTGAATCAATTAATAAACTGTTTTCTAATGTTATTTAAAACAGTATCAATGTAACCGGAATGATTCAGTTTTTTTCCTGTGTTTGAGGGGCGTGGTACGGTGTGATTTCACGAAGTTGTGCGGGCCATGATAGGATGATGGATGCACATATTAGTCATATTATATTTATTAACAAAATATTTTATATATATCCTGAATAATATGAAAGACGTTGTTTAAACAACAAATTTATTTGCTTCTTGACTATTTTGGGCCAAGTGCATCCATCCCGATGTGGGAATTATTTTATGCCTATGAAATGAAAAATCTGCAGATGGTATAACCTAACCGGAAAAGTGTTTCTGAAAAATAAAAAAAAATCTTTTAGGAATAAGGATGTAAGATTTTCATGTGTAATGGGTAAAGAGTCTGCTAGAAAAGAATTACAGATATCTGATCGGATTTCTCCTCGCATTAAAAATGTACCGTTTCACATTCATCCAGAAAGCAACAAAAAGATAAATAATCAAGGGAGAACCCATTGTGAGAAAGGAAATATAAATAAAATATTTCCGGATGGTGGTGGTGGCAATGCCTGCTTTTTCTCCGATCGCCGAACAAACGCCGAATACATGCCATTCAATAAAATGCTTAAAACGATTCATAATCGGCATTTGATTTTCCGTCAAAGTAAAATTACTGTTTTTTGCAATTGAATCTGATTATGAATTTAACTAATTTTGCACCTTAATTGGCTATTGAGTTTCAATTTACTAGCTGATGTATTAGATCATCCTCAAATCAACAATATGGCTTTCGACATTGAAATGATTAAAAAGGTGTATGCAAATTTTTCCTCCCGCGTTGAGGTGGCAAGAAACATTGTTGGCAAACCTCTTACACTTACAGAGAAAATTTTATATACCCATCTCTGGCAGGGAAATGCTATAACTCCTTTTGAACGAGGCAGTTCTTATGTAGATTTTGCGCCAGACAGAGTAGCCATGCAGGATGCAACAGCACAAATGGCTTTGCTGCAGTTCATGCAGTCTGGTCGAACTACAGTTGCCGTTCCCAGTACCGTGCATTGCGACCATCTTATTGAGGCAAAGGAAAACAGCGTTACTGATCTTAACAGGGCTAAAACGGAAAGCGTTGAAGTTTTTGATTTTCTTAGTTCTGTTTCCAATAAATATGGTATCGGTTTCTGGAAACCCGGTGCCGGAATTATTCACCAGGTAGTACTGGAAAACTATGCTTTCCCTGGCGGAATGATGATAGGTACTGACAGCCATACCGTAAATGCAGGTGGTTTAGGTATGATAGCGATCGGAGTTGGTGGTGCCGATGCCTGTGATGTAATGGCTGGACTTCCATGGGAATTAAAAATGCCAAAACTGATTGGTGTAAAACTCACCGGTAAATTGAATGGCTGGACAGCTCCTAAAGATGTGATTTTAAAAGTTGCCGGAATTCTGACTGTAAAAGGCGGAACTGGCGCTGTGGTGGAATATTTTGGTGAAGGTGCTACCAACATGAGTTGCACCGGTAAAGCCACTATTTGTAATATGGGTGCAGAAGTAGGTGCTACCACTTCTACTTTTGGATATGATGAAAGTATGAGCCGTTATTTACGGGCTACAGACAGAGCAGATATTGCAGATCTTGCAGACCGGATCAAAGAACATCTTACAGGTGATGCAGATGTATACGCAAATCCTGAGGCTTATTTCGATCAGGTAATCGAGATCAATTTGTCTGAACTGGAACCACACCTCAACGGACCTTTCACGCCCGATCTGGCTACGCCTATTTCTAAAATGAAAGAAATGGCTATCGCAAATAACTGGCCTATGAAAATTGAAGTGGGACTGATCGGAAGTTGTACCAATTCTTCTTATGAAGATATCAGCCGCTCCGTGAGCCTTGCCAGACAGGTACATGAAAAAGGATTAAAACTGAATTCAGAATTTACCATCACTCCGGGTTCTGAACAAGTTCGTTATACGATTGAAAGAGATGGTTTTCTAAGTGTATTTGACAAAATCGGCGCTACTGTTTTCGCCAATGCCTGCGGCCCATGTATCGGAATGTGGGCCCGTGTGGGTGCAGAAAAAGCAGAGAAGAATACCATCGTACACAGTTTCAACAGGAATTTTGCAAAGCGTGCAGACGGTAATCCAAATACCTATGCCTTTGTTGGTTCACCTGAAATGGTAACCGCAATGGCCATTGCAGGAACATTGGATTTTAATCCGCTTACCGATTCACTCATGAATAATAAAGGTGAAATGGTGATGCTCGATCCTCCAACGGGCGACGAATTGCCGCAAAGAGGTTTTGCTGTGGAGGATGCAGGATATCAGGCACCGGCTTTGGATGGCTCAGGTGTGCAGGTTATTGTTTCGCCAGACAGTAAACGTTTGCAATTATTAGATCCATTTGCAGAGTGGGAAGGTGATGATCTGAAAGATTTAAAACTTCTCATCAAAGCAAAAGGAAAATGTACGACTGATCATATTTCTATGGCAGGTCCATGGTTAAAATTTCGTGGACACCTCGATAACATCAGTAACAATATGCTGATAGGCGCTGTAAATTATTTTAATGATAAAACAGATTCCGTAAAGAACCAGTTAACCGGCGAATACGGACCAGTTCCTGCTACGCAACGTGTTTATAAAGCTATGGGCATTGGTACAGTGGTAGTAGGTGATGAAAACTATGGCGAAGGTTCTTCCCGCGAACATGCAGCCATGGAACCTCGTCACCTGGGCGTAAGAGCGGTGATCGTTAAATCGTTCGCACGTATTCATGAAACCAATCTGAAAAAACAAGGCATGCTGGCGTTAACTTTTGATAATAAAGCAGACTATGATAAAATATTAGAGGATGATACGATCGATATTATCCGTCTGAAAACATTCGCTCCAAACAAAAAAATAAAAATTGTATTGAAACATGCGGATGGAACCAGAGATGAGATCATGGTAAACCACACCTACAATAAACAACAGATAGAATGGTTCAAAGCTGGTGGTGCCTTAAACATTATCCGTAAAGAATTCGAAAACAGACAATAACGTCTTTCTTTATTAGAAAAAGCGTCTTTGCGTATATGCGAAGACGTTTTTTTATGTCATCATTTTTATGGAGCAGGATCTGTATCAAACCATAATTTGGAAGGATCATTCCAGTCGCCATTGTAATTGATGGTGAGTTCCTCTCCTGCTGCAATGTCTCTAACCGTTTTTACAAGAATTGTCTGCGCTTCAAAATCCATAAAATATTCACAATTACTTTCAAAACTATGGTTATACATAGGAACATATCCGAGCGCCATACAACACTGATCGCCTTTGGGTCCCCACACAAAAATATAATCATGCAGCAGGGTTTGGTCCAGCAATGTTCTGTCCTTTGTATTCATCACGATCACCGGAGATAATTCAATTGTAGTATCTGCAGAAATTTCTGCAAAGGTGAAAACACCCCTTCCTTTATTGGCTGTATCGCTGATATATAATCCGTTGAGAAGCAAAAATTCATTTTTGATTTAAAGGGCTAAATTGCGGAACGTTTCGCAAAATAAAAAATGTATATGTCACTGGAAGAAGACATCACATTACAGCAACAGTTTGAGGAGATCATCGCTTCGGAAGATAAATTGCAGATACAGGAGTTCCTGAATCAGCAGAATATCAGCGATGTGGCGGAGCTTATTTATGAAAATGAAGGATTTGAAACCCAGATCATTTCCCATCTTTCTATTCACCGGGCAGCAGGAGTTTTTAAGATACTTGATCCTGCAGAACAAAAGAGAATCATTAATGATCTTCCAACATTTAAATCGGCAGAATTATTAAACGAATTACCTGCGGATGACCGTGTGGCTTTTCTGGAAGAATTACCACCCAGTATTGTACGTGATCTTATCAAAACACTCGATCCTCAGGAGCGCCGTATAACGCTGGAATTATTAGGTTATCCGGAAGACAGTGTGGGCAGGCTGATGACGCCGGATTATGTGTATGTATACGAGTATAATACAGTGAGTGAAGTATTAGATACCATCAGGCGTTTTGGCGTGAATACTGAAACCATTGATGTGATTTATGTAATCAACAAACATGGCGAATTACTGGACGATATTCGTATTAAAGATATCATTCTTGCAGCCCCGGAAGCCAAGGTGTCTGATCTGATGGACAATCGTTTTATTTCCTTATACGTAAATGATAATGAGGAAACGGCTAACGAAGCTTTTAAAATGAATAACCGTGTGGCATTGCCGGTAACAGATGATCAGGGAATTTTATTAGGAATTGTAACAATTGATGACGTATTATGGATCGCCAATGAAGCTTTCAGCGAAGATATTCAGAAGATAGGTGGTATGGAAGCTTTGAACGAGCCCTATCTTGACGTAAGCATTTTGAAACTGGTAAAGAAACGTGCAGGCTGGCTGGTGATCTTATTTTTAGGAGAGATGCTCACTGCTACCGCTATGCAATTTTTTCAAAAAGAGATTGAAGCCGCAACAGTATTGGCGTTATTCATTCCGCTTATTATGAGCAGCGGCGGTAACAGTGGTTCGCAGGCATCCACACTCATTATTCAGGCCATGGCACTCGGAGAACTAAGTATTGTAGACTGGTGGCGTGTAATGAAACGCGAACTGATCTCCGGTTTTTTATTGGGCGTTATCTTAGGAACTATTGGTTTCTGCCGTATTGTAATCTGGCAAAACCTGCACATATTTGACTATGGTATCTACTGGAATTTAGTTGCCACTACTATTTTCTTTTCACTGATCGGCATAGTACTCTGGGGAAGTTTAATGGGATCTATGCTGCCTATTATTTTAAAAAGATTGAAGCTGGATCCTGCAGCATCTTCTGCTCCTTTTGTGGCTACATTGGTGGACGTAACCGGTATTATTATTTATTTTTCTGTAGCTTACTTTTTCCTGAAAGGTGCTTTATTGTAAATGCATTTGATGAGTCTGTATAATAGAATTTGCCGTACCATATTTTTTTCGTTTAAACATTGGCCTTCCTTTTTTATAACGGATGATAAACAGATCATCATACATTTCATCTGTAATAATAATATCTACGGCAGGCATCAGCTTTTTTAATATTGCAGGAATGGTGTTGCTGTGTGCGATAATCAAGATACATTTTTCATTTGTACCGATCTTATGCAACAGGCTGTCTCCTGTTTCTTCAGCCACATAGTGAACCGTATCAATATTCATTTGAATACGAAGCGAATCAGCTGTCATAACGCTTCGTTGATATTGCGATACGTAAATAAGTTGTGGTGGATGATTTTTTAATTTTAGTAAAAGATCCCCACTCCTTTTTTCTCCTTCCGGAGATAGAACAGGATCTTTCCCTTTCAGTTTTTCAGCGTGACGAACGATATAAATTGTACCGTTTTTGTATAAATTTTGTGCATAGTTATGGCCAGAATATAATAGACAACCAAGGCAAATAAAATATTTAAGACAATACATACAGAAGGGCAAATAAAATTATTTTAAGATACAAATAATAATTATCCTGCTGGAAGTTAATTGGTGGCAACACATATATTTTGTATAATATTGCAGATTGATTTTAATACATTATTAGATTTAATTTTTATGTGTGGAATTGTCGGTTATACCGGGCCTCGTCAAGCTTATCCTATCGTTATTAAAGGACTAAAAAGACTGGAATACAGAGGTTATGACAGCAGTGGTGTTGCATTACTTCATGAAGGCCATCTGGACGTGTATAAAAAGAAAGGAAAGGTGGCAGAGCTGGAAGAATTAATGATCGGTAAAAATATAGCCGCCAATGTGGGCATCGGGCATACACGATGGGCCACACATGGAGAACCAAGCGACAGAAATGCACATCCGCATTCATCAGCCAGTGGCAGACTCGCTATGATTCATAATGGAATCATTGAAAATTATTCGCAGATCAAACAAGAATTACTGAATAAAAATTATTCCTTCACCAGCGATACAGACACAGAAGTTTTATTAAATTTTATTGAAGATATCCAGAAAAATAATGAATGTTCTTTAGAAGAAGCTTTACGTATCGCACTTAGAAGAGTTACCGGTGCTTATTGTATTTTATTGATCGATAACGAAGATCCCGAAACAATTATAGCTGCGCGTAAAGGAAGCCCTCTGGTGATTGGTATAGGAAAAGGCGAACATTTTCTGGCCAGTGATGCATCTCCCTTTATTGAATACACTAAAGAAGTGGTATATGTGAATGATTACGAACTCGCTATTGTTAGGCCTGATGAACTGATCCTGAAAAATTTAGGAAATGAAAAAATAACTCCCTTCATTACTAAACTGGATATGGAACTGGCTGCAATCGAAAAAGGCGGTTATGATCATTTCATGCTGAAAGAAATTTTTGAACAACCGAGTACCATTTACGATTGTCTCAGAGGAAGACTGGATGCGCAGGCAGGAACCATCACGATGGGAGGCATTCAGGATAACATCGATCAGCTTATCAATGCGCAGAGAATATTAATTGTGGCCTGTGGTACCAGCTGGCATGCCGGTTTGGTAGCAGAATATATCATTGAAGAATTATGCAGAATTCCGGTTGAAGTGGAATATGCTTCTGAGTTCAGATACAGAAATCCAATCATTAACAAAGGAGATGTAATTATTGCGATCTCTCAAAGTGGTGAAACAGCCGATACCTTGGTTGCACTTGAAACAGCCAAACAAAATGGTGCATTTATTTTTGGTGTGGTGAATGCAGTGGGTTCTTCCATTGCACGTATATCCCATGCCGGTGCCTATACGCATGCCGGACCTGAAATTGGTGTTGCTTCCACTAAAGCATTTACCGGTCAATTGGCGGTATTGACGATGATGGCATTGAAAATGGCTCAAGCAAAAAATTCAATAACCACCGAACGTTACAGGCATTTATTAAATGAACTGGCAGATGTTCCGGAAAAAGTTGCAGCCATTTTAAAAAATGCAGAGGAATTAAAAAAGATCGCAGATATCTATAAAGACTCTTCTGATTTTCTCTTCCTTGGCCGCGGATATAATTTTCCGGTGGCACTGGAAGGCGCATTGAAACTTAAAGAAATTTCTTACATACATGCAGAAGGTTATCCGGCTGCTGAAATGAAACATGGTCCGATTGCTTTGGTAACTGACAGACTTCCGGTTGTATTTATTGCAACAAAAGATTCTTACCATGAAAAGATCATCAGCAATATGCAGGAAATCAAGGCGCGTCGTGGTATGGTGATCTCTATTATTACTGACGGAGATGAAATCAGCCCTACGTTGAGCAATCATACTTTTTCTATTCCACCTGCAGATGAACTGATTGCCCCCATACTGAGTGTGATACCTTTACAATTACTTTCTTATTATGTAGGAATTGCAAAAGGTATAGATGTAGACAAACCTAGAAACCTTGCAAAAAGTGTAACCGTTGAATAATTGACATGAATATCATCCAGTCGCGACCTTTAAAAGAATTGGGATATAACTTTATCGATAAAGAATTCCTGAAGGAAGGAACGGATGAATATTTTTTCAGAGATCTGAAGAATGTCGAAATTACGGCAACACCACACCGTTCTCTCACCACGCCGGAAATAGAAATCCTTGTCAACAACAGGAATACATCTGACAACTGGAATAAAATTTTTGTTACCGATGATTTTGATGCCACGCTGGTAAGGAATTGCAAATTTTTCGGACTGATAAGAATTGGCAGTTTACAGCCTTTATATAAAGAATTTCACAATCTGAGGATGGCCGTAGGGCTAAATAACAGTACCATTATCAGTTGTGATATTGGCAATAATGTATGTATCGATAATGTAAATTATCTGAGTCATTATATTATTGGTAATGATGTAATGATCGTGAATGTGAATGAGCTGGCCACAACAGACTATGCCAAATTTGGAAACGGGATTATTAAAGAGGGAGAAAGCGAAAAGAACAGGGTTTGGATAGAAGTGTGTAATGAAAATGCAGGCAGAGGAATTATACCATTTGATGGTATGTTGCCTGGTGATGCTTATTTATGGAGCCGTTACCGGAATGATACTGCTTTACAAACTGGTTTTCGTTTACTCACAGAAAAGAAATTTGATAAGCAGCGTGGTTATTACGGAATGATCGGAGATCGTACGGTTATTAAAAATTCACGTATCATCAAAGACACACATATTGGTTCCGATGCGTATATAAAGGGCGCTAATAAATTAAAGAATCTTACCATCAACAGTGACCCGGAGCGTAAATCACAAATAGGTGAAGGTTGTGAACTGGTGAACGGTATCATTGGTTACGGCTGCCGGATCTTCTACGGCGTAAAGGCGGTACGTTTCCACATGGCGTCACATTCACAATTGAAATATGGAGCCAGACTTATAAACTCATATCTGGGAAATAATTCTACTATCTCGTGCTGCGAAGTGTTAAACACGCTTATCTTCCCTGCACACGAACAGCATCATAATAATTCTTTTTTATGTGCTGCACTCATCATGGGCCAAAGCAATATCGCTGCAGGAGCCACGATTGGAAGTAATCATAACAGCCGAAGTGCAGATGGTGAAATCATTGCAGGCCGTGGCTTTTGGCCGGGACTATGTGTAAGTTTAAAACACAATTCCCGCTTTGCCTCTTTTACTATTATTGCAAAAGGAGATTATCCTTCAGAATTGGATATTCCAATTCCTTTTAGTTTATTACTGAATGATGTTGCCGCCGATCAGTTGCTCGTAATGCCGGGCTACTGGTTTATGTATAATATGTATGCACTGGCCAGAAATGGCTGGAAATACAAAGACCGTGACCAGCGTACAGAAAAATTACAGCTCATAGAATACGACTACCTGGCGCCGGATACCATCAATGAAATATTTTCTTCTCTGGCCTATTTAAAAACTCTTCAGCCCGACGAAAATGGAAATGCTTATGTGAAAGGTTGGGAAAACGGTAGCCGCAAAACCTGCATCACACGCATACCGCGTTGCATTTCCTTATTTGAAGAACTCATTCGTTATTATGCTGCAACAATTCTGTATGAACATTTAAATATCAACGGATATACGAATTTTGAAGAATTTAAGAAATCATTACATGCTGCTACTACCCGTTCTGACTGGAAAAACATCGGCGGGCAATTGATACGATCTGATGAGATCCATACACTGACAAAGAAAATTAAAAATAATTTATTCAATTCCTGGGATGAGGTTCATAGTTTTTATCGTGAGCAGGGGACGGCATATGCCTACGATAAATTACAACACGCTTATGTAAGTTATCTTGAAATAGAGAAAATCACCGCACAGCAATTCAATGAAGAAAAATTTAATAAACTCACCGATGAAATGGTAAAAACCAAATCATGGATGACTAATAATATTTACGGTTCCCGTGAAAAAGATTATACCAGTCATTTCCGGAAAATGGTTTATGAAACTGAAGCCGAAATGGATAAAGTGATAGGCAAACTGGAAGAGAACAGCTTTTTGCAAATGCAATTCAAAGAATTAGAAGAGGTGAAAAGCCGTGTTCAGCAAATCAAAACACAATTCGGTTTATAAATTTTTATTTGATCAAAAATTCGATAGCCAGATCATAGCCATATAATCCCAGGCCGCTGATGATTCCTTCAGCCTTTCCGGAAATATGAGAGATTTTCCGAAATTCTTCCCTTGCAAAGATGTTTGAGATATGTACTTCTACCGTACGTGCAGGTATTGCCGCAACTGCATCACCAATTGCGATGGATGTATGTGTATAGCCACCCGCATTAAGTATAATAGCATCCGATTCAAAACCAGACTGCTGGATCGCATCAATTATCTCTCCTTCTATATTACTTTGAAAATAGGTTAGCGATACTTCTGGGAATTTTATTTTCAATTTTCCGAAGTAGGTTTCAAAAGATTCATTACCGTAAATATCTGTTTCTCTTTTACCCAGGAGATTCAGATTCGGACCATTGATGATGGATATTTTCATCATTAATTTTTATTAAGCATATTAACAAACTCATCGAACAAATATCTGCTGTCGTGAGGGCCCGGAGTTGCTTCCGGATGATATTGTACAGAAAACGCTTTTTTATTCTTTATACGTATACCTTCAATACTGTTGTCGTTCAGATTTACGTGAGTGATCTCAATATTTTCATTGGCCTGCACCGCTTTTGGATCAACACCGAATCCATGATTTTGAGTGGTGATCTCGCTCCTGCCGGTAATCAGATTTTTAACCGGATGATTTAGTCCGCGATGCCCATGATGCATTTTGAATGTAGGAATATCATTGGCTAATGCAAGCAACTGGTGGCCAAGACAGATGCCAAATAAAGGCATATCATCCTGTAAAATTTGGCGGATAGTTTCAACAGCATATTTCATAGGTGAAGGATCACCGGGACCGTTACTTATAAAATATCCATCGGCATTAAATGTTTTTAATTCTTCATAAGAGGTGTGGGCATTAAATACTTTTACATGTACATCTCTTTCTACCAGGCAATGAAGAATATTCTTCTTAATCCCGAAATCGAGGACCGCCACTTTTTTACGGGCTTCCGTATTCCCGAGTTCATAACTATTTTTTGTGCTTACGCCGGAAGCCAGTTCCAATCCGTCCATCGAGGGAACTGCATTTAATTGCTTTTGCAAATCGGCAATATCAGCATTATCTGAGGAGATGATACAGTTCATTGCGCCTTTGCTGCGTATATGTGCTACAAGTGCCCGTGTGTCCACTTCGTCTATTGCAACCACATTTTCCTGTATAAAATAATCGTGTAGTGAACCCTGCGCCAGTAAACGGCTGTATTTATCTTCCAGATTTTTACCGATCACCGCTTTCACTTGTACACCGCCGCTTTCCACATCGTTAATGTGAACTCCATAATTACCAACATGCACGGAATTCATGATCAGGACTTGTCCTGCATAACTTGGATCAGTAAATACTTCCTGATAGCCTGTCATACCTGTATTAAAACAGATTTCACCGGTAGCAGTTCCCATTTTGCCAAATGCTTTACCGTAGATAATTGTACCGTCCTGTAAGATCAGTACCGCTGTTGATGATGGATTCATGGCGAAGGTTTTGCAAAGAAAACGAATCCTGAGATTATAGAAGATTAAAATTATAAACAACCTTCTAGGTTATATACAACCTAGTATATACAACCTAGAAGGTTGTCAAAAAAAAGCCCTGAAATAATTTCAGGGCTTTCCATTTAAAAAAATATGAACTATGCTTCCGGAGTTTCTGTTGCCGCAGCATCAGTTGCTCCTTCTTCCGTTGCTTTTTTCTTTGCACCACCCGCACGACGAGTCTTCTTAACCGGTTCTGCAGCTACTGCTTTTTCAATTCCTTTACCGTAGATCTCGTTGAAATCAACCAGTTCGATCATGGCAATTTCTGCATTATCACCTACACGTGCACCTAACTTGATGATGCGGGTATATCCTCCCGGACGACCGGCAACCTTTGGTGCTACTACAGTGAATAATTCTTTAACCGCAGCCTTATCGTTCAAATGACTGAACACGATACGGTGGTTGTGCATGATCAACTCTTTAGAAGCTGTTGCCTTTGTTTTGGTGATCAGTGGCTCAATATATGTACGCAGTGCTTTTGCTTTTGCCAGGGTTGTAGTGATACGCTTGTAAGTGATCAACTGACAACCTAAATTCATCAGCAATGCTTTTCTGTGAGAAGCAGTTCTGCTGAGGTTATTTTTTTTATTACCGTGATTCATGTGACTTTGTTTTAAACCTGTACCGTGTCAGGAATTACAGGTGATTATTAAATGTGCAAATCTTCGAATGTTCAAATTTGCGGATGTATTTTTTTAACTTATGTGAGTTGAATCATTTGCACATTTGCAAATTCACTCATCTGCACATTTACTCGTCGTCTAATTTCAATTTGCTCAGATCCATACCAAAACTCAAACCTCTGTCATGTAATACTGAATCTATCTCTGATAAAGATTTTTGTCCGAAGTTTCTGAATTTCATCAGATCTTCCTGCTCATATTGAACCAGTTCAGATAATGAATTGATCTTAGCGGCTTTCAGGCAATTGAATGCACGTACAGACAGATCAAGATCTTCCAATGGTGTTTTCAGCATCTTGCGTAATTGCAATGTCTGCTCATCCACCATATCTTCTTTCTTATCTTCTTTAGTATCAAATGTGATGTTTTCATCAGTGATGATCATCAAATGCTGAATGAGGATACGGCTTGCCTGCTTAACAGCTTCTTCCGGATGGATTGTTCCATCAGTTATCACATCCATGATCAGTTTTTCAAAATCGGTACGCTGTTCCACCCTTGTATTCTCGATCAGGTATTTTACATTCTTGATCGGTGTGTAGATAGAATCAACTGCGATATAACCAAACTGTGAACTTTTATCTTTATGTTCTTCTGCAGGCACGTAACCACGTCCTTTTCCAATGGTGATTTCGATATCAAGTTTAGCACTTGAATCCATGGTGCAGATCAGTAATTCAGGATTCATTACCTGGAATGCTGGAGAAGCTTCTCCAATCATACCTGCGGTGAACTCTGTTTTATTTTTGATAGATAATGTAACTTTTTCAACATTCACTTCATGATCAACTTTAGATTTAAAGCGAACCTGCTTCAAATTTAGAATGATCTCTGTAACATCTTCTGTAATACCTTTCAACGTTGCAAATTCGTGATCTGCACCGGCAATGTTAATTCCTACGATAGCATGTCCTTCCAAAGAATTGAGTAAAACACGGCGTAAAGCATTACCAATGGTAACACCATATCCTGGCTCTAATGGACGGAATTCAAACTGCGCTTCGAAATCGTTAGCTTTCTGAAGAACAATTTTATCTGGTTTAACAAAATTTAAAATGGCCATTTGTATTTTGTTGTTTTAATTTAAAAATGTGCATCCATACTGATAAAATCAGCAGGAAAAGCTTATTTAGAATACAATTCCACAATCAGTTGCTCCTTAATATTTTCAGGAACACTTTCTCTTTCAGGATAAGCAACAAAAGTTCCTTTCATCTCGCTGTCGCTGAAATCGATCCAATTGAATTTTGCATTCTTACCACGCAGGTTACCGGTGATAGAAGCATTGGCAGCACTTTTATTTTTCAATCCGATGATATCTCCCGGCTTACAACTGTAAGAAGGAATATTCAACACTTCACCATTAACAGTAATGTGCTTGTGGCTAACCAACTGGCGTGAAGCCTGACGGCTGGGCGCAATACCCATTCTGAAAACTGTATTGTCTAAACGTGCTTCTAATAATTTGATGAGGTTTTCACCTGTAACACCTTTTTTGCGACTAGCTTCATCAAAAGTTTTACGGAATTGTTTTTCAAGAAGACCGTAAGTGTATTTTGCTTTTTGCTTTTCTTTCAACTGCAAAGCATATTCACTTGCAGTTTTACGCTTTTTGGTAGCGCCGTGTTGTCCCGGAGGATTACTGTTTTTAGTTAACCATTTTCCGTTTCCTGTAATAGGTTCGCCGAATCTGCGGGAAATTTTGGTTTTGGGGCCTGTGTAACGAGCCATAGTTTTTGTGTGGGTCTTTTAGTGACGATGCATTATCAAAAGACCGTTTAAAATCGATAATACACCCGGTTAAAAATTATGTTGAATGTTGAGTGTTGTGTGAAGTGTATTACTTAAAACATAACACTCAAAACAATCTATACTCTTCTCTTCTTCGGAGGACGACAGCCATTGTGTGGTAATGGAGTAATATCTTTGATCATAACTACTTCCAACCCATTTTGAGATAAAGAACGAATCGCACCTTCACGGCCGCTTCCAGGTCCTTTTACAAATACGTCAACTTTTTTCAAACCAGCATCCATTGCAACTTTCGCTGCATCAGCGCCTGCCATCTGTGCTGCATAAGGCGTATTCTTCTTACTACCTTTGAAGCCCATTTTACCGGCAGATGACCAGGAGATAACCTGACCTTGTTTGTTGGTTAAACTGATAATGATGTTGTTGAAACTTGCAACGATGTGTGCATCGCCATAGCTGTCAACTTTTACAACTCTTTTTTTTGCGGCTGCTTTCGCATTTTGTTTACCGCCCTGTGCTTTAGCCATTTTTTTAAAATAGGTAATCGTTAAATAAAATTCTTCAATTGGTGTTGAAGCGGCCAACCCTCCTGCTGACTAGGCGATCCGGCGCTGACTCGAAATGAACAGTCGTATTAAAACGATATGCCGGATATACCGGCACATCAATTAATTATTTTTTAGCAACTTTCTTTTTGCCCGCAACCGTCTTACGTTTTCCTTTTCTTGTACGGCTGTTGGTTCTGGTACGCTGTCCTCTTACCGGAAGACCTTTACGATGACGTAATCCGCGGTAACAGGCGATATCCAACAAACGTTTGATGTTCATCTGGGTCTCACTTCTTAAAGCGCCTTCCGTTTTGAACTCGTTGTTGATGACGTTACGAATAGCAGTCTGCTCATCGTCATTCCACTGATTTACTTTCTTATTAATATCAATCCCTGATTTCTCGAGGATATAACGTGCAGTAGATGGACCAATACCATAAATGTAGGTAAGACCAATAATACCTCTTTTTCCTTTTGGCAAATCAATACCGGCAATACGAGCCATATGAATTCTTTATTTTTTTAATTTAATGTCTGGATTATCCTTGCTTTTGCTTAAAACGAGGATTCTTTTTGTTGATTACATACAGGCGACCTTTTCTTCTCACGATTTTGCAATCAACACTGCGTTTTTTAATAGAAGCTCTAACCTTCATCGTTTATGTTTTAATATGTTTTCCTGCAGCTTTCACTGAAGGTTAATTTATTTATACCGGAAAATGATCCTGCCTCTGGTAAGGTCATAAGGGCTCATCTCCACTCCTACTTTATCACCCGGCAAGATCCTAATATAATGCATACGCATTTTCCCGGAAATTGTCGCCAGAATTTCATGGCCATTCTCTAACTTCACTTTAAACATTGCATTACTCAACGCTTCGATGATAGTTCCGTCTTGTTTGATCAATGCTTGTTTAGCCATAAATTTCGGAGCGCAAAGATAAGAGGAAAATTTAATTAAAAACCAAAAAAAT
>JANOAO010000031.1:0-4759 GCA_031411115.1 Bacteroidota bacterium
TGATACAATGGCCACTTCAAAGGCAAAGGAAAATATACTGAAGAAAATAAGGCAGGCACTGAGTCATCCGGTGCCTTTGCCTTTTCCGCAAAGTGAAGGAACGCAATCTGTTTTTCATCCTCCTGCAGACGACAGTACCGTTGTATTTGCAGAAACATTTACCAGGCTGCAGGGAAAGTTTGCATATTGTACCGATGTGGCAGACATGAAAATGCAACTCTCCCTTTTATTCCGCAACCGGCCATGGTCGAAATATTATTTTACAGATCCTGAAATTGTGCGTTTACTGGAAGACTCCTTTCCGGGATATACAGATCTTCCTTCCTGTGATGTGGCGATCACCACCTGCGAATATCTTTCAGCCAGAACTGGCACTATTGTATTAAGCGCTGCACAACATAAAGGAAGAACGAGCAGTATATATGCTCCCGTTCATATTTGCATTGCTTACACCAGCCAGCTTCGCAATGATATCAGGGAAGTATTTGTTTCCATTAAAGAAAAGCACGGAAATAATTTTCCATCAATGGTTACCTTCGCTACAGGCCCAAGCCGCACGGCCGATATTGAAAAAACATTGGTAACGGGTGTACACGGACCAAAAGAAGTATATTGTTTTCTGGTTGATGATCAAACATCCCTTTAAATACATATTTATGACGCCGTTCCTCTTTGTATATGCTTCTCTGCGCAGCGGTTTTAAAAGCCCTGCGTATGCATACATCACGCAGTTTTTTGAACTGGTAGGAGTAGCGGAAGTAGAGGGTCAATTTTATTTACTAAATCATATTCCTGTTGCAGTTCCCTCCGCAAAAGGAAAAATCACCGGCGAACTTTATGCATTGAAAGATAATGATATGTTCAACTGGGCTATGTGCCAGTTAGATGATTATGAAGGCGTAAATGTAGAACCCGGTGAAATACCAAAATACAGAAGAGATCTTGTTACATCGCAAAAAGATGGTCAGCCAGTTAAAGCCTGGATTTACTGGTATAATCTTCCCACAAATCATTTGAAGCCTTTACCTGCAGAAGAAGTTACGCTGTTATTAAAAAAATTGAATCAGTAAGGCGGATGAGAGATAAAATATATTTTCTTTCAGATTTTCATCTCGGTGCACCTAATAAAGAGATCAGCCTTATCAGGGAAAAAAAGATCCTCCGTTTTTTACAGGAGATCCGCCATGAGGCAAGAGAAATTTTTCTTTTAGGAGATATGTTCGATTTCTGGTTTGAGTACAAACGGGTTGTACCGAAAGGTTATGTGCGTTTGTTAGGCAAGCTGGCAGAACTCACAGATGACGGAATTATCATACATTTTTTTGTAGGCAATCATGATATGTGGATGAAAGATTATTTTCAAACTGAACTCAACATCAAAGTTTATTTTCAACCACACGATTTTATTTTCAACGGCAGGAAATTTCACATTGCCCATGGCGATGGTTTAGGACCCGGAGATCATGGATATAAAACAATCAAAAAAATATTCCGCAGTCCGGTAAGCCAATGGATGTTCGGTTTATTGCCTCCAAATATCGGAATAGGTATTGCAGATTTTTTTAGCAGGAAAAGCAGGCAAAAAACCGGGCAGACGGATGAAATATTTTTAGGCGAAGACAAAGAATGGCTGGTAATATATTGTAAAGAGATGTTACAAAAAACACATTATGATTTTTTGGTTTTTGGACACCGGCATTTACCATTAGATCTGGAAGTAAAAGACGGCAGCCGGTATATTAATCTGGGTGACTGGATAAAATACAACAGTTATGCAGTGCTCGATCAGGATAGTTTAACTTTAAAGTATCATCAGTCCGTTTGAAAAAATTACTACTATATTTTGTTTTGATATGCTGCTGCAAAAATTCCATTGCACAAGATCCAATTAACACCGACAGTTTTAAACTGGTAAATATTATTTCCGGAAATTATCATTCACTGGAAGTAGATGCTACAGGAAATATTTATCTTATCACCGCTGGCAACCAACTTAAAAAAATAAACAGTAACGGTGATTCCATTGCCGTTTTCAATGATGTTCGTCGCTATGGAAATGTGAGTTATTTGGATGTAAGCAATCCTTTAAAAACGTTGGTGTATTATAAAAATTACAGCACTATTCTAATACTCGATCGATTACTCTCTATAAGAAATAATCTAAATCTAAGAAACCGGCAGATCTTCAGGGTGAATGCAATTACTACTTCTTACGACAATAATCTTTGGATTTTTGATGAACAGGAAATGAAATTGAAAAAGATCAGTGAAACCGGAAAATTATTAACAGAAAGCAATGACCTCCGTTTACAAACAGATAAAATTCCATCTGCTGCATTTTTAACAGATGTGGAGAATACAATCTATTTATATGATCCTGAACAAGGACTTTTTTTATTTGATCAATATGCTGCATTTAAATATATGCTTCCGTATGTTCATTGGACATCCGTATCTGTTGGTAATAATAAATTGCTCGGCATAAGTAACAATAAATTGAATATCTATAACATGAATTCAAAGACTTTAAGAAGTCTGATTATTCCTGAAACATTTTTGCAGGCAAATGCAATTCGTGTGGTAAATAACAAATTATATGTTTTGTATAAGGACAGTCTTTGTATGTATGAGTTGCCATAACTTTCTTTTCAATTTGTAATTTCAGGTATGAACTTTTTGGATGAAATATTTTTAGACAATACATTCCGGGCTTACCTTATCGTTTTTGGAACTATTTTTTTAATTCTCATCTTAAGGAAATTTTTATCCAGATACACAGCCATTTTACTTTGCAAACTGATCGCATCTTTCGGTACTAAAATAGAACGAAAAACATTTGTTGCACTTATAACAAAACCATTAAGCTGGTTTATAGTTATTGTTTCTGCGGTTTTCATTATTGACAAATTAAATTTTCCTTCCGCATGGGAATACAATATCTATGGAGTTTCCACAGAAATGATTCTGGAGAAATTTGGCATCATTCTCATCATCATTAGTTTCATTAAATGCCTGCTGAGCATTATCGATTTCATTGCTTTATTTCTAAAAGAGAAAGCAAGTACAACAAAAGCCAAAGGTGATGATCAGCTCATCGTTTTTTTTCGCGATTTTTTAAAAGTGTTTTTGACTATCGCAGGAATTTTATTAATTATTAAAGCCGGCTTCAATCAGAATGTAGGCACACTGCTCACAGGTCTAAGTATTGTAGGTGCAGCGCTGGCACTGGCAGCAAAAGAAAGTCTGGAAAATCTGATCGCTTCTTTCATCATCTTTTTCGATAAACCATTTTATGTAGGCGATTTCCTGAAGGTGAATAATGTTTCCGGACGTGTTGAAAAAATAGGATTGCGCAGTACCAGAATAAGAACTGCAGAAAAAACTTTGGTAACCGTTCCGAACAAACAAATGGTAGACAGTATTGTTGACAACTGGAGTATGCGTACGCATCAGCGCACCGAATTAAAAATAGAACTGAACAATAACATTGAAAGTGAAACCCTTCAAACTATCATTACCGAGTTGAGATCCTTATTTTCGGCAAACCCCGACGTTTCACAATCACACGTTTTTTTTTCAGAGCACCAACGCAATGCTGAAGTCATAAGTATCGAATACTTCAATACGACCACATCCCTGCATCAATTGAATGAAATGCGTGCTTCCGTCAATATGCAGATTAAAAAGATCATTGAAAAATATAAACTGGATGTGGTATCGCCTGCCCCGGTCATCAACGTTCCAATTGCCGAACCGCTTCCACCTAAACAAGAGCCGCTTATTTAATCAGCAAAGCTGCCAGTTCTGCATCCCATTTTCCGGTGGTTCCATATTCTATTACCCGACCCACTTCTTTGCCGTTCTTCATTACAATGATCGTAGGAACATTGGTAATTCCAAAGGCTGCTGCAAGATTACCTAAAGTCTTTTTAGAACGGTCTACGCCATAAAAAGTGATGTGGTCATCCGGAAATCCTGTTTGTTCCTGTAAGGAGAAAAATTTAGGTAAAATATTTTGTGTGTCTTCGCACCATGTTCCGCCGAAAATAACCAACTGAACATCTTTCTTGGCAGAATCCATTGCCTGCTTTATGGAAGGATCGGGTGTATAACCTTTCGAATTAATTTCATACCATGGAAAAACTGTTGCATTATTGACCAGCGCATATTTTGTGATCATTCCGTTTAAGACTGTAGAACTTCCAACAACAGTAGATGTATAAGGAGTTTGCGCAGTTGCATGGAGTGAAAATATCAATGCAAAACATCCAATTAATTGTTTCATAAATTTGTTTTTAATTCCTGCAAAAAACTTTTTAATTTTTTCAACGATTCTATCATTGAAAATTTTTCATCTGATTTTTTATTCTTTTTCAAAAATTCTTTAGCACCTTCAATGGTATATTTTCTTTCCCTTAGCAAATGATGAATCAGTTGAAGATTTTTCACATCTTCCGGACGGAAGAATCGGTCTCCTTTCCCATTCTTTTTAGGTTTGAGAATAGTAAATTCATTTTCCCAGAATCGGATTAAAGACGCATTCACCTTAAACATTGCAGATACTGCGCCAATACTGTAATATCTTTTCTGAAATAAAATTTCATCCTCCGGTACATCTACAAGGTGAAGTGTTGAATTCATGTCACTGATCTTCATTCTGCCGCGTGTAGATTTTTTGGGTTGACTTACATCCGGCTCCGCTGCAACGAAGGCAGTATCCAAATCTATTAACTCCGGCACATCAGGTTTTTGAAACTTC
>JANOAO010000032.1:0-12949 GCA_031411115.1 Bacteroidota bacterium
TTTTTTTACCTTTTATTAAACTGTTTATTAATTCTTTTGGCATCCTGTTTGTAATTATTATCGTAACTACATTAATAGTCAATTTTCTCATAAGCAGTTTAATAAAAGGTAAAAAAAAGTAGCAATTTTTAGTTTACTCTCTATCAGTTGATTATTGCTGTGCAGTTAGTTTTTCTGCATTTTCGGCAAACTGCAATGAATCCAGAAATTCCTGTAATTCACCATTCAGTAAGGCATCCAGATTATATGAAGTAAGCCCGATGCGGTGGTCCGTTACACGCCCTTGCGGAAAATTATATGTCCGGATTTTCGCACTTCTATCGCCCGTACTTACCAGGCTCTTACGCATATGAGATATGGCTTCTTCCTGTTTACGCACCTCTTCATCATATAATTTGGTGCGCATCATGTCCATTGCTTTTTCCCTGTTGCCGAGCTGGCTTCTTTCCGTTTGACAAACTACAACCAGGCCGGTAGGTTTATGCGTTAAAAACACTTTAGTTTCTACTTTGTTTACATTCTGGCCACCTGCTCCACCACTTCGTGCCGTTTCCATTTTTACATCGCTTTCCTTTAATTCAAAATCCACTTCTTCCGCTTCCGGCATTACGGCAACAGTAACAGCACTGGTATGCACACGTCCGCTGGCTTCTGTATCCGGTACACGCTGCACCCGATGTACACCACTTTCAAATTTCATAGTTCCATACACATCATCTCCTACAATTTCTACCTGCACCTCTTTAAAGCCGCCAACGGTTCCTTCACTTTCACTGAGCAAGGCCGTTTTCCATCCGCGTTTTTCACAATATTTCATGTACATCCGCAAAAGGTCGCCGGCAAATAAAGAAGCTTCATCACCTCCGGTTCCGGCACGAATTTCCAGGATCGCATTTTTTTCATCATACGGATCTTTAGGAATTAAAAGATTTCGGAGATAAGTTTCAGAAGCATCCTTTTTTTCTTCCAGCATAGGCAATTCCTGTTTTGCCATCGTACGCATTTCTTCATCATCACCGCTCAGCACTTCTTTATTAAATTCAATATCATCCAGCAAACGAACATATGCATCCCGTGCATCCACAATTTTTTGTAAACTGCGGTATTCCTTGCTCATAGCACTGAACTTCTTGTTATCACTTACAATTTCCGGATTGGAAAGCGCCACACCCAGATCTTCAAACTTTGCTTTTATGGCATCGAGTTTATCTAACATATTTTATTTTTTTGGTCCGGGCTGTAGTTCTGTAACCGGCCTTTGTTGCGTCGCACACTTGTACTACATACCTTTATGCAACTTTTTTATTACGACGGCGCAAATTTACAATTTATCAAGCAACAAATTTGTACACAAAACTTACCGCACCCACAATTTTCAACGGATATCAGTTTGAACCGGAAAACTCTGTACTTGTTTTAAATAACGGAGTAGTGGAAGAAATTATACCGGCTGCTAATGCGGGCGATGACATTATTTTCCTCGAAGGGATTCTGTGCCCGGGTTTTGTAAATGCACATTGCCATACCGAACTGAGTCATTTGAAAAATAAAATCCCCAAACATACAGGTCTGATAAATTTTGTGCAGGAAGTTTTAAAAATGCGTAACAAGGAAATTTCTACGGAAATACTAACATCTGCCTTAAAAGAGATCAGGGATTCCGGAACGGTAGCAGTGGGCGATATCTGTAATACAAAAAATAGTATAGCAGCCAAACTACAGTCAGATATTCACTTTACCAATTTTATAGAAGTTAGCGGCTTTACAGATGATCATGCACCATCTAGAATGTCGGCAATACAGGACGTTAAAAAACAATTCAACGAAAAAGGTTTAAATCCAACCGTAGTTCCGCATGCGCCATATTCTGTATCACCCGCTTTGTTCCGGCTGATCGGTGAAACATCTGCCGGAAAACTCATTTCCATCCATAACCAGGAATGCGAAGCTGAAAATTTATTTTTTCAATCCGGCAAAGGGGAGATGTTGGAGTTATATAAAAATCTCGGAATCGATATTTCTTTTTTCAGGCCCTCTTTTAAAACTTCATTTCAAACATGGCATCCGTATTTTTCACAACAGCCGGTAATAGCGGTTCACAATACATTCATTACAACACCGGATGTACAGGCCGCAAATAATGTATCCTTCTGCATTTGTATACGCGCAAATCTACATATAGAAAATACCCTGCCTCCGTTACAATTATTAATTGACAAAAAAGCTCACATTGTTTTAGGAACAGATAGTTTGGCGAGTAATGATTCGCTGAATATGTATGATGAAATAAAAACCATTAAAAAATATTTTCCTGAAATTCCGCTGGAAACGATTCTGCAATGGGCAACATCCAATGGTGCGAAAACATTACAGATAGGCGATACCTATGGAAGTTTCAAAAAAGGAAATACGCCCGGTGTGGTGCAGATCTACAACGATAATTCCCAAAGGATAATATAATCACGATAAAATTTCCTGCAGAATAGGAAGTGTTTTCATCATTCCAAAATCAGCAATATGGAAATTATAATATTCCAGATATCGAAATATTAACTGTCTGCGTTTTAAGCTGTTCAGTTTTAGTTCTGTCAGTTCTGATGGCTGCATTACACGAAGCAAATCTGCTGTAATTACAACATCTTCTCCGGTTATATAATGCGGATGTGCCGGTTGCTCGTCTGTAAAACTTCCTTCAATCAGGTCAATAAATAAATTTTCATTCACCTGTGCCGGTACTTCTATCCGGAAACCATGAAAATAACTAAGGTGTAAAATAAAATACAAGGGCATGTTAGCGGCAACAACATCCGTTGCTTCATCCAATTGTTTAAAAGCATCTTCGCAGAAGTAAAAAAGATCAGGATTATTTTCGGGTTGCTTTAATGTTTTATGAATCAGTTCAATCATAAATAAGCCAATGCTGTGCCTTACCACATCAGCAAATAAATTTCGATACATAATACTTCGTTCGGCTTCTTTTATCCTGTTCATCGCCTTCAACTCATTATGATATACTTCTAAATCCAGCATTGATGCCGGTTGATACAACGCCGCTTTACTTCCCGATTTTTTAGAAGTACGCACACCATTCACCATATAAGTTTGTATGCCGAATAATTCTGTAAGTATAGTTACCACCACGCTGGTCTCGCCATACTTTATAGTTTTAAGTACAATCCCTTTTGTTTTGTGCGTCATTTCAGAAAGCTAAAATACATGATTGAAGGGCAGAAATTAAAATGCCGTTTCTTTGCAAAAATTTGAATATGTGGCAACGCCTGGCTCAGTTTGTTCTAAAATACAGGAGAATATTATTGATAGTATTGCTGTTGCTCACTGGTGTGATGGGATATTTTGCATCCAAAGTGAAACTCAGTTACGAGTTTTCTAAAGCCATTCCCACAGATAATCCAAAATATCTCGATTATCAGGCATTCAGAAAAACATTTGGCGATGATGGAAACCTGTTGGTGATTGGCGTACAAACAAAAGATCTTTTTCGTTTCGAAAACTATCGTGCCTATAAAACTTTTGAAGATTCTCTTAAAAATATTTCCGGCGTAGAAAGCATATTGAGCATTCCTTCTTCGGTGATACTGATGAAAGATAGTACCACTGAAAAATTACAAGCCGTTAAAATTTTTGGTGATATAAACAATCAACTTCAGTTAGACAGTGCCCTGCAAACTTTTTACAATCTTCCTTTTTACAAAACATTACTATACAATCCTGATAGTTATGCGTACCTGATGGGTGCCCGGATCAATAAAAATATATTGGCTTCATCAGCAAGAACACAAACGATAGAAGGTATTCAAAAAGCCGCAGCAAAATTTGAAAAGCAAACGCAAATTGAAACGCATCTCAGCGGTTTACCACTTATCAGAACGGTCGTAGCCGACAGGATCCGCAACGAAATGAAATATTTTTTGCTGGGATCCTTGCTGTTTAGTGTGGTGATATTGATGTTGTTCTTCCGGTCGGTTGGAACTACTTTGTTATCACTTGCTATTGTTTTGGTAGGTGTAATATGGACCGTTGCCTTAATTTATTTATGTGGATATAACATCACTTTATTAACTGCATTGCTGCCATCATTGGTGGTGGTGATCGGGATTCCTAACTGTATTTATTTTATTAATAAATACCATTCTTCTTACGTAGAAAAAAAGGATAAAACGGCGTCTCTGATTGAAATGGTAAGCAAAATGGGAATTGTTACGCTATTCTGTAACATCGCCGCCGCTATTGGATTTGCTGTTTTTGCTTTTACCAGAAGTGCCATCCTGAAAGAATTTGGTGTAGTGGCCGGTCTCAGCATCATGATTATATTTTGTCTTTCTTTCATTTTACTGCCATCAGTACTCAGTTATTTAAAGGCACCGGAACCCAAAGAATTGCGCTATCTCGAGAACAAATGGATCTCTGCATTTTTGTTACGTATAGAAAAATGGGTATTTCATCACCAGAAAATGGTATTGGGAATCACTTTTATGGTATTGGTGATCTCAGGTTTTGGGATAGCACGGCTTAAAACGGTAGGGTATATTGTAGATGATCTGCCTAAAACGGATAAAGTATTTACGGATCTCAAATTTTTTGAAAAGAATTTCCATGGCGTTATGCCTTTGGAAATTGTGATTGACACCAAAAAAAGAAATGGTCTCACCGGAATGAGGGCATTATCGGTATTTGAAAAAGTTGACTCTTTATCCTCTTTTATCGCCGCCATGCCCGAAATGAACCGTCCGCTTTCAGTAGCCGAAGGGTTGAAATTTGCCAAACAGGGTTTTTATGAGAATGACAGTTTACAATATATAATGCCTAATAGTTTCGACGGCGCATTTGTAGGGGATTATCTGAAACCTTCTAAAAATGAAAAAACCGGAACTGGGTTTTCCAATATGATACGCTCGTTCATTGACAGCAACAAAAGCAGTACGCGGATCAGTATTAGTATGGCCGATGTAGGAACTGAGCAACTGCCCGTCATATTAAATAAAGTACAGCAGCGCGCTAACCAGATTTTTGACAGCAGTTATTCAGTTACACTTACCGGCACAAGTATCACCTTTTTAGAAGGCAGTAAGTTCATTATTAATGGTTTAAAAGAAAGTGTAGCCTGGGCATTTTTATTAATTGCGCTGTGTATGCTCTATCTTTTCAGTTCTTTCCGCATTTTAATATGTTCCTTATTGCCAAACGTAATTCCGTTAACGATTACGGCAGGTATTATGGGATGGGCAGGCGTACCTTTAAAACCCTCTACTGTATTGGTATTCAGCGTGGCATTGGGTATAGCGGTTGATATCACGATACGTTTTCTGGTTAATTATAAACAGGAACTTCCCCATTTTAATAATAACATTTCGGATACCGTTAGCAGTACTATCAGGCATACCGGATTAAGTATCATTTATACTTCATTGGTACTTACTGCCGGGTTCATCATATTTTGTTTCAGTGGCTTTGGAGGTACGCAGGCACTGGGCTGGCTTACATCGGTTACTTTACTAGCTGCCACGCTCACCAACATTATTTTATTGCCGGTTTTAATATTATTGCTGGCGAAGCAGCGAAAATTACCCGTTTAAGGTCAAATATTTGAACTTTAAAAATCTTACCCTATTGAACTATAGGCGTATAATTATAACCAAAACAACTTTTATCAAACCAAAAATTCCACAAATAATGATTTAGTTTAAATGGTTAGTCTATTTAAAATGTTAAATCCTATATTTGCGGCTATTAAACTAACATTCAAATGAGAAAACTTCTTTTGACCCTTTGGGTCAGCTTGGGTTTTGTGCTGGTTTCTTACGCACAAAAGACCATTTCGGGTAACGTCACAGATGCAAATGGCGCCCCGTTATCTAATGTTTCAGTAATTGTGAAAGGCAGTAATGCCGGAACTACAACAGATGCTTCCGGAAACTTTAGTCTGACAATTCCGTCAACAGCTAAGCGAATTGAGTTCAGTATTTTAGGCTATGAGACTCAGGACCTGAGTGCAAATAGTTCTAAGTACAAAATTGTGATGATTACTTCTGAGGCAAGAGCGCTCACTGATGTGGTTGTTACTGGGGTAAGCAAAATAAAAAAATCGCAGTATACGGGTGCAGCAGGAAAACTTACTGACAAAGATGTTAAAAACCAACCAACAGGTTCTTTTGATCAGATTTTCCAGGGAAGAGTTGCGGGTGTAGCTGCCTTAACAGGTAGTGGTGCTCCTGGTTCTGCATCTAATGTAATTATTCGTGGACAAGGTTCAATCATTGGGGGATCAGATCCTCTATATGTAGTAGATGGTATTATAGTTGAGACTGGAGTATTTCAGGGATTGGATCCAAACAACTTTGCTTCTATCGATATCTTAAGAGATGCATCTGCCGCAGCCTTATATGGTTCCAGAGGATCTCAGGGTGTAATCGTAATTACTACTAAAAGAGGAACTGTAGGCAAAACTAGATTTGGTTACAGTGCACAAATGGGTGTGAAATCAAAACCTGACTTTGCTTTCCGTCCTATGACAACTGCGGAATTACTGGCTTCTCAAAGAGATTATGGCCGTGTAACCGGTGATAATGCAAATCCTAACGTACCAGGATGGTACTTTTCTGCTGATAATCCAAGATACGCTGCATTAACTGCTGCAGAAAAAGCAGACGCTGATCGTAATCTGGACTCTATTTCCCGGATCAATACCAATTGGCAGGATCAGATTTTCAGGCAGGCTAATTTTAGCAATCATCAGCTTACTTTGAGCGGTGGTAATGCTAAAACAAGATTTTACAGTTCTTTAAGTTTTTATAACGAAGAAGGTATCACTCTGAGAACAGATATGAACAGGATAACTTTTCAGAATAATATTGATTTCACAGATGATAAACTGACCTTAGCATTAAATAATAGTATTTCTTATACAAAAAGAAATTTTCAGCAAACTACAGTTAGTGCTAACCTGGGAAATCCATTCCTGAGTTCAGTAGTGAATGTTCCATATGCTAAAGTATATGATGAAAATGGAAATTTTGCTACAGGTGTAGGGCCAGGGTTTGCTGCGGCCAATCAATTGGATCTTACAAAATTTGACAGAAATTACAACGGCCAATTGAAAGCGAATTTAAGTGTTACAGCTAATTATAAAATTTGGAAAGGATTCTCTGCAGGGATAACAGCAGGTGCGGATTTCAGAGAAACGCAAAGCAGTATTTACGGAAGTCCGCTAGCATTCGCTAGAGTTTCCTCTACTAGTCTTACAGGAAAGGCTGGTTTCCAGGAAGAAGGACTTACGAGATCTTTAATCGGAACGGTTCGTCCTTCTATATCCTACAGAAATACCTTACAGGAAAAACATGATTTTGAAGTGACTGGTTATGGTGAATATGTTACTGAACTAAATAAAACTTTCAGTGGTAGAGAATTCGGTGTGAATCCAAAAACGCCAAACACTCTTGCAGGTACAACTCAGGGTGATATCAATAACCAGTTGTTTGGTGTAGTAGGTGGTGGAAAATCACGAAATGCTTCTGTAGCTGGTTTGGTTGTAGGAAGATATACTTATGACAATAAATATACTTTCTCCGGATCATTCAGAAGAGAAGGTAGTTCTAAATTACCAGAAGCTACCAGAGATCAATCTTTCTTTTCAGTTGGTGGAGTATGGGAAGCATCAAAAGAAAATTTTATCCGGAAAATTAAAGCGATCAATACTTTACGTGTTAAGTTAAGTTATGGAAGTACCGGTAATTCTGATAATTTCCCACAGGGAGATTTTGGTTACCTACCTCAATACGGAACAGGTACGTATTTCGGAAGTCCAACTTATTTACCCACTGTTGCCGGAAATCCGCTTCTTAAATGGGAAACTACCTATATCACCAACTTAGGTATAGATTATGAAATTCTGAATCGCAGGGTTTATGGTGATATCAACGTTTACAACAAGTTGTCTAAAGATATCTTCATTGAAAAAAACCTATCATTTGTAGCGGGTATATTCGATAATATTCTATTGAACGCGGGTCAAGTACAAAACCGTGGCGTGGAATTTACTCTTACAGGTGAAGTGATCAACAAAAATGGCTTTGTATTGTCTTTAACGGGTAATGTTGCTTACAATAAAAACAGGATTAAAGATTTAGCTGGAGTTGCCCCGTATGAAAATACAAATGGAACTGATTTCATTCAGGAAGGACTTCCATTAGGTTCGCATTATGAAGTAGCCTGGGCAGGTGTTGATGCTGCTACTGGTCAGCCTTTATATTATACAAAAGATAACCGTATCACCAATATCAGAAGTGCAGATGACAGAGTTACCAATTTTGGTACATGGGAAGCTCCATGGAAAGGTGGTTTCGGATCTTCAATTCGTTACAAAGGGTTCGATCTGAGCGTTTTATTCAGTTGGCAGAGAGGTGCAACGAAAGTGGATAATATGGAATTCTTCGTTGAAAACCCTTCAGGATTTATGGCCAGTGGATACAATCAGTCTTCTGATTTGAAATTCTGGCAAAAGCCAGGTGACATTGTAAATACACCTAGTCCTTTATACGGTACTAATTTCTCTTCTAAGCTCATTCACGATGCATCTTTCTTACGTTTGAGAGAAGTTAAATTACAATACAACCTTCCTGCAAGTTTCACTAAGAAAACAAAAATTGTGTCAGGAGCGAGATTCTTTGTAATGGGCAACAATCTGTTTATCTGGACTAAATGGAGAGGTTTGGATCCTGAAGCGGGTGCTACAAATATCAACTTGAGTGAATTCCCTAATCCTAGAACTGTTACTGCAGGTTTGGAATTAAATTTTTAATTTTCTAATGATAATGAATATGAAAAAAAATATAATAATTGCACTTCTTATAGCCGGTGGACTGGGTATGAGTAGTTGTAAAAAATCGTTGGACTTATTGCCAACAGATACTTTTAATGAAGCGAACGCCTTTCAGAATATTGCTGACCTTCGGGCAGGATTAAACGGAGCTTATGCACGTCTTCAAAATTATGGTGATGTGATCTATGCTACATCATTGGTTTCAGATGAAACTAAAATTGGTAATGGTAATAACGGGCAAGGACTTTTTACTTACCGTTGGCAGTATAATTCTGATCCAACATCAGGAGGAGATGTAATCTCTATTATAGATGATGCATATATTATCATCGATCAGGCAAACCGTGTTTTGAAATATGTCCCAACGGCTTCCGCTTCTACATTAGAAGAGCCACAAAGGCCTTATATCAAGGGCCAGTTATTGGCGATCAGGGCGTTTGGCCACTTCATGGCTTTACAAGGATACAGCAATAATTACAATCCAGCAGATCCATTAGGAATACCAATTATGCTGGAATCAAATATTCTTGCTACACCTGGCCGTAATACAATGGGTGAAGTAATGACACAGATTGAAACCGACCTGAGTGAAGCTAAAACGCTTTGTGCAGGACAGCCATTTTCTGATGTTAGTTTTAACGTCATAAATATTGCTGCTTTACAGGCTCGCATCGCTTTGTATAAAGGTGATTACAATGCTGCAATTACTTATGCTACAGAAGTAATATCTGCGAATAACAAACCACTTGTTTCAGGTGCTAATTTCACAGGTATCTGGGTTGATTTGAATCAGAATGAAATATTGTTAAGAACAGTATCCACATCTGCTTTTATGGGTAGCTACTATACAACTACAGGTAATAATATTTACATCTCACCTTCAGATAAACTGGTGGCTTCTTATGCTACGAATGATATCCGCAGAATTGCATACATTGGTGGTACCCCAGGGGCATATTATGTAAATAAATATTACACTTCCAGCAGGGGTGGTAGGGTTGTTGACGTTAAAATCTTCAGAACTTCAGAAATGTACCTGATCCGTGCTGAAGCAAATGCGAAAAAATCATCCCCTGATTTAACTGCAGCTGCTGCTGATTTGAATGCAGTTCGTGCTGCACGTATATCCGGTTATGTAAATGAAACTTTCACATCTGCCACTGCATTGGTTACAGCAATTCTGGATGAAAGATTTAAGGAGTTGGCATTCGAAGGACATCGTTTTTATGACCTTAAACGCAGCAACCTTCCTGTGCAACGTCTTACTTCAGATGCAAATGCAGCTTGGTTGACCTTGCCTGCAGGGGATTACAGATTTGTGTTCCCAATCCCTAGCACAGAATTCAACGTAAATCCTAATATGGTTCAAAACCCAGGTTACTAATTAATTTAATTTTCTAAAAAATATAATCATGAAATTTTTAAACAACGTCGCCCTGGTAGCAGTTCTTGCTGTGATGTTCATTATGACGGGGTGCGATAAAACCAAAGTGTATGATGTTGCAGTTTCACGTCCTGCTGCTCATTTTGTTGGTGAAAGAAACCAATTTTATTCTGTGATCGTTAACCCTGCTCCGGTATATAAACTGGTTGTAGGTACTACAGATGTAGCCAATGTAGACAGAATCGTATCTTTCAATATTACTTCTCCAAGTGGTGCTGTTGCAGGAACTGATTACACTATTGACAGAGCAGGTACGGTAACTATCCCTGCTGGCAAAACAATGGACACTATTACTATACAAGGTAATTTTGCTTCTTATTCATTAGGTGAAAGAGATACATTGATCGTTGCTTTAACGCAGCCTTCTTTAGAAATCACGGCTTTCTCTGATACGGTTAGATTGATCATTGCTGGTCCGTCACCATGTGATGAAGCCAATCCTACGCTTACTGATTTAATCGGTAATTATGATAACACCAATGAAGTTTTTGGAACAGGCCCTTACGGTCCGTACACGACTTCAATTTCTGCTGTTACTGTCACAGGTCCAACTACGGGTACTATTGTTGTGCAGAACATTTGGGATAATGGTTGGGGTCCAATTACATTCAACCTTAACTGGTCGAATCCTTCCAGCCCAACTGCAGTAGTGGTTCCACAAGCTGCAATTCCGGGTAGTAATGCTGGTGATATTAATCCTACTTATGCAGGTCAGACTGTTGCAGTAAGGGTTCCTTCTGCTGCACTATCTGCAACACCTGGTTTCTATTCTTATTGCAATGAAACATTCACATTGAAAATGCAATTAGGCGTTACGGGTGTAGGTTTCTTTAATGCTTTGTACACTGTTAATATGGCACGTTAGGATCAACTTTTAATACATATAAAAATAGGCTGTCTCATAAGGAGGCAGCCTATTTTATTTTCAGGATTTGAAGAATGGTTTATGCTGAATGTATTACCATTTGTCCGGCCGAATGCATGCTTTGCCATGATGTGTGCCGCTTAACTATGTATGCAGACTAGAAAATGGATAGGGCTGAAATTGAATCCGGGAAAATTAAAATTCTGATTTCAGTTTCTATTGGAGATCCATTTGTGTAATACCCAAACTTGTAACTTTTTAAACGCTTCTGCTCCGTCTCAATAAAATGAATAACATAGTTTCCATCAACCTTTGGAAGATTGGTCATATCGCACTTATAGTATAAAGAATCACCTATAGCTATTGTTTTATAATTCGATGTATCGGGAGAAACATTTACAAAATCTAAAGTGAAACCAGTCTTATTAATTATTGTAAAGTTTTGCTCCACTTTCATTTCGCAGGAAATAAAAAAAAGTGAAACCATAATAGATATAAAGATACTTTTCAATTGCTACCAACCTGTGAGGTTGTCTTATTTTAATACCTGACTTAATGTTTTATCTAAATCACCTTCCCGTAATTCCTTGGCAATGATTTTACCTTCCGGATCAACGAGTACATTATACGGGATTCCTTCAAAGCCATATAAACCAACTGCAGCACTGTTCCAGTATTTTAAGTCGCTGATGTGCTGCCAGGTAAGATTATCTTTTTTTATAGCTTCTATCCATGCTTTTTTATCTTCATCAAGTGAAACACCCAGCACTGTAAAATTTTTATTTTTGTATTTGTTATAGGCAGCCACTACGTTTGGATTTTCTCTTCTGCATGGCCCGCACCAGCTTGCCCAAAAATCAACTAAAACATATTTACCACGCATAGAACTTAATGAAAAAGCTTTACCATTGGTGTCATTCATGGTAATTTCCGGCGCAGTATTTCCAATAGAAGGCCCTTGTGAAGTAGCGGCAGTTTCCTCTTTCTTCTTTTCTCCAACTGTATTCTTATTATACTCATTTACCAATGCTATGATACCCTGATGATTGGGATACCTGTTGGCTAATTTAGATATTACGGGTTTTAATTTACCATCTTCCACTCCCTGCGTATAACCTAACGCAAACATGGCAACTACCGGATCAGAAACGGTATCTACAAATTGAACAATATAGTCTTTGTAAGTTTCAAAGGAGGATTGCAATTTTTGATCTTCTGCCAACACGGCTGAATCATTATTTTTTGTTGTTTTTAATAATTCTATTTTCTGTTGAATGCCGGCAACAAGATCGCTTTGCTTCTGAATATAAAAGAGAAAGTTTTTCAAAATACGGTTCGCTCTTGTATTAAAATCAGCACTGGTTAAACCATCTTCCAGCAAATTAGCTTTGAAGGAAATATTTTTGGCATCATTTATAAAAATATAAGAAAGTTTGGGATTTTCGAATAAGATCCTGAACATACCTTCTTCATCTGCAATGGCCGATAACTTGCTTTTACCATCTACTAACATACCAGTATCTATAACCGCGGGAGGCTGTTGTGTAAAAAATAATTGTTCCAGAATCAATTTTTGATTTCCGACACCTTTCACCTCCGTATGTACTGTAAATTTTTTATCATCAGAATTTTGCTTACAGGAACACATTCCAATAGTACATAACAGTAAGAGTGTTTTAATATGCATAGATTAGCTGAGTTTTTTTAAAAGTAATTGATTTACTAATTGCATGTCCGCTTTACCCTTACTTAATTTTTTTACCTCGCCGGCAAACAAACCCTGCAAAGCTTTTTTCCCTTTTTT
>JANOAO010000033.1:0-84013 GCA_031411115.1 Bacteroidota bacterium
CTGGACAGCACCGGGAACGATCACGGTACTCAGTGCAACGAGTATCTCTGTAGCGTATCCATCAACGGCGGTAACGGGAGCGGTAACAGCAACAGGTGTGAATGGTTGCGGTCAGACGAGCGCTGCTAAGTCACTGGCGGTTAATTTACCGGCATGTACAGTTGGAGCGAAGGCTACCCCAATGATCAGCAAGTCAGCGCCGATCAAGGCGGTGATAGAGCCTGCATCAATGGAAGCGAAGGTGTTCCCAAATCCTAGCACTACCAGCTTTAAGCTTCAGGTAATGACAACAGGTAAGGAGCAGATCCAGGTAAGAGTAATGGATATCATGGGTCGTGCTTACAGAGTGTTGAACATGATGCCAGGAGAGATACTGAACTTCGGATCAGAGTTAAGAACAGGCACCTATATGGTAGAGATCATACAGGGCAAGAACAGAACAACACAGCAGGTGATCAAGTTATAATCTGCTAAAAAATAAAATACGAAAGCCCATCACGGAAGTGGTGGGTTTTTGTTTTGGGGGAGGAGGGATGCGAGAGGCGGGATACGAGATCCGGGATGCGTAAATGTTTAATAGCGGAAAGCACAAGGTTGCGTAACATCTTACCTTTTTTTACCTTTCACTTCTTTTAAAACAAGTAGAAATCAATACAGGAGGTAGGGTAAACAACTTTAAGTTTTTCCTTTTGAATTTTTCCTTTTTTAAGCTAATGGAAATGAATAGATGTCTCCACCTGCATCCCGAATCCCGGATCTTGCAACTTGCATCCCGTTCTCCTAAAATGGTATCATCTTTGTAAATTGTAACAAATTGAAAATCACGTTATGAGACATATAAAATTTGCAACCTGGTCAATATCAGCACTTATGTTATTCAATACCTGTGCACGAAATCCGGTTACGGGAAAAAAGCAGGTAGTGTTCATGTCTGAAGCGCAGGAAATTGAAATGGGTAAGGAGGCCGATCCGCAGATCGTTGCACAATATGGTTTATATGAAGACGCGGCTCTTCAAACATTTATAACTGAAAAAGGTAGAGCTATGGCAGCTATTTCCCATCGCCCTAACATTGAATACAATTTTCGTATAGTTGATTCCGACGTACTAAACGCGTTTGCAGTACCAGGAGGGTATGTATATTTCACACGGGGTATTATGGCTCACTTTAATGATGAAGCGCAGTTTGCAGGCGTTTTGGGTCACGAGATCGGTCACATTACGGCAAGACATACCGTTGCTCAGCAACGAAATCAGCTTTTAGGACAACTGGGAATTATAGCAGGTGTAGTTATTGCACCGGATCTGGCCCGATTTGCAGAAACCGCCTCACAAGGTCTGGGATTAATGTTATTGAAATTTGGCAGAGATGCAGAAAGACAAAGCGATGAACTGGGGGTAGAATATTCCTCTAAAATTGGATATGATGCAAAAGAAATGGCTGATTTTTTTATCACTTTAGAAAGGCAGACAAAATCCTCAACAAGTCAGGAATTGCCTGAGTTTTTATCTACACACCCCAACCCGGGAGACAGAAACGTAACGGTTGCGAGATTAGCCGCAGAATGGAAAGCCAAACTCAAACTTACGAATCCTCAGATCAACAGAAATATGTATCTAAAAAGAATTGATGGAATAATTTATGGTGAAGATCCCCGTCAGGGTTTTTTAGAAAATAATATTTTTTATCACCCTGTATTAAAATTACAATTTCCTATACCGCAGGGGTGGAATTACCAGAATACACCTCTACGTGTTCAGGTTGCTCCAAAGGATGGCAAGGCATTACTCTTTATGACGCTGGCTAAAGGGACTAACCTTACTGAAGCAGTAACAACTACGTTGCAGGGATATGGACTGACTGCATTGGAATCAAAACAAACATCAGTAAATGGGTTAAATGCAATATCAGTTGTGGCAGATCCAACACCGCAACAAGGTCAGCAACCACAACAAGTAAGAACATTATCTTATTTTATATCTTACAACAATAACATTTATCATTTTATGGGTGTAACAGCTACTCCTGATTTTAATAGTTATTCGCAATTTTTCCTGCAAACCATGCAAGGCTTTCGCCAACTAACTGATCAAAATAAAATCAATAAAAAACCCGAACGAATTCGTGTAAAAACCATGAATACATCTATTGCACTCGAGCAGGCGTTAAAGAATTATAATATGCCGGCAGCCCGTTTGGAAGAACTCGCCATATTAAATGGTATGCAGCTTACAGATAAATTAGCAACAGGCACTTTAATTAAAGTTTTTGGAGAATAGTGAAGGAACAGCCAACTCATTTTTGTACATTTGGATCAGGTTAAAACAAAACATTTACAATGAAAAAATTATTTACAATTGCGTTATTCGCAACAGGTTTAATGACGTTACAGGCGCAGGCACAGGATGATAAATCTAAAAGAAAAAGTCCGCCTGCTACCACAACCCAAAAGATTACCAATGGTGCTAACATTAAAATCAGTTATAGTCAGGTTTCTCTGAACGGAAGAATAGTAGGTAAAGAAGTAGAACCTAAAGATGGTCAACTCTGGAGAACGGGCGCTAATGAAGCTACCGTTTTTGAAACTGATAAAACGATCAACGTGATGGGATCTACCATACCCGCCGGAAAATACAGTGTTTTCACCATATACAATGGACAGATCGCAACGGTAATTTTTAATAAAAAATGGGATCAGTGGGGAACAGACAGTTATGATCAAACACAGGATCAGGCTCGTTTTGATACTAAAGTAACACCATTGGAAACAGCTTCTCAGAAATTAACTTTTACCATTTCACCTGAAGGCGCTGTTGCTCTTTTATGGGGAAGTAAAAAATTAGAATTTTATATTTTCTAATTGACATACATTATATTAAGAAAGAGGTTGAATTTCAACCTCTTTTTTTTGTCTCATATTTTTAATAGATTTTTTCTTTTAAATATCAGCCATACTACTGCGCCAATAAATATAAATGGCCAGAGTTTCGCCAGCAATATGATGAATTCACCAATTACTGAAATTCCAGACTGTATAGAGGCTATAAAACGATTTGAAAATCCTGGTGTTTCAGCAGGTTTAGAATTGTCTTTTAAAATTGAATAAAAGTCAAGTTGGATGGTGCTGAAAGTAGTTTGATGCGACAACAGGTTTTGCGTACTGCTCATGCTTTCGATCTGTTCCTGCAATACATTTATTTCTTGCTGAACTTTCAGCACTTCGTTTATATTTTTCGATTGTTTTAAAAATTCCAGGTATTTTAATCTTGTCTCTTTCTTGGTTTCCAACCGGGCTTTATTATCTCTCATTTCACCGGTAACATCCTGTGTGGAAATATTTCTTTCAATAGTTTTGCTGGCTTTGTTATTCAGCTCATTCAGTAAGGCTTCAAATCGGATAGTTGGAACTTTTATAGTTACTGAAACTTCATTTTTGAAGTCAGCATACGAACTTCTTTCTGCGGCAATATATCCTGAATACTGTGAGACAAGAGCGTGCAAATTATTGTTGAAACTTTTTAAATCTTCCACTTCAACGGTAAGATTCGCATTCTTGATCAGCTTTTTTTCCCATGGGATTATTTCAGGGGGCGGCACCTCTGCAGGATGTTCGGCAATACTATCCGTTGAAATAGCCGGAAGCGGTTCTGCCTGATCAAGTTCATTTCCGGATTTTACATCAGGGAATGAAGAACTTTGATTTTTAGAACAGGAGAAAATAAGGAGTATTATACATACTAAAAGGAATCTTACAGACATACATTCAAATTTTTAAGATGAGTAGATGCCTGTTGATTCCTTTTATGTAAATTATGTAACCATCAAATGCTGTTAAGAATACTACAATGTGATGTGTTTCAAATCAGCATTTATCTAATGCATACCAGATAATTAAAAAAATGATGATGGTGCTGAAGCAGCCACCGCCTAATTTTTTTGCACCATATCCGGCAATCAAACCTCTGAATAAATTATTCATAATATCTTTTTACAAGAGTATAAAAAAATTATGCCATGCTTTAATTGAACTGACGTCGTCTTTGAGGTTGCTGGTTTCTGTTTTGCTGCGGCCCGCGTTGTGGCCTTTGTGCAGGCTGTTTTTTAGGGGCAGGCTTACCATTCAGATCGATCTCAATATGATAAGGATGATTTTTATTAACGGGGATTTTTTTACCGATCAGTTTTTGAATATCACGTAATTCAATCGTTTCCTCCCTGTCGCAAAATGAATACGCAATGCCATCTGCACCTGCCCTTCCCGTACGGCCAATCCTGTGAACATAAGTTTCCGGTACATTAGGCATATCAAAATTGATCACATGCGTCATGTCATCTACGTCAATTCCACGTGCAGCAATATCAGTAGCCACCAAAATTCTTGTGGTTCTGTTTTTAAAATTGGAGAGTGCCTTCTGTCTTGCCGGCTGACTTTTATTACCATGAATCGCTTCTGCAGAAATACCATGTCTTAAAAGATCCTTTACAATTTTATCAGCGCCATGTTTTGTTCTCGTAAATACAAGTGCTGTTTCAATAGAATTATCATCCAGTATAAAATTGAGCAATGTTTTTTTGTCGTTCTTTTCAACAAAATATAAAGTCTGGTCTATCTTTTCTACTGTTGAAGAAACAGGCGTTACCTCTACAAAAACAGGCTGGCGTAAAATACCGGAAGCCAGTGATTGGATCTCTGCAGGCATGGTTGCTGAAAAAAGCAGTGTTTGTCTCTTCGCAGGAACTTTTGCAATGATCTTTTTTACGTCATGTATAAATCCCATATCCAGCATTCTGTCGGCTTCGTCCAGAACCAGGATCTCCAGATCTTTCAAAGACACATATCCTTGTGTCATCAAATCTAGTAAACGTCCCGGCGTTGCTACCAGAATATCAACCCCACGATCTAAAGATTGTGTTTGTGCATGCTGATTCACGCCACCAAATATGACGCAATTTTTAAGACGTAAATTTTTGCCATACGCATCCAGATTTTCCTGTATCTGAATGGCAAGTTCTCTGGTAGGAGTTACTATAAGCGCACGAATAGGTTTAAATTGTCCTGCATAATTTTTAGGGCTGGCCAGTAATTGTAAAATAGGAATAGCAAATGCTGCTGTTTTACCGGTACCGGTTTGCGCACAACCCTGAAGATCTTTTCCTTCCAGTAAATGGGGAATAGATTGTTGCTGAATAGGTGTGGGTTGCGTATAACCCTGATCTTTCAACGCATCAAGGATGGGTTGAATTAATTTCAAATCTGTAAATAACAATGGTATTATTTTAAATTATGAGTGCGGAATGAATATCAAATTCATTTTCATAATCTTAATGCTGAGAGTGGATGGTAAGCCTACAATGAACGGTTAAGTATGCCGCAGATAAATATGAACTATCATAAAGATAGAATTAAAAATCTGAAAATGCTAATAATGGAAGATTCCCGCCTCCCGCATCTCGCATCCGCATCACCCCCCATTCAATATCATATCTGAATATGAACGGCTCTCAAAATCCTCTTTCTTAAGCTGAAGAATTTTTGCATATGCGTCACATTGCTGCAAAAGTGTTTCCATTCCACGTGCTCCATCCTGATCTATGGCTTCTACTTCTACAAAGCTACCGAGTTGATCTACCGTGTCAAAATGAAACTTTACATTATCAATAAAGTAGATCCGGCGAACCTTATTTACAACTACTTTAATTCCATGAGATGCTTCCAGTAAGGATTTAAGGATAGATGGTTCAGCAGAATGGTATAATATTACATCCGATTTTTTTGCATCTGCGATATCAGCCCTTTTATAATAAATGAGCGCATTTTCAATATTACCTTCTCTTAATTTCAACCTTCCGTCGGGGATATTGAAATAGGTGTCTGTTTGCCTGTCTTCTCCCACATAATGCGGATTAAATACCATAAGGCGGCGCTCACATTGTTCTATTAGGCTGCACCTAACTTTGAATTCACAGTTTACGAGGGTCATTATTTAAAATATGGTTGAAAATAAGGAACTTCTACACAATCTGACCATCATATATAAATTTTTTTTATTAAATGATTGAATAACAAGGTTATCAGATTAAAAAGAAGCATCATTAAGGAAAACAGGTAAAAAATTACGCTATTTATGATTTTGTGCGTATTATTGCAATGGAAACAGCTTAGAAGATATCCAAATTCTTCATCTCAGTTTTTATAGCAGCTTCCATCAGCATTAATTTCAACAGATTTTATATCACCGAACAGAGCGGATTTTTTTTGAATAAAGCATTCCATAAACATGTATGATATTGCCCAATTGAACGATTTGCTCGTTCCTGAACTGCTGGATATTGCGGATGAACTTTTGATCAACAACGCTAAAAAATTCAATAAACAGGATCTTATTTCTAAAATCCTGGATAAACAAACCGATATGGCTACCGAAAAAAATTCAGAATCTGAAAAGCCGAAAAGGAAAAGGATTCCCAAAACGGAAACCCCTGCAAAACCGGCTGAATTATTTAAAACAGCTCCCGTTGTTACAGCACCAATGGAAGAAGAAAAAGAAGAGGTTGTTCGACCTAAAATCAAAAAGATCGAACTGGAAAAGAAACCTTTAAAAAAACACAGCAAACCGGAACCGGAACAAAAACAGGTTTCAGAAGAAGATCTTCAGCCCTTAACAGAACAGGATTCAACCGTCCCTGCTGCTATTGCTCAGATGTTGCAGGCGGAAGATATTAATCAGCAACAACAACAGCAACCGGATATTCCTTCAGATCAGCCACAGGCAAATAATCAGCAATCACAGAACCGGCCACCGCAACCCAGAAGAGAGCCTCCCGTTTTCAATATAGAATTTGATGGAGTAGTATTGGGCGAAGGGGTGTTGGAAATGATGCCGGATGGATATGGCTTTTTACGCAGCAGCGATTACAACTATTTATCATCTCCGGATGATGTGTATGTGTCACCTTCACAGATAAAATTATTCGGGTTAAAAACCGGAGATACTGTTTATGGTTCGGTTCGTCCTCCTAAAGAAGGTGAAAAATATTTCGCTTTATTAAAAGTGGAAACCATCAATGGAAAAGGACCTGAAGAAGTTCGCGACCGTGTTCCTTTCGATTATCTCACTCCTTTGTTTCCATTCGAAAAACTTAATCTTCAAACCACTCCGGATAATTACAGTACGCGTATAATGGATTTGTTTACGCCAATCGGTAAAGGTCAGCGTGGTCTTATAGTAGCGCAGCCTAAAACAGGTAAAACTATGTTGCTCAAAGAATTGGCAAATGCGATTGCTGAAAATCATCCGGAATGTTACCTGATGATAGTATTGGTAGACGAAAGACCGGAAGAGGTTACCGATATGGAAAGAAGCGTAAGGGCCGAAGTGATTGCCTCTACCTTTGATGAACCGGCAGAAAAACATGTTAAGGTGAGCACGATCGCTTTGCAAAAAGCCAAACGTTTGGTGGAGTGCGGGCATGATGTGGTGATCTTACTCGATTCTATTACCCGTTTGGCCAGAGCACACAATACGGTAGCGCCGTCTTCAGGAAAAGTATTATCGGGAGGTGTGGAAGCTAATGCGATGCAGAAACCAAAACAATTTTTTGGGGCAGCGCGTAAGATTGAAAATGGCGGATCGCTCACTATCATTGCCACCGCATTGGTGGATACCGGAAGTAAAATGGATGAAGTGATCTTTGAAGAATTTAAAGGTACCGGTAACATGGAATTACAACTGGAGCGTAAATTATCGAACAGAAGAATATATCCTGCAATTGATATCGTTTCATCCTCTACACGTCGTGATGATCTGTTATTAGATAAAGACAGCTTCCAGCGTATGTGGGTGTTACGTAAACACATGGCAGACATGAACCCGGAGGAAGCACTGAACACTTTACTAAAAAACATGAAAGGCACAAAGAATAATGCCGAGTTCCTCACCAGTATGAACGGATAAAAAATATAAACCGCTGAAAGGCGGTTTTTTTGTTGGGAGGAGGCTCACCAGGCACATTAATTTAAAAAAATGGCGGTACAAAAAATATCCATAACAGATTTTATTGAACAGAGAAATACGGAAAAAGTATTTGATGTGCGGAGCCCAGGTGAATATAACCATGCGCATATACCATTCGCCAATACGTTACCGTTGTTTAATGACGAAGAGCGTAAACACGTGGGAACAAATTATAAACAAAAGAGCAGAGAACAGGCAATTAAAGACGGGCTGGATTTTTTTGGACCGAAAATGAAATTGATGGTGGAACAGGTGGAAAAATTAACAGGACACACATCGAATGCACCACAAAATATTTATGTTCATTGCTGGAGAGGTGGTATGAGAAGTGCTGCAGTAGCGTGGTTACTGGACCTGTATGGCTTTCAAGTAAAATTGATCGTGGGTGGATATAAAGCATATAGAAACTGGGTTTTGCAACAGTTTGAAAAAGATTATGCATTCAGAATCATAGGCGGATATACCGGTTCCGGTAAAAGCATCATGTTACGTGAACTGGAAAAGAAAAGTAAATCTATTATTGATCTCGAAGGCCTTGCACATCATAAGGGATCTGCTTTTGGGGGAATAGCCATGCCTCAACAACCTTCACAGGAAATGTTTGAAAATTTGCTGGCCATGCAATTGCATCAAAAACAAACAGATACCATTTGGCTGGAAGATGAAAGCCAACGAATAGGTACATTAAATATTCCGCATGCTTTATGGCATACGATCAGAAAAAAACCTTTGTATTTTGTTGAAGTGCCATTTGAAGAAAGACTGCATAACATCGTGCTGGAATACGGACCTCTTGAAAAAGACAAATTGATCTCATCTATTATACGAATTCAAAAAAGACTAGGACCACTTGAAACCAAAAACGCTATAGCTTATCTGGTGGAAAGTGATCTGAAAGAATGCTTCCGGATTCTACTGCAGTATTACGATAAAACATATGAGAAAGGATTGCACAACAGAGAGTCGCTGGAAACGTTATTAAATCGGATTCCTTTTATAAACGATCACAAAACCTGTACAGAAACATTATGCGCCATCTGATCATTTTTATGCTGTCTTGCATTTCCTCATCGCTGCTATATGCGCAGGAAACAGATATTACGGGTTTATGGAAAGGAACTATGTATAACGACAGCACACAATTGTATTATCAGTACGAGGTGGCTATCAGCGAAGAAAAAGGAAAATTATTTGGTTACTCACACACCTGGTTTGTAATTGGAGATAAACAATTTTATGGTGTAAAGAAAGTAACAGTCAAAAAAAAAGAAGGAAAAATTCTCATAGAGGATAATGGGCTTATCGCCAACAATTATCCTGTTACGCCGGCAAAAAATGTTCGCCAGTTAAATGTACTGACACTGGAGATCAGAGACAGTATGATGATCATGAAAGGACCATTTGCTACCAATCGTACAACCAAATATGCACCACTCACAGGGAGGATCGTTTTAAAAAGAAAGTACGACTACTGGCAAAGTGCATTGATCCCGCATTTGAAGGAATTAAAGAAAGAGCAATCTCTTTCATTTGTTAAAGACATTCCCGAAACGGAAATATCCATCGCACTCGTAAAAAAACCACAGGAATTAAAAACTAAAAAAGCAGATACAAAACCGCCGTCAGACATTACGGTGAACAACAAAAAAATAGTTGCGGAACCGCTGCGAAGCATAGATACAAAACCTGCGGCCAATGTTGAGGAAAGAAAAACAGTGTTGCAGGAAACTGTTTATTTTCATTCTGATAGTCTTCAGATTTCCTTATACGATAATGGTGAAGTAGACGGCGATACGGTTACCGTACTGGTGAACGGTGAATTATTTTTAACCAAACAACGTTTAGGAATTGCCGCGGTAACGAAAAGTTTACCGATTGACCCATCCGTTCAGGAGATTCAGTTGCTGATGTATGCAGAGAATCTGGGAGCCATTGCTCCTAATACCGGATTGATGGTAGTGAAAGACGGAAAAGATATATATGAGATCAGGTTTAGCGGAGACCTTCAGAAAAATGCTGCTATTATTCTGAAAAGAAAAAAATTATGACGGAAATAAAGTTAACGCAATATTCACGCGGGGCAGGTTGCGGATGTAAAATCGCACCCAAATTGCTGGAAGAAATTTTACATACAGGAAATACGTATCCTTCACCTAAAAATTTACTGGTAGGTAATGGCTCCAACGATGATGCAGCAGTGTATGATATAGGAAATGGTACAGCAATCATATCCACCACTGATTTTTTTATGCCTATTGTAGATGATGCATTTGCATTTGGAAAAATTGCTTCTGCTAATTCTATCAGTGATGTATATGCTATGGGCGGTAAACCTTTGATGGCAGTTGCTATTCTGGGTTGGCCAGTGGATACGTTACCGGCAACGTTAGCCCAACAGGTGTTGGAAGGCGCAAGAACTATATGCGCCGAAGCAGGAATTTCATTAGCCGGCGGGCATAGTATTGATGCAACCGAGCCAATATTTGGATTAGCTGTAACAGGTAGCCTAGATGTGGCCCATCTGAAAAAAAATAATACTGCAGCGGAAGGAGATCTTCTATTTACTACAAAACCCATCGGTACTGGTATATTATCAACCGCACAAAAACGCGGATTGATTTCTGATGAACATGCAGCGTTAATGATACAACAAATGTGTCTGTTGAATACCATTGGAGAAAAGCTTGGAAAAGTTGCTGCCGTTTCTGCCATGACAGACATTACAGGTTTTGGATTGCTTGGTCATGTAATGGAAATGGCAGAAGGAAGTAATGTATCTGCAGAATTATATTATAATAAAATACCTGCAATCGCCGGTGCCAGAGATTACTTGCAGCAACGTATTGTACCAGATGCAACCTATAGAAACTGGAATAGTTATAGTTCGCGTGTAGCATTTAGTAAAGGAGTGAATGTAATGGAAGCATTTAATTTATTGCCAGATCCGCAAACCAATGGTGGTATCCTGTGTAGTGTTCATCCATCCGCATTGAACGAAATTCAAAATATTTTTAAAGAAAATAATCTGGAACATTTTATGGAACCGATCGGGAAAATGACTGTACGTCAAGAGAAGGTAATAACAGTTATGCAGGACTAATCATATCGATCTGAGCTGCAAGCTGGCGGTCTTCTTCTGTTATAATACTTCCTGCATCATGTGTACTCAACCAGATCTCCAATACATTATAAGTATTGGTCCACGTTGGATGATGATCCATTGATTCCGCTAATTCTGCCACCTCCTCCATAAAATTGAAGGCTGTTCTGAAATCAGCAAATACAAATTTTTTGTACAACGCATTATTTAATTCCTGCCACATATATTATTTTTAAAAGATAAGGTGTTGCTTGTTTTTTATTTTTTCATTCGTCATTTCTGTAACCAGTTGAACGGCTGGAATATTTTTCAATACCAGAATCAGCGTTTGTAATTCTTCATCAGATATTTCATCATATTTTATCAACCATAAAAAATCAAGATGTTTAAATTCCGGTAACAGATATTCTCCGTCGCATTCATTGTTGTACAAATAATGCACCATACAAGAAGATGGAACAGGATATTCATAAATGGAAAAAAAATAATTCCGTTCTTTTTTTCTTAATTGTATTTCCAGTGAATTGTTAATTCGAAAATGATAGCCTAAATTTTGGTTGATGTGCCAGGTAAACAAATAATCTTTTAATGGAGCTACAATTCCTAATAACCGGGTTGAATCAAAAAATTCTTCAGCAAGTAATTCATTATCTATTTTGAGTTTCATATGGATTAGAATGTAACAGTAAAGATTAAGTTTTTATCACCTCTTCTGATATGCGCATCGGTGGCTTGTCCTTTTTCAAATTTATTGAGTGCCTGCATATAAGTTTGTACATCATGAATATCGAACGCGCCTAATTTATAAATAATATCACCTTGCAGAATTCCTGCTTTTATGGCCGGACGGCCATCTGTAACTCCATCAACTAAAACGCCATCACCGCTGAATGTATAATCCGGCATAATACCTAGTGTAACTTTAAAACTGCTTCTGCCGGCAGCTACTTCCCTTGTTTTTAAAAAATCAATTTTACCTGCTTTATCAGTTTTGCTGATAACATTAAATATGTAATTAATGATTTTTATTTCTCCCGTGTAATTGATTTTATCTGCATCATCAGATGGTTTATGATAATCGCGATGAGTGCCTGTGAAAAAAAACAATACCGGAATATTTTTTCTGTAAAAAGAGGTGTGATCGCTGGGTCCGGAACCACTGCTATCTGTTTTTATTCTGAAATAGTTGTCCGGGTTTTGAATAATTGTATTCCATACATTGGAAGTACCATAACCGCCGATGGTTAATGCATGCGTACTGTCATTTAATCTTCCCAGCATGTCCATATTGATCATGTAATTAATACCGGTGAGTTGTACCGGCAGATGTTCTGCAAAATATTTAGACCCATATAATCCTAATTCTTCTCCGGAAAAAGCAACGAAGAGATAATTATTATTGGTAAGCCCTGATTTTTTTAATTTTTTTGCCAGTATTATTAAAGCGGCTGTTCCGCTGGCATTATCGTCTGCTCCATTATGTATCATAGGATTAGTTCCGGTGTATAATGAATTACCATCCTCTCCAAATCCCAGATGATCATAGTGTGCACCAATTATAACGGTATGTGTTGCCGCATTATCAATATAACCAACAACATTATGCCCGGTACGTAAGTCGTTTTGTAAATGTAATTCACCGGAAATAACCGGATCAGCTACTTTCAGGAATTTTTTTCTTGCGCTGTCTTTTACATAAAATACGGGTATGGACAGCGATACTGACTTATCGTTTTTTTCGAAAGAAAGATTATCTGCAACTGAGCCGTTATTGAAAAGTATGATCACAGAAGTTTTAAATTGTTTCAATCTTTCATATAATGCCGGCTTTAAATCAAAATGCGGATTATTTTCATTTTCTTTTATGAACTGTGCAATATCATAAAAAATAAAATTTTTCGTGTCGTTGAATTTTCCATTGCCTGACCATGACATTGGAAAAAAATCTTCATATAATATAAGTGGCTTGTCGTTAATATATAAAGATCCGGCAATGATATTTTTTTCGTCTTTCAACTCAAAAGACTGAATAAAATCAGGACAGTCTGTAACGGCGGCAAGCCCGGCTTTTTTAAATCGTTTTATGAGATATTTAGCAGCGAGTTTTTCACCCTTTGTTCCTGTCCGGCGGCCTTCCAGTTTATCATCTGCGAGAAATTCTATGTGACTTTTTAAAACAGATACGTCTTTCCGCAACTGCTTATTGTTTTGAGCGTGGGTTGAAATGTAAAAAAAACAGCAAAAGATCAGAATCCGTTTCATAATGTTACAGGCAAAGTTAAAAAAACCGCATAGCGTATACCAACTTTCTAATATCGTAAGGTTGTATAGACTGTTAAAGGTAGCTTTGCAAACTTTCAGGCAATCATTTGAGTAAAAAAATAAATATCGCATTAGTAGGAAATCCCAACAGTGGCAAAACTTCACTGTTCAATGTTCTTACGGGCCTCAACCAGAAAGTAGGCAATTTTCCGGGAGTAACCGTTGATAAAAAATCAGGCAGTTGTGCCTTAAGTGCGCAAAAGCAGGCAACCATTATTGATCTGCCAGGTACCTATAGTCTGTATCCTAAAAGAGGCGATGAGTGGGTTTCCTATAAAGTGTTGATGCAGCAGGACGAATTAAAGCCGGACATGTTACTGATTGTTGCTGACGCGAGTAATCTGAAACGAAATTTATTGTTCTGTTCCCAGATCATCGATTTGAAAATGCCGGTGGTAGTAGCCCTTACCATGACAGACCTAGCCAAAAAACAGGGAACCCAAATTGATATTGCCGGCCTTGAAAGAGAATTGGGTGTTCCTGTAGTGGCGGTGAACCCTAGAAAAAACAAAGGGATCACACAGCTCAAAAAAGTACTGGAAACAGCAGCAGAAAATAAAAGCAAAACTCCTGCACGAGATTTCATTTCTATGGATGAACATGCAGTTTTGATTGAACAGGTTAAACATTTATTTCCGGATGTAAGCAATTATACCTGTTTACATTACCTGATCAATTATAAGCATTTCAAAATTCCGGCGGCAGATATGCAAAGACTGGAAATGCTGCTATCAGAATTTAATTTTAATCCTACTAAAAGCCAGGCAGAAGAAATTCTGCAACGCTATACACGGATCAAATACATCATGCAGCAAACCGTTGTGGAATCAGATCCGCTGCAACGCTCTTTATACAGTGAAAGGCTTGATAATATTTTGTTGCATAAACGCTGGGGATATATTATTTTATTATCTGTTCTCTTCCTTTTGTTTCAGAGTATTTTCTGGATAGCCAAATATCCGATGGATGCTATAGAGTGGAGTTTTGGAGAATTCTCCGGATGGCTCAATTCTGTGATGCCAGATAACTGGTTTAGAGATCTGGTGATCAACGGGTTGGTGGCCGGCCTGAGTGGCATCATGTTATTTGTACCACAGATCATGATCTTATTTGGACTGGTAACACTCCTGGAAGATTCAGGTTATATGGCAAGAATTAGTTTCTTAACAGATAAACTCATGCGAAAAGTGGGCTTGAACGGAAAGAGTGTAATGCCTATGATCAGTGGATATGCCTGTGCCGTTCCCGCCATCATGACGGCCAGAAATATTGAGAACCGGAAAGAAAGATTGCTCACCATTATGATCACACCGCTGATGAGTTGCAGCGCACGGCTACCGGTATATACTATTCTCATTGCATTAATTATCCCACAGAAATTATATCTAGGATTTTTAAGTTTACAGGGATTGGTGATGATGTTGTTATACCTTTTGGGAACGGTGATGGCACTGGTAGTGGCATGGGTGATGAAGTGGTTTATAAAATCAACAGAAAGAAGTTTTTTTATTCTTGAACTGCCATTGTACAGAAGCCCGCGCTGGAAAAATATGTTGTATACTATGGTGGAAAAAGCAAAAATATTTGTTTTCGATGCCGGTAAAGTAATCATGGTGATCAGTATATTATTATGGGCACTAAGTTCGTATGGACCCAAAAACTCCATGAAACAGATCAGTGAAAAATATTCGCAAATGCTGAAAGAACAACCGGAAAGATCAGCGGAAATCTCAAATCTTAAAAAGACGGATCAATTAGAAGCCAGTTATGCAGGTATGCTCGGGCATACGATTGAACCGGTTATTAAACCATTGGGTTACGACTGGAAGATCGGTATTGCACTCATTACTTCTTTTGCAGCCAGAGAAGTATTTGTTGGAACAATGGCAACTTTATATAGTGTAGGCGACGATTCTGAAAACAATAACACACTGCGTGAAAAAATGAGTGCAGCGGTACGCTCAGACGGAACGAAAGTGTACAACCTGGCAACCGGGCTTTCACTGCTTGTCTTCTATGTTTTAGCGATGCAATGTATGAGTACCATCGCAATTGTAAAAAGAGAAACCCGTAGCTGGAAATGGCCTTTGATTCAATTGGCCTACATGACTATACTTGCTTATGTAATGAGTTTATTGGTTTTCCAGCTTTTTAAATAATCACCATTCAACCGCATATCCTACATTATTTTTTACCTGCGGATAAATTTTACTGTACAATTGCTGCAATATTTCATCTCTTGAAGGCGTATAATAACCATTGTTATTGATCAACTGCCAATCACCAGCACTCAACGCACGGCTGTCTCCGGTATATGTAGCTGTTTCTTCCTGCCAGCGGTAATCATCTCTGTAAGTATTATTTAAAACAGTTTTGCCTGTTATCAGATCTTTTACCAAGACCTCCATATCGGCGCGTGCCTGAAAACTGGAGCGGATGACTTGTAATGTTGCATAAACTGTTCTGGTAACGGGTCTTCCCGAGGTGTCCGTTCCTATTTGAACCTGTGCGCTTACATTTCTGCTGTAAGAATTTCTTTGGGGATATGGGATGTCCATATTTCGTAAACGGAGATCAACGATCCAGTCTGGTTGTATATTTTCCCTTCGTGCTTCCCAGTCCGTATAAAAATTGGCGGCATATCTTTCTTCATTATTTCGAAGATCACGAACAAGCGTTTGCTGAAAATATTCGTTGCTGTAATTATAACCGGCATTACCCCATCCACTATTGAAGAAAAACGAATTGTCCTGCACAGGATTAACGATAATATTCACGATTGCCTTTTCGTATGCATTTCTCATTTGCAATGTAGCATCTTTGAAACCCGGTTCATATTTATCAGATTTTTTGAAATAACCGTATGCCTTTTTTGCATTTTCTCTTCCCGGTTTATTGAGTAAAACAAGGGCTGCATCATAATAATCCTGTGCCGCTTTTTGTTTGCTGTTTAATATTTCTGTGGTATAACTTATCGGGGAGATCAAACGAAATGCAGGAGCAGATTCAATAATCACATCATACGCATTCTGAAGTGCTGAATATTCTTTAATAATTTTGTCCCATTTACTGAGTTCTCTGGAGGTTTGAAAACTTTTAATTTTTTCGAGGTGCGTTACAGAAATACTTTTATACAGAACGGGAATAGCCTCCAACGCTTTTTCATCATCCGCTGACTTATTCAATTTTTTTACAGCATCCTGCAGAGCCTTATCCTCATCGTTTCTTTCAAGATAACTTTTATTGCTTTTGCAGGAGCTGAAAAGAGCAATAAATAGTATGAGGGAATATATGATTTTCATGATAATCGTTTTATGATATTATCTACACCTAAAGACCATAACAACAGCAGAAAATTTAAGTCTGGAAAGTTAAAGTTTAATTAACAGGTTATTAATTATAAACATATCCTCCGTTTATCCTCTTTGATGTCCTTTGATAAAATTAAATAAATTTATTTTAGTTGATAATCAATCTATTAAGCAACATTTATAATTACTACCTTAAAATAAACAGTATTATGTTTTGCATAGTACTAAAAATGTTTTTATCTTTGTTTTGTAATGGAAGGAAAACGTAATAAAGCATAAAATATACAGCCATGAACATTGAGAACACAGCGAGCCAGATGCGAAAAGGAGTTTTGGAGTTTTGTATTTTATCTATCATAAAACAAGGGGAAGCCTACCCTTCTGATATTATTGATAAAATGAAAGCGGCTAATCTGCACATCTTCGAGGGAACATTATATCCCTTATTAACGCGTTTGAAAAATGCAGACCTTTTAACCTACCGATGGGTAGAAAGTAACAGCGGCCCTCCGAGAAAATATTTTTTGCTCACGGAAAAAGGCGCCGCTTTTTACGTTGAACTGGAAACCACCTGGAATGAACTAGCCAATGCTGTAAAAACGCTCACTTCCGGCTAATCCGCAAAAAAAATCTTAATTAGTTACGGCCTTAGAACAAAAAACAAAAAAAATGAAACAAGTTATCAATATAAACTTTCACGGACGGGTAGTTCCGATAGAAGTTACTGCTTTTGAAATCTTAAAACAATACACAGAAAGTCTTAGCCGCCATTTTGCTGCAGAAGAGGGAAAGGAAGAAATCATCAATGATATTGAAAACAGGATTGGCGAACTTTTTCAGGAAAGACTGAAAGAAGGCGCCACCTGTATCACCGACGAGGATGTACAGGCGGTGATCCGCAGTATGGGTCGCCCCGAAGATTTTGATACAGAAGAACCAACCGCACGTGATGATAAAAATGATCAGCAAACGTCCGGCGAAAAGATATATGAATCCGCTCGGCCCCACCGTTTGTACCGCAATGAAAATGAAAAAGTATTTGGCGGCGTTTGTAGTGGTATTGCAGACTATCTTAACATAGATGTGGTGATCGTACGGGTAATTTTTGTGGTGCTGGCTATGTCTGTTGGTTTTGGAATACTTACCTATCTCATCTTATGGCTGGCAGTACCCAGTACGGCATCTACCGTTATCGGCGCAACCCGTAAAAAATTATACCGTGATTCAGATGATAAGATCATAGGTGGTGTTTGCCGGGGCTTATCCCATTATTTCGGTATCAATGTCTGGATTCCCCGTTTAATTTTCCTGATCCCTTTGTTATCTTTTGTATCCCGCTGGAGTAACGACGACAATGATTTTAATTTTTTAAAATTAAGTTTCAGTCCGGGAGCGCTCATCATTTATATTATACTCTGGCTGGTATTGCCGGAAGCGTCTTCTACGGCTGAAAAACTGGAAATGAAAGGCGAAAAAGTAGACCTCAACACTATCAAAAATTCTGTGGTGGAAGAAATGAAAGGTGTACAGAAACGTGCAGATAAAATCAGCAAAGATGCTTCTCAGTTTGCCAAAGAAAGATCACAGACTTTTACTGCTGAAGTAAATGCTGCTGCCAGAAGATCTACCCGAACGTTAGGTGATATTATCATTATGCTGATAAAGATTTTAGCCTACACAATTTTAGGAATCATCGCTTTTTCTCTGGTATTATCTTTATTTGGATTCGGTATTGTCGCAGTCGGGTTATTTCCTGTTAAAGATTTTGTTCTTACAGATGGATGGCAGAATGTGTTTGCATGGGGAACTTTGATCTTTTTCATCATTATACCAATCATCGGAATTATTACCTGGCTCATCCGAAGGCTCGCACGCATCAAAACACATCGCAAAATGATGCGCCTTACGTTCTTTGGTTTCTGGTTCATAGGACTCATCTGCTTCATTTCTCTGATCACAAGTGTTGCAGGAAATTTTCGCTCTACCAGTACGTTAGGCGAAGAAGATATTTATCTCCCAAATCCTGGAATCAGCAAACTGATGTTAACTACAGAAAATCCTACACAAAGATTTAATAGAAGGAACTGGCTTAAGTTTGAACCATTTGAGGCATTCAGTGAAGACACCGCATTTGTAGGAAATTATGATATACATATTTTTCCATCAGAGACAGATAGTTTTCGGGTAACAATGGTAAAAGTTTCGAATGGATATAACAGAAATAATGCAGACAATCTTGCTTCCATCATAAATTTCAATATGCAACAAACGGATTCAATTCTTTTATTAGACCGTGCCATTGCCGTAAATAAGAAAGATAAATTCAGAAATCAACATGTAATCATCAACGTGTATGTACCCATTGGTAAACAGATTCGTATCAATAGAAATGTAGAAAGAAATGGGGTGTTGAGATTGAATGGTCCGTGGAGAGATAGTTGGATATATGATTATGAAGGGGAAGAAAACGGATGGGAAACAGATACCGATTATATTATGAAAAAAGAAGGTCTTTATACTACGGATGGCCTACCCGCCAACAAGTGGAATAACCGTAATACCCGTAACAGAAACCGTATGAATATTGATGAGAATGGAGTTGAAATTGATAATTACCGTTATGACGAATCTATACCTGCAACAAAACCTGATTCAATTGAAGTTAATGTAGACAGGCAACAAAACAGATTACGCGATTCACTACAAAAAGTAAAAGAAAAAATTGATAAAGAGCTTGATAAAATAAGCGAAGTAAACGTAGAAAAACAAAACGGCATTTATTCTGTGATGCCTACTTACAACCCAATGGTGATCATGTTCTGATGATTAAAATAGTTTTAAGGTAAGATCCTGCCGGCGGGATCTTCTTTTATGCCCTTTAATGAAGAAATGATCAGGTTACTTACCTTAATTTTTTAAAAACTGATGTATAAATCAGCGCGTGACTTTCGTACTTTTGCCACCTAATTGAAAAAAATGAAGCAAACGCCTTTTATACATAAACACACGGCTTTGGGAGCGAAGATGGCAGAATTCGCCGGGTTCAACATGCCGATATCCTATACCGGCATCAATGATGAACATGCATCCGTAAGAAATAATGCAGGCGTTTTTGATGTAAGCCACATGGGAGAATTTATTGTAAAAGGTCCCGAAGCATTAACACTCATTCAAAAAATCACTTCCAATGATGCCTCCAAACTTACCAAAGGGAAAGCACAATACAGTTGTTTCCCAAATGATAAAGGAGGGATTGTAGATGATCTGCTGGTGTATTGCTTAGAAGAAAATGCTTCTTATATGCTGGTAGTAAATGGCAGTAATATAGAGAAAGACTGGAACTGGGTTTCGTCTCATAACACCTCCAATGCAGAGTTGCATAACATTTCTGATAAAACCTGTTTACTGGCTATTCAGGGACCGAAGGCCACCAAGATCCTTCAGTCGCTTACGCAAATTGATATTTTAAATCTTAAATATTACACATTCGAAAAAGGTACGTTTGCCGGTGTAGACAATGTGATCATTAGCGCTACAGGTTATACAGGTGCCGGCGGCGTTGAAATTTATTTCGAAGATTCAAACGGCGCTGCGGATACTATCTGGGATGCGATTTTTACAGCGGGTGCCACACAAAATATTCGGCCCATAGGTTTAGGTGCCAGAGATACTTTACGACTGGAAATGGGTTACTGTCTGTATGGTAATGATATCGACGATACCACCTCACCGCTCGAAGCCGGATTAGGTTGGATAACTAAATTCACCAAAGATTTTACATCCCGGGAAATTTTCGAAAAACAAAAAGCAGAAGGGCTTAAACAAAAACTCGTGGGCTTTGAAATGCTGGAAAAAGGCATTGCCCGCCACGATTACATTATTAAAGACGCAGAAGGCAATACCATTGGCAGGGTAACTTCCGGTACCCAGTCGCCCACATTAGGAAAAGCAATTGGTATGGGATATGTTGATACGAGACATGCTTCTGTTGATACAGAGATCAGCATTGAAATTCGTAATTCAATGATTAAAGCAAAAGTTGTAAAGGTTCCATTCGCTTAAAGTTTTTTTATGCCAAAGTTAAAGCCGTCTCTATATACCTGTTTGTCGCCAGCATTATTACAATTGTATGAAGTAAGCAGCAGCCTGGTGGTGATTATAGACGTTTTAAGGGCCACATCTACCATTGCAACAGCACTCAGCAACGGTGCAAAAAGTATCGTTCCCGTTGAAAGTGTTGCGGAATGTATCCGGATTGGTAAACAAATTGAAGCTATAACTGCGGGGGAAAGAGACGGTCAAATTGCGGAAGGTTTGCAATATGGTAACTCTCCTTTTGAATATCCTGCAACGTTTATAAAAGGAAAAACCCTGGTACTTACTACTACCAACGGAACGCGTTTATTACATATGGCTCTTGAAAAAGGGGCTAAAGAAATTGTGACTGGTTCATTTGCGAATTTGAATGCCGTTTGTGAATATATAAAAAAGAAAAATATTCCTGTCATCCTTGCCTGTGCAGCCTGGAAAGACAAAATCAATCTGGAAGACACTCTTTTTGCAGGAGCGGTTATTGATGCGGTTAAAGACCACTTTACCATCAACTGCGATTCTTCTAAAATAGCCTCTGCATTATATGAAGAAGGTAAGGCAGATATTTTCGGATTTATGAAAGAAAAAAATGCATCTCATTACCAACGACTCATGGGGTTTGGTTTACAAAAAGACATTGAATTTTGCCTGACTCCTGATACTGCAGAAGTATTGCCCTTATATTCCGGCGGCAAGCTGATAAAAGGCATTATCTAAATGTTATATTTTCTCCACAATCGTTCTTAATCATTCTGCAGCTCTTGTATTTTCCTTTACTTTTGCAAATTGCTTTGTTTGCAACCGTATCATCTCATATAAATCATCATTTTGGCTTTACCACATATTATTAAACATATTTACAACAATGGAACGGATGAAGTTATCCGCAGAGGAAAAAAAATTCATTCATTGGGTTTTGTAGAATTGGTTGAACATGATGAATTGCTGGGCAATATTGTTTTCAGGGTGAAGGATGATAGTTACAGCACATTTTACAAGGTGTATATTTTTAAATATTCTGAACCGCGGCTAATCTCCATGCGTTGCGGTTGCCCTTATAATCTGGGTGAAATTTGCCGGCATGAAGCAGCAGCACTTTTCCGTTTACAAGATCTTGTAGACAAAAATCAGTTAGGCAGCAGCGGTATACTTTCTTATGATCAGCAGCACACCGTTGCTAAAATGAAACACATCGATCTTAAAAGTATGCGCATGCTTTCTTCACCGGAAATTTTTGAAGAAGGTGAAACATTGTCGCGTAACCGTACAGTCACCATTATAATAGCAGCAGATGAAAGAGTGGATGCTGAATTAGAAGAGGAAGGCGAAACGTATAAATTACGTATCCGAAAAAATGAAGAAAAGAATTTTGATACCTCCTGCAATTGTTCTGAAACCCAGCATCCATTATGTAAACATAAGATTGCACTGTTTCTACATTTGCTGAATACAAACGGTCCTCATTATTTTGATTCTATCAGAAACTGGGATAAAGAAAAAAACAAATTATTACAGATCTACGGTTATTCTCTATCCGACGATCTTTCCGGAAAATTTGAATTCACTTATAAAGACGGTAAGCCCTTTATGAAAGTGCTGGATACGAGCATCAAAAGAGTATCTGCACCGGCCCCTTCCCTTTCTATCAAACAACAGTCAGAAGAACCTGAAGTAACTGTTGCAGAAGTGGCTACAAAAAAACTGGGTATCGTTTTTAATTTTAATGCTAAAACGTATCCCTACTTTAATATTGATGCCATTCAGGGTGAAACGGATGAAGAACAAAAAATGTACATCAGCAAGGCAGAAGCACTTGATCTGACTAAATATGTAAATACAGAAGTTTTTTCAGAAGAAGATAAACTCATTTTTCAGCAATTGAGAAAATTGCAGGATAGTGAGATCAATAAATATCTCAACAGAAACTCTCCGTTCAGCGGCATATGGGAAAATATAATTCATAATGAAGGAGATGACCTGCCGGAAGAAACTAAATCACTGATCACAGAATACCTCCATCCTAAATTAAAAAAACTGTTTGAAGAACAACAGTCTTTTGTATTTATCGTGCCTAAGGGAAAACCTTTTAAAACAGCGAATCTGTTACCGGTGGAATTAAGTGAAGTGCCTGTTTCGCCGGTGTTCAAAGTACTGCCGAAAGAAAATAATTTTGAATTGGTTTGCCTGGTGAAGGTGAATAATCTTTCTGTTCCTTATCAATCCAATGAATGCAATAGCAGTCTTATTTTTCAACAAGACGATGTGATCCATCTTTGGAAAAAACCGGAAGATATTATTCAGACGGAAAAGTTTGTCAGCAAAAAAAATATAGAACTCAATAGCGATAACTGGGACAAGCAGATGAAGAATATCATTCTTCCGCTTACCAAAGAGTATCAGGTGGATTTTGATAAAAGCCTGGTGAAGCAGGTCAAAAATGTGGTACCTGATATAAAGGTACAATTGCTGGAACGCGGTGATTATCTGGTATTCCGTCCGGTATTTACGTATCAGGGATATGAAGCCGGTAATTCTGATAAGGATACGATCACCCTTCCTAATGGAAATAAAATATTGGTGATCCACCGCAATAAGGCATTGGAAGATGCTTTTACTGAAAAAATGAACAATCTGCATTCGATGTTCATTACACAACCTGACGGTGGATTAGTGCTTAAAGGTGTGGACGTATTGCGCAACAACTGGTTCTTTCTTTTCATAGATGCTATGAAGGAACTAAAGATTCCGGTGTATGGTTTTGAATCATTGAAAAATTTCCGTTTTAATACCGCCCGGCCTAACACACATATTCATGTGAGCAGCGGGCTGGATTGGTTTGATGCAAAAGTGGAGATCGAGTTCGGTGAGCAACGCGTAGGAATTGCCGACATCAAGCGAGCTTTGTCTGGAAAACAATCTTTTGTTCAACTGGGGGATGGTTCACTCGGTATATTACCGGACGAATGGTTGAAACGTTATGCATTACTCTTTAAAGTAGGAGACGGCACATCTAAAGGTGATAAACTTCGTTTGAGTAAATATCACATGAGTGTGATTGATGAACTTTTTGATAACAGAGATGAAACGGAAATCAGCTTTGCGCTGGATGAAAAATTCGAAAGGCTGCGTGAGTTTAAAAATATCCCTGAAATTGCTGCACCGTTAACATTACAACCCATCCTTCGTCCATATCAGGTGGCAGGTTTTCAATGGCTTAATTATTTGAATGATGTAGGCTGGGGAGGAATTTTGGCGGATGATATGGGTTTGGGTAAAACGGTTCAGGCATTAACCATGCTGGATCATTTCAGATCAGCCAACAACGGCAGTTTAAAATCAATTGTAGTTTGCCCTACCACTCTTATATACAACTGGCAGAACGAAGTAAAGAAATTTACGCCGGAATTAAGTTATATGATTCATCATGGCAATACACGTACCCGTGATGCCGAAGTTCTGCAAAGTCATAACATCATCATTACCACTTACGGCACGCTTAGAAGTGATATACATATTCTTCTGAAAATAAATTTTGATTATGTAGTGCTTGATGAAAGTCAGGCAATTAAAAACCCTGCATCAAAAGTTACCAAAGCTGCTTCTTTATTAAATGCAAGAAATCGTGTGTGCATGAGTGGTACACCTTTACAGAATAACACATTTGATATTTACGCACAGATGAATTTCCTTAATCCCGGTTTGCTGGGCTCTATGGAATTTTTCAGAAATGAATTTGCTACACCTATAGATAAATTTGGTGAGCAGGAACAAAAAGATCATCTGCGTAAATTATTGTTCCCGTTTATTTTGAGACGTACCAAAGAGCAGGTAGCTAAAGATTTACCGGAAAAAACAGAAACGATTTTGTTTTGTGAAATGGAATCGGAACAACGTAAAATTTATGATGCTTACCGTAACAGCTATCGCGAAAAAATTCTTGGTACCATTGAAGAGCAGGGAATTGATAAATCTCAATTAACCATTCTTCAGGGTCTGATGAAGCTGCGGCAAATCTGCGACAGCCCCGCCATATTAAATGAAGAAGAAAAATTCCCCAATCATTCCATTAAGCTGGATGAACTGGCAAGAGAAATTTCCGAAAATATCGGAGAACATAAAGCACTTATCTTTTCTCAGTTTCTGGGAATGCTCGCCTTAATAAAGGCAAAGCTAACGGAGCAGAATATTCCTTTTGAATATTTTGACGGTAGCACCAGCGCTATAGACAGGGAAAAAGCCATAGTTAGTTTTCAGGAAAATGATAATGTCAGGGTTTTTCTTATTTCTTTAAAAGCAGGAGGTGTCGGCCTTAATCTTACTGCCGCTGATTATGTATACATCGTTGATCCGTGGTGGAACCCGGCAGTAGAACAACAGGCAATTGACCGTACGCATCGAATTGGTCAGACGAAAAATATTTTTGCTTACAGGATGATCTGTATAGATACTATCGAAGACAAGATCTTACAATTACAGGAAAAGAAAAGAATACTCGCAAAAGAACTCATTGCCGATGATTCTGGTTTTGTGAAAACACTTACACGGGCAGATGTGGAATACCTTTTCAGCTAAAAAAATCCCCGGAACAGTTGTACCAGGGTGAGTAGGGGTTTATTAGGGCATTCAGCTAACTATGATGCTATAAAGTTTTTAAGCCTTTGGAATTCCCTGTTGGAATTGGAAAAAAACAAGCTTTGTAATACACTTGAACAAACCCTTACAACTGCTTGTAAGTTTACAGTGGAAAATGATAATTTCTTCATAATGATTGGATTTAGAACAACACAAACCTACAATTAAGCAACGGCTGCGGCAAGCGTGGAATTTCTGAATTTTCCTAAACGTAAATTCCACACGTTATGGTTATTTATACAAGTCGGTTTTTGAACGGCGCAAATACCTGCCTTTCTTATAATATCGAATCGGATAAATTTCCGGGTTTTGGCGAAGTTTGCTGATAAGCACCCTGAATGCATATACAATCGGGTGGGTGGTTGAATTAACTTGGTTCATATATATATAGATTTACTCAGGTGTTTTTAACGGAAAGGCTTTAAAGTTATTGCTTTCCTCACAACTTTTCAACATTATATATGGCTACTTTAACAATTAATTCTAAAGTTGGTACAAAATGGCTTTAAATCAGGAATCTAAATATTGACTAAATTATTAATAATCAATTACCTGTTCTTCCATAACGGGTAAAGAACGCCATTCATATTGCTGCGTGCGCAATTGAGGTTCAAAACCGGCCTCCCGTATAGATTCCTGTATAGTGACACTGGTAAAACGGTGTGGTGCACCTGCAGCACTCACCACATTTTCTTCAATCATAATACTACCGAAGTCATTGGCACCTGCTTTTAAACAGATCTGAGCTACCTGTTTACCAACCGTAAGCCAGCTAGCCTGAATGTTTAATACGTTAGGCAGCATGATCCGGCTCATGGCAATCATACGGATATATTCCTCAGGGGTTGTTAAGTTATGCACTCCCCGGATTTTGGCTAATAAGGTATCAGCATCCTGAAATGTCCATGGAATAAATGCCAGGAAACCTTTTGCGTCCGCCGGTTTACGGCTTTGCACTTCTCTGATTTTCTCCAGGTGTTCAAATCTTTCCCTTATCGTTTCTACATGGCCAAACATCATTGTGGCAGAAGTGGTAATATTCAGTTTGTGTGCTTCATGCATAATATCCAGCCATTCCTGTGCACCACATTTACCTTTACTGATCAACCGGCGAACGCGGTCGGTTAAAATTTCAGCACCCGCACCCGGAAGGCTATCCATGCCCGCTGCCTTCAGGGCTTCCAGTACTGCTCTGTGTGTTGATTTTTCTAATTTGGTTATATGAGCAATTTCCGGAGGGCCCAGCGTGTGCAATTTGAGATCAGGGTATAAACTTTTTAATTCGCTGAAAAGTTGTGTGTAAAATGAAAGTCCCAGATCAGGATGATGACCACCCTGCAATAACAATTGATCACCGCCATAGCGAAACGTTTCCTCTATTTTCTTTTTATAAGTTTCAATGTCTGTGATATAGGCTTCCGGGTGTCCGGGAATTCTATAGAAATTACAGAATTTACAGTTGGCCAGACAAACATTGGTCGTATTCACATTTCGGTCTATCTGCCAGGTAACCTTTCCATGTGGAACTTGTTTTTTTCTGCATTCATCCGCAATAAACATCAGATCTGTCAGTGCAGCATTTTCAAATAAAAAGATACCTTCTTCTACAGATAAGAATTCAAAATCAAGGGCTTTTTGGTATAAAACAGATAGATTCATAACAGATATGCTGAACGTGATAAAAAACTTTTGCAAAAATAGCAGGAAACATCAGCACCTTATGAGATATATCTTATTATACAATTTATTTATCTTTTTGATGCCGGCGGTACTTTCTGCACAATCTGCAACAACTGAAGCACCGGCAAAGTTCATAACGAGCGTTCCCTTTAAAATTTACAGTGGTGGCGTTATGGTGGTTAGCGCCCGGTTACAGGATCGTTCAGACACACTCCATTTTATTTTGGATACAGGCAGTGGTGGTATATCGTTGGACTCTTCCACCTGCTCGCAATTAAATCTCGAATCAAAGCTTACCGATACAGTTATTACCGGAATAGGCGGAATGAGAAAAGTGTCTTTTGTATTTGACAAAACCTTACGTTTTCCCGGCCTCGAAATGGAGCACCTGAATTTTCATATCAATAATTACGAGGTATTGAGTTCTGTGTATGGTGAAAAAATTGATGGAATAATAGGCTACAGTTTTTTCAGCCGATACATTGTACAACTTGATTTCGACAGTTTATGTATGAAAATATATTCGCCCGGAAAATTTGAATATCCAAGATTAGGCCACACGTTGCACCCTTTGTTTACTTCCATACCTGTGTTATACCTTAATATAAAGGATGAGAAAAAAATTAAGGCTAATTTTTATTTTGATACCGGTGCAGGACTTTGTTTTTTAATGAGCGAAAAATTTGCAAAAGACAGCGGTGTATTATTAAAGAAAAGAAAACCGGTAATTACTCAGGCGGAAGGTATGTTAGGCAGACTGATGATGCGGCAAACCATCATTAAAGAATTGCAAATTGGTCCTTATCGTTTCCGGGGCGTTCCCGCATTTATTTATGATGATACGTATAATGTTACATCTTATCCTTTTTCAGGCGGATTGATCGGCAATGAATTACTTCGCCGGTTTAATATCACATTAAATTATGCTGAACGGATCATTCACATCGTTCCGAACGGAAACTTTTATGAACCGTTCGATTATTCGTATACAGGATTTGCTATTTATCAGATCGATCACAAAATCATCATCGGAGAAATTGTTGAAGGCTCTCCTGCGGATAAGGCCGGTTTAAAAATAGGAGATGAAATTATGGCTATCGATAATAATGTTTCCGGGAATATTAAGATCTATAAAAATATGTTACAGGTGCCCAATCAGATTTTTCAACTTATCATATTTCGTAATGGAAAAATCATTCATAGAAATTTAAAAACGAAGAGAATCTCCTGATTTATACTCCTGAATATTTTTAAGTTAACTTTTTACTTTTATATTTTCTTCCTGAATGAACCACTTATTATATGCATTGTATATACAGTTAAATTTGCAGGATGATTCAATTTGAGAAGTTTACTTTATCTAACGGACTGAAAGTAATTGTACATGAAGATAACAGTACACCGATGGCCGTGGTGAATGTGTTATATGATGTGGGGGCAAGAGATGAAGATCCTGAGAAAACCGGCTTTGCCCATTTATTTGAGCATCTGATGTTTGGCGGAAGTAAAAATATTCCGGTGTATGATGAACCGTTACAAGTTGCCGGCGGAGAAAATAATGCATACACTACCAACGATCTTACTAATTATTATTGTCAACTGCCTGCAGAAAATCTGGAAACAGCATTCTGGCTGGAAAGCGATCGTATGTTGAGTCTTGCCTTCAGTAAAAAAAGTTTAGAGGTGCAGCGTAAAGTGGTGTGTGAGGAATTTAAAGAACACTACATTAATAAACCTTACGGTGATGTATGGCATAAAATGCGTGAACTCATGTATAAAGTTCATCCCTACAAATGGATGACCATTGGTAAAGAGCTGAAACATATTGAGGAGGCTACGCTGGAAGATGTGAAGCATTTTTTCTTTAAACATTATACGCCCAGTAATGCGATACTCGTAGTGGCAGGTAAAGTAAAATCAGAAGAGGTAAAACAACTTGCCGCTAAATGGTTTGAACCTATTGAAGCAGGAGAAAGATATGTTCGTAATATTCCGCAGGAGCCTGTTCAAACAGAAGCCAGAATGCTTGAAATAAAAGCGGATGTTCCATTAGACGCAATTTATAAATGCTGGCATATTTATTCAAGAAACGATCCCCGGTATTATACTGCTGATCTTATCACCGATATTCTGAGTGGTGGCGGATCGTCGAGATTGTATCAAAGCCTGGTGAAAGAAAAAAAATTATTCAGTAATATAGAGTGCTACCATATGGGAAGCATGGATAATGGCATGCTTACTATCGAAGGTAAACTGGTAAAAGGTGTTGATATAAAAATTGCAGATGCAGCTATACAACAGGAAATTGATACATTATGTTCAACAGGAATTACAGAAGCAGAATTAGAGAAAGTAAAAAATAAAACAGAAAGTGCTATGGCATTTGAAGACATGAGTGTGATGAACCGGGCATCCAGTCTGGCCATTTATGAACTGATGGGCGATGCTGATCTTATAAATACGGAACTGGGTAAATACCAGGCCGTAAATACAACAGATATTTTGTTGGAAAGTAAAAAAATATTCCGAACAGAAAATTGCAGTACATTATATTATTTATCCAATGAAAACTAAGATGAACCGTAAGATTGCACCGCCGATTAAAGACGCAATAGACTATGAGGTTTCACTGAAGCCTTATGAGAAATATGAACTCGATAACGGCATTCCTGTGTATACTATAAATGCTGGTGCAGAAGATGTACTGCAACTGGAATTTGTTTTTTTCTCAGGTAATTTCTTTGAACAACACAAAGGCATTGCCGCAGCTACCAATTCATTGCTAAAGAATGGAACAAAAACAAGAACAGCTTTTCAAATCAACGAAGATTTTGAATACTATGGTGCGTATTGCAACCGAAGTTGCTATAATGAAACGGCGGTTATTAACTTGCATACGTTGAATAAACATCTTCCAAAATTATTACCGGTCATTCAGGATATGATTACGGAATCTGTATTTCCTGTGGAAGAAATGGAAATTTACAAACAGAATGTAGCGCAACGTCTGAAAGTAAATTTGCAAAAATGTGAATTTGTAGCGGGCCGTCTGATCGACAGTTATCTGTATGGACCAGACCATCCTTATGGTGCTTATACAGAATTAAAAGATCTGGATGGATTGACTGTTGAGAATGCAAGACAATTTTTTAACCAGTATTATGTGCATGGCCAATGTATCATTTTCGCTTCAGGAAAAATAACGGCAGGTCTGCAGGAAAATTTGAATGCACATTTTGGAAAACTTACTTTATCCAAACCAACTTTTCAGATAAAAGATGCAAAGGCCAGTGCTGCAACAGATTTAAAATACCGGATTCAGAATGATCCGGGTGCAGTGCAGGGTGCTATAAGGATCGCACAGAATTTTCCCAACCGTCATCATCCCGATTTCAAAAAAATAGTGGTGCTGAACAATGTTTTTGGTGGTTTTTTCGGATCAAGACTGATGAGTAATATCCGGGAGGAAAAAGGATATACCTATGGCATCTATAGCTATCTTCAAAATCATATACAACAAAGTGCGTGGCTGATCAGCACAGAAGCCGGTAAAGATGTTTGTGAAGCAACTATAGAGGAAGTATATAAGGAAATGAAAAGGCTTCGCGATGAACCTGTACCGGATGATGAATTGTTACTGGTTCGTAATTACATGATCGGAGGATTGCTGGGTGAACTGGATGGTCCATTTCAGATCATGGCAAAATGGAAGAATATTATTTTGAATCAACTGGATGAAAAATATTTTTATGATTCGATCAATGTGATCAAAACTATTTCTTCCGAAGAGTTACAGGAGCTTTCACAAAAATATTTGCAACCCGAAAAATTTTACGAACTCGTAGTGTATTGATTCAGTTTTCAGTAAGCAGAACTTCCACACTTGTTTGAAGGCATCTTGCAATTTTTTGCAATTGCATTACGGAAACGGAAGATCTTCCGTTTTCATATCTGCTCAGCATATTGCGGGAAATGCCGATCTCATTGGCAAATGCCTGTTGTTTTTTTCCACGAAAACTTCTCCATCTGCGGATATTCCATCCTACGGTAATATTATACATAACAAATGATTTACATTTTCAAAAATCACTAATACGCTGATGAGGGAAAAGTGAAAAGGACATATTGTATATGTTTTTTTTCACCGAACATATTGTGTAAATCCATGCTACAATTTGTAATACTAACTTTTTGAAATAACTAAAAGTTTTTTACAAATTTGATAAACATGAAAATAGCCTTTCTGATATTGTTCTTCATTTTTTGGAATCAACGAGTTCTTGCTCAGAATGACACTGGTGTTCTAAAAAAATTATCAGCACAAGTGGAATCGGATAACAGACAAATCACTCAGTTAAATAATGAAGTGGCTGAACTGAAACGTATTTTACAAAAGCAGAGGATATTGGTATATGAGCAATATGACAATGCTTCGCAATTTATGGATGCTGCAGTGAGTTCAGCTAATAATTTGCAGTCATTGATATCTAAAGAAAGCTACCGTAATAAAATCACATCGCTCAATAATCCAACCAGCGGTGAATTGGGATTTAAACTAGAAACCGAAATTGAACAATCTCTGAAGCCGCTTTTGAATAAAACAAAAAAAACGGATGTTAATAAATTTCAGCAAATCGTAAAAGGGCTTGTGGAGGCCGGCCAGAATACTACTTCACTGTTTCCGGCAGGAAATATTTTTACCTGCTTATTATCATTGGTAGGAAATGTTGCCGTTAATGAAAAGAACATACAAAAAGAAGATGTAGATAATTTCATCAGGCAAATAGAAAAATATTTTAATCAGTACGAAAAATTGTATGAATGCAACATTCATTTTAATAATCAGATGCAGGTACTTAAAAATAAAATGAAGATCATACAGGAGGATATAAAAGTACAATTGCAGGATATTGTGTTATCACTTGATAAAAATGTGAAACGAGATCAGTTGAGTAAAATCAATCCTGAAGAATTATTACTTAAGTATTTCAACCGAAAATATATTTCTGATCTGGAAGCAAAAAATTATGCTATCCTTTTCCCAAATGATGCGGTAAAAAGCTGTAAAGAAATTGCTATTGCCATTAAAAGAACCTATGACGAATATGCGCTGATTTATAATGAAAATTTTAAAGCAATCAGTACGATCATCAATAATATGGGATCCGTTTCTGCTACTATAGATAAAGTAAAAGTGAACCGGACTTTTAGTGAACTCGAAATATTATTTGCAGAAAGTAAAAATATAGACGCTGATAATCTCCGGCTTAAAACTTTATTTGAAAGACTCGAATTCATGCAACATTAGTTGTAAACCAATTGCATTGCAACTATCTTTATTTAAAATCTTTATTATGAATTTCATGATCCGCCTGATAATTTCTGCAGTGTTGGCATATTTACTTTCACGGATATTAAGTGGAGTTCAAATTAAAGATCTGGAAACTGCGATATTATTTGCTTTTGTGCTGGCCATTTTAAATGCCTTGGTTAGACCTTTGCTCGTGCTCTTTACTTTACCGCTAACCATTATCACATTGGGTCTGTTTTTACTGGTGATCAATGCCATTGTAATTTTACTTGCAGATTATTTTATAAAGGGCATTAATATAGACGGATTTTTAACAGCTATTATTTTTAGTATCCTATTGTCTTTTTTATCTTCTTTGCTCCACAATTTACTGGTGAAAGAAAAAGATTAATGCCGTTGGTAATTTCCACCGGCATTTTAAACTCCTTAATTCATATTCATTTTAAATTTTTTCGCCTGCATTTTAATGGCTGATTCTATGGCTGTTTCCAGTGTAGGCTGATTTTTATTGCTTTTCAATTTTTCATTGGCAATAAAATCATTTCGCTGTTTGCTTACTGTTCCGATTTTCTTTTGTAAGGCTTCCCTATTTACTTTTTGGTTTTTCACATAGCGTTCCAACTCTTCTTTAGATTTATTTTGCAAATTTTTTGGAAGCGTTTTTACATCTACTTTTTTTATCGTTCCCGGTGAAGCAGTTTCGGCATCCACCAGATCCCACTGAGTATTTGTATACAATTCTTTTTTACCCTTTACTTCCACCCTTTTTACTGCAGTAGATTTATTTTTCTGATAATTCATTTCATCTACACTTGCCTGATCAGCATATTTTCCGGCTCCGGCTGCACCATAATATACATAGGTATTATTCAGGCTTTTATTCAGGCTTAACAAAATGGTATCGTATGGTGTAGGGATGTTTTCAATCTTTAATTGCTGATCAATGTTGGTAAAGCTTCCAGAGCCACATTCTGCTCCTAAATTCCAATGTTCCTGAATACCTTGTAATTTTTCTCCACAATAAATAGTATTAATGATTACACCTTTATTTTTCGCTGCAGTACAGGCTATCGTATATTTTAAATTTCCCTGTAAAAAATCTTCATTACCGGCAATAAAAATTGTTTTGTAGCTTAATGGTGAAGGATCCCATTTCAATTCATGGAGTGCTGTAAAGATTACCCGACCGCAATACTCATCCCCGCCATTAGTAGTTAAAGAGAATAATTTTTTGGAAAGTTCATCCAGATCTGTTGTAAAATCAGTTATCTTTTTTACATAACCATGCGCCACATCACCATTGCTTCTGCCATATTCATATAAAGCGATCTCAATAGCAGGATGCGTTCCATTGAGACACTGCGCTTTGCCCATTACGTTAACCATATTCCATAATTGGTCTTTGGCCTGATCTATCAATCCATCCATACTATTGCTCACATCTAATAAAATAGCAACCTGAATTTTGGGCGTTAAATGTTGAGGTGTTAGTAAGGATTGTGCGTTCAACCGGTCATGGATGGCTGGGATGCAAATAAAAATTACGATCAATATTTTTTTCATAAACGATAGTTTCACGCGTAGATGTTATAATGATAATTTTTGCACAGATAAAAATTCGATTCTGTTCACTTTTCATTTTATTTAACAAACATCCTTATATGTTGAGCCACATATTTTTCATCTTCAATTTATAGGGCTTCGTATCTTGCCGCCACAAATTTGTGTTCATGCAATTCGAAAGGAAATATCTCAGCAACCAAACGCTAACTGCTTTATATAAAAGGCTTTTATATCCGAGAATGATAGAAGAGAAAATGTTGGTATTGTTGCGCCAGGGTAAAATCTCAAAATGGTTCAGCGGGATTGGTCAGGAAGCGATAGCAGTTGGTGCAACTATGGCACTTGAAAAGGATGAATGGATTATGCCTTTGCATCGGAACCTGGGCGTATTCACCACCCGTGATATGCCTTTGAGTAAATTATTTATGCAATGGCAGGGAAATAAAGAAGGTTATAGTAAAGGTCGCGAAAGAAGTTTTCATTTCGGAAGTAAAGAACACCATGTGTGTGGAATGATCTCACATCTGGGCCCTCAACTGGCAATTGCCGACGGGGTGGCATTGGCGCATAAATTAAAAAAGCAAGATAAAGTATCCCTTGCTTTTTCCGGTGAAGGTGGTACAAGCGAAGGTGATTTTCATGAAGCCTTAAATACTGCCGCTGTCTGGGACCTTCCTGTAATTTTTATTGTTGAAAATAATGGATACGGATTAAGTACGCCATCTTCTGATCAGTTCAGGTGTGAAAAAATTATTGATAAAGCTGTTGGATATGGTATGGAGGCGGTGCGCATTGATGGGAATAATATTTTGTCGGTGTACGATACTTTAAAGGGCGTGAGAGATTATTGCATAAAAAACCAAAAGCCATATCTGGTGGAATGTATGACTTTCAGGATGCGGGGTCATGAAGAAGCGAGCGGCGTAAAATATGTTCCCAAACATTTATTTGAAGAATGGGCACAAAAAGATCCGATCAAAAATTATGAACAATGGCTGATCAAAGAAGCTGTATATACAGAAGCGGATATTGCCGGTATAAGGGAAGAAATGAAAAAACTGATCGATTCAGAATTGTCATTAGCTTACAACGCACAACCTTTTACTCCGGATACGCACGAAGAACTTGCTGATATTTATGCAGTTCGTCAACAACCAGCTTCCATTGTTTTAAATGATGAAAGTCTGAACACGGATAGAGAACCCATAAAATTTATTAATGCCATTACAGAAGCCCTCGACCTTTCTTTAGAAAAGCATAAAGATCTTGTAATAATGGGACAGGATATTGCCGAATATGGCGGAGCATTCAAGTTAACTGAAGGGTTTGTAGAAAAATACGGAAAAGAAAGAATAAGAAATACACCATTGTGTGAGAGTGCCATTGTAGGAGCTGCATTAGGTTTAAGTTTAGAGAATATAAAATCGGTGATGGAAATGCAGTTTGCTGATTTTGTAACAGTGGGTTTTAATCAGATTATCAATAATCTGGCGAAAATTAATTACAGATGGTCGCAAAATGCAGATGTGGTGATTCGTATGCCAACGGGCGGTGGTGTAGGCGCAGGGCCATTTCACAGCCAAAGCAATGAAGCATGGTTCACACATACACCGGGATTAAAAGTTGTATATCCATCCACAGCTCATGACGCTAAGGGATTGATGATCGCTGCAATTAATGATCCTAATCCGGTAATGTTTTTTGAACATAAGGCATTGTATCGAAGTATTTCGGGAAATGTTCCTACGGCCTATTATGAAACTGAAATAGGTAAGGCGAGGCATGTGCGTAAAGGCGAAGAGGTTTCTGTTATAACCTATGGTGCCGGTGTTCACTGGGCAATGGAATACGCAGCTAAACATCCAGAGATATCAATGGACATTTTGGATCTTCGCACATTGTTACCCTTGGATTATGAAGCCATCAGAAACTGTGTTGCACGAACAGGTAAAGTACTAATTCTTCATGAAGACACCACTATCGGAGGATTAGGCGGGGAGATCGCTGCATGGATAGCAGAACATTGTTATACTTTGTTAGATGCACCTATCATCAGGTGCGGAAGCCTGGATACCCCAGTTCCATTTAACCTGGCACTTGAAAAAAACTTTATGGCATATTCAAGATTAGATGAAAAGATTGAAAAGTTATTACAATACTGATAGAAATTGAAATAAGAAAGACAGTTATGAAAGCTGTCTTTTTTTTATACCAGTTTCGTGTTTATGTAATACTTATAACTACACGAGATACCTGCCTGGACTGAGAATAGATATTTATTATCACATTATATAGTTTCTCAATTTACTAACGTGGCATAAGAACTCCTTTTTATATCCAATTATCAATGATACATGCGACCCCGTTGGGGTCGAATATCAATGGCAACTTTTTCAATAAAAATAAAATCCCTTCAGGATTAAAACAGGTAGTGTAAACGATTCTTAAAAAAACGGGCGTTACAATAATTCTCATCACGATCAGAAAATTATCAGCATTTGATTGTTTTACAATTTAGATGTCAAATACTTTTTTATTATCAATCATAAATGAGACATGCGACACCATAGGTTCGAAGAGCAAAGGCAATTTATTTAATAAAAATAAAATCCCTTCAAGTTTTAAAAAGGGAATGTAATCGATTCTTAAAAAAGTGCGTTGCATAAATCTGACACACGATCAAAAATTATCAGCACTTGATGATCATACAATGAAGTTGTCAATACTTTTTTATTTTGAATTATCATCGGGACATGCGACACTATAGGGTCGAAGAACAATGGCAACATTTTTTTAATAAAATAAAATCCCTTCAAGTTTTAAAAAGGGAATGTAATCGGTTCTTAAAAAAGTGCGTTGCCATAAATCTCACACACGATCAAAAATTTTTAGCACTTGACAACCTTGAAATGCGGATGTCAAAGACATCAAATTTTTATAACCTATCGTAAAAATTAAAAAAGTCCGACCCTGAAAGGGTCGCATATAAAATTGCAGAAGAAAAACGAGTTATCTTATTTTTTTCATCGGCTGCCATTTTTTATAAGTAAGACTTCTCCATATCCATTCTACAGGCCCGAAATTGAAATAAGATAACCACACATAGCTGATAAATATCTGGCACATATAAATAGCAATGGCAAATATGGTCCATGCAGTGGGTCCTAATTGTCCTCCTTTAGCCAAACCAACTCCGTAAAAAACGATAATGCCTACAAGGGTTTGTAAAATATAATTACTGAACGCCATTTTACCAACCGGTTGCAACAGCGATAAAACTTTATATCCTGTTTTTGTTCTGAACCAGAGTATAATGGCGGCTGCATAAGCAAATGCCAGAGGCGCTACACCAATTGCATAGAATAAAGTTTGATAAAAACCATTCATTTTTAAATCCCAATAATCATCTTCAAACCCCATGTAATAGGACATCAAAAGATTTGCAGGCAGCGCCACTAAAAAACCGAATAAAATAATATAAGTCAGTATTTTTTTATTAGCTGTTATCTTTTTGAAATTATCATTTCTTCCAAGCATAAAACCAATTAGAAATACGCCAAGCACCTTCCATATACGGCTCACAAAAAACAAATAGCCATAGCGGAAAAAGAAACCGGCAATATTATGTTTCCAGATCAATGGCCATGACGCTGTTTTGTCAAGCCCGGAAAGTGGCCCTGCTTCGCCAACACCTGTCAGATTCTTTTCAATGGTAACACCTGTTTCAAAAACGATTCCTGCAGGTGCGTTCATCCAAAAAAAATTCATTTTTAAGGCATATAATAAAATGGGAAGTAAAAAGAAAATCACACCGCAGATTACCAGATTTTTATCAGACATTTTTCTGAATAATAATAAAGCGAAACCCAGCATCGCATAAAATGCAACGATGTCACCAGTCCATAAAATAAAGAGATGCATCAGCCCTAATAATAACATCCACCCTAATCTTCTTCTAACAGTTGGCAAGGCATTAATACCTTTTTTTTCGGCCCTGTATAATTGTTGCGAAACACCCCAGCCAAACAATAAACTAAATATGGAATAAAATTTTCCTTCTATTAAAACACCCTGAAAAAATTCTACGATGTCATCAAAAGAATAATGAAACGGTCCTGTAACATTATTGGAATTATAGAAACTAAAATGATGGAGATTGGCTATAAAAATACCGAGGAGCGCAAATCCTCTTAATACATCCATTATCTTTTCTCTGTCAGCATTTTGAACGGGCAGGATTGTTTGCATAGATATATATTTAATACAATATAAAATTTATTCTACATAATTGCAGTTTTATTGTAATGTAACAGTCGCAGGTTCTCTGAAAATAGTTTTTCGGTAAAAAAAATGCCCCTGTTTCCAGAGGCATATAAATAAAGTGATACAGTTTTATTTCATCGTCATTACGCCGAACCTCGTTCTTTTTTTGAATGTTTTGAGCAAATCAGAAACAATCAAATATTTGGTGGGTGAAATTCGGGTTGTATTTGTTGGAATAGTAATATATGATTCATCTCTGTGACTATAAATGGCTTGTCGGCTGAGTGTACCTTTACTGTCAATCGTAGCTGCAGCAAAAACAGATTTCTTAAAGTTCATCACATCATCTGGTTTCTTACTTAGGTCACGGTCAATATTATCTTCATCATCATTATATAAAATGATTAGTTTATCATTTTCAACAAAACTAAAAATTCCCAGAAATAAATTGGAGTTGGTCATTTTTTGATTCTTTGGAATTCTTGTAAATGATGCTTTTCCATTTACATCAATATTGGTATTTACAATATCTCCGTAATAATAGTTGTATGTGGTTCTGCTGTATCCGCCTCTCGCATCGGTATACGTTGTTATCACTAATTTGTAATATTCAGCAACTAAATCAATGCTTCCATTGCTTCTGGTTAATATACTTCTGATTTTGAAATTAGGATACAAGCCCGGATCTTTAGATTTATCGGAGGCATAATTATCTTTATCTACCAGTGTGATTAACTCAATTGGAAATTCTATCAATTTAGGATTTTTAATCTCGCCAGATCCTGCTGTGAGTTTAACATAAAATGAACCATTAATGTTTCCGTTGGGTTTTCTTTTATATAAACCTGCAACAACAACAGATCCATCAGCCGCATTTATTAAACGTGTCCCCTGTATAAATTGATTATTGAAATTAAAAACCAGTTCCTCATTTTTAGAACTGGCATCTTTATATACCAGCATTTTGTATACATAAGAAGGAATTTTATCACCATCTTCTCTAACGCTTTCACGGGATACTTCTTTTTCATAATGTTTAATAGCCACATATACTTTGCCATCATTGGTAACATCCATATCATACACGGCAAGGTATCGTTGCTGTATGGGTAATTCCACCTCCTTGCTCCATAATGATTTCAAATCCGTATTAAAAACACCGATAAAATATTTTTCATTTTCTTTCCTTTTCTCTGGACCCTCTACAAATAACAACACTTTACTGGAATCGTTTGAAATCTTATAAGTTGGTGTTGCCTGATCTCCTTTATTATCAGATTTAAAAACCCCTAAAGTAGTTTTTGAAATTATTTCTAGTTTTTCACTTATTTTAATTGCATAGAAAGTGGTGGTTTTTTCAGAACTTTCATAAGCGGTATACATGAAATAAATATTATTTCCATATTTTTCAAAACCCCGCAAATTTGCATTCTTTTCTTCAATGGGAATCTCCTGTTCTGAAATCTGTTCCATGTCTGCACCTACCAAAACTACAGTAGGTGTCAATTTTGGTGTTCCACTAAACATACCTCTTTTCTGTGCCTCTAATTTTAATATAATATACTTACCATTGGAAACAGGTACAGCATCATCAAAGTCATATTTAAGTTTTGAATTATCGCCCCATTTTACGGAAAAACTTTGTGCATCTGCATTTACTGAAAAGAATAATGCAAACAAAAATAATAACCCAGACAAATATGCTTTCATAAATTTCTTTTGTTGATTTTAAAATTGAAAAGCAATATACTCTACCTTCATCAGTAAAAAACCATTTCATGAAAATTTGTATGAGATTTATTCTACCCATTTTGCTAATCTGTATCGTGTTTACAACTTCTGCACAGCAAACTGTTTATTTTAGCAAAGACACATCAGCCACAAACAAAAAAAAATACAATCGTTCCAGTGAAACAAACATTATAAAAATTGCGCCTTTATCATTTCTTGTTGGAATAGTGCCTGTTTTTTATGAGAGAAGGCTGTCCGATTTATTCTCCGTACAAGTGGGCGCCGGCATCACCATAAAAAACTATTTAAAAGAAACAGTGGATAATCTGGAAATTGGAAAAATTGAGGATGGAGATTATACGTTGAACTGGAATGGCGGTCAGGGAAATTTATACCTGTTTGCGTCAGAAGATCAAAAACCAAAATATAAAACAGGATCATACTTTTCTATTCAGCCGCGGGTATATTTTGACGGAGAGGCTATGGATGGATATTACATGGGAATTTCCTACGATAATACGTCTTATAAATATGGTTCTCGATCCATCGTTACAGGTGTACCAAGCAGTAATTCAATTTCATTTACCGATACCTATGTAAAAGAATACGATAAGTATTCTGATATTGCGGTGCATTTCGGAGGACAAACTATATACGATCGGCTATCAGTTGAATATTCAGTAGGTGTGGCCATACGCAACAAGCAGAGCAGAAGATATGTATACGGATTTGATAATAATAATGATTATGTTGATGGATATGCAGATCTGAAAAAATCAATTCCTGTTGGTTTGTTTTCCTTCAGGGTAGGATATCATTTCTAAAAAATTTAATCGCATCCGGAAATAATTTTCCGGATTTTTTTTGCTTATTTCTGCTCATCCCAGGTTCTCTCTTTTTTAAAAGCATAGGAACAATTCAATATATATTGATAAAAAACAGCATCATTACTTTGCTGCGTAAAATAATAAGAGGGCCGGTAAATAATCATAAACGAATCAAGTTGGGGCGACACCAAACCTGTAACCCTTGAAACCGTTGTTTTACTGAAACGATGATCAATATATTTTTCCTGTTCCTGGTTTTCGAGCCTGTTTTGAAATGCTCTTAAATTTTTATTTCTTCTGAAGCGGAAGATGTTGATGATTTCATCCAGATCAACTCCGGCAACGCCAGACGGCGACATGGTAGTTTGAAAGCCCGGTTTACGGTAACTGAAAATTCCTTTGTACGTTTCTCTGTTTTCCATAGAATCTTCTTTGTATGATTTGGAATATACTTTAATATCGGCGAGTACTTTGTATCTGGATTCAACAACTGTATGCAGCGAAATATCAAATTGTGCAGGGTTGCTGATTTTGTTTACCGGAAAAGGTTGCGTGGGTTTACCTCTGTAAAAAAAACTAATCGTGTCATTCAACTGAACATTGATGGAATATCTTCCCAAAGAGTCGGTGGTAATTATTTTTCCATCAGAATTAATCACTCTTACGCCTTCTACTAAATTTTTTTTACTGATGTCATATACTGTTCCTGAAATGTTGATTTGAGCATTTACTGAGATACCGAACAGTAGTATAAATGAAAAAAAGAATATGTACAGTTTATTCATAAAAGTCCGAAACTAATGCACCGCAGTAAGCAGATAAATTATGAGCGTTCTTTTAACGTGGATTTCGCTTTTAATACGGAATCAATTATTTGCGGGTAATAAAAATGTTCCAGCGCCAGCACTTTGGCCGCTAACGTTGCAGCATTATCACCCAAATCTACGGCACATGATTTCTGAAAAATGATCTTTCCTTTATCATAGTGTTCATCCACATAATGAATGGTAATTCCGGTTTCTTTTTCTTTGTTGGCTATTACGGCCTCGTGTACATGATGGCCGTACATTCCTTTTCCCCCATATTTTGGAAGTAAGGCCGGATGAATATTTACAATCTTTTTTGGAAATTTTTTAATAAGTACATCAGGCACTTTCCATAAAAATCCAGCCAGTACTATCAGATCCATATTTTTTAAATGCTTCAGGAATAAATTACTGGTTGATAAAAAAGCTTTATCTATAATTAGGAAAGGTATTTTTTCTGATTTCGCAATCTCGATCACGCCGGCATCCGGTCGGTTACATATAATTAATGTAACTCTTGCAGGAGATACTTTGTTTTCAGGACGATTAAAATATTGAATGATCTTTTTTGCATTACTTCCGCCGCCCGAGGCAAAAATGGCAATATGTTTAAACTCGGGTGTTATACCAATACCCAATTTACGAAAGATCTTTTTTTCATATTTCCAGAAAAAAGAAAACTGTCCAAATAAAAAACCAAAAAACAACAAAAAAATTTGGTAGCCCACTAGTAATACCAGAATTTTTAAGCTCCACCAGCTAAAACTAAACCGGTCAACAGCAAACCATGAAGTGATGTATCGGCTTACCCAGGCGGTAACAGTACCCGTTACAGCAAAGGTGGTTAATATAAAAAAAAATTCAGTTCCCGACACATTCCATTTCCGTTTCAACTTGTTTAACATTTTGCAAATGTGGTTAATCATCCTGAAAAGATGGTGAAGAATCGAAGGTTATACCCATAAAAATTTTGTTTACAAATGCATGACAATTATAATATTGAAGGTGCCACAAATCGCTGAAAATCAAGCCAGGCAAAGGAAAAAAAATTATTAAAATGTTGATATATTGTCGGCATCTACCCTTATTTTTGCATACAAATCAGGAAATTTTCCACATTAGCCCCGATATTTATGAGTTGCTATAGAAAAATCTTAACAAATCTTTCCATAAGTTTTATAGTTCTCTTGTCTGTTTTATTCATCAATTCTGCTGCTGCTCAAAATGGAGAAGCCCTTTATAAAGCGAATTGTGCATCTTGCCATAAACCAGATAAAGATTTTGCCGGTCCTGCCTTAAAAGGCTGGAAAGACCGTGAACCAGACGGATGGATTTACAAATGGGTTAAAAATCCGGCAGGAATGATTGCTACGGATGCTTATGCTAAAACTTTATTCGATAAGTGGAAGCCAACGGTGATGACGGCTTTTCCCAACCTTAAAAATGAAGAAATTGATGCGATCATGGCATATGTGGATGCATATGCACCACCCGCTCCCACTGTAGATCCTGCAGGTGGAACGGCCGGAGCTCCCGCATCAGATAATTCACTGCTTTTTGGAATTCTTACACTTGTATTAGCGCTTGTGGGTTTTATACTATTACAGGTTAACAGCAACCTCCGCAAATTGACGGATGAAAAAGAAGGAATTCACAGAGGAGAGCCCGTTCCTTTTTACCGTAATAAAACTTACCTGATGGCCGGTACACTTTTATTGTTCGGATTAGGTGGATATTATACGATTAATGGTGCTATCGGTCTGGGCAGGATGAAAAATTATCAACCCGTTCAACCTATTTATTATTCTCATAAGGTACATGCCGGTGTAAACCAGATCAGTTGTCTGTATTGTCATGGTTCAGCACAGGAAAGCAAACATGCAGGAATACCTTCTGTAAACGTTTGTATGAACTGCCACATTGCAGTAAAAGCATACGCAGGGGAACCTATTGTGAAAGAAGACGGTGGTTCAGTGGACGGCACTGCAGAAATTCAAAAATTATATAAATACGCAGGATGGAATCCTGATACGAAAGAGTATAATGCCGATCGTAACGGAGATGGCGCGCCCGACGGATCACGTCCGATCGAATGGGTAAAAATTCATAACCTGCCCGATCATGTCTATTTCAACCATAGCCAGCACGTAACAGTTGGAAAGCAACAATGCCAGACTTGTCACGGAAATATTCAGGAAATGGGAGAAGTATATCAGTTTGCAGACCTGAGCATGGGATGGTGTATCAATTGTCACCGCGAAAGCAAAGTAGATTTCTATAATAAAGAAACCGGTGAAGGAAATAAATTTTACAGCATTTATGAAAAGTTCCATACTGATATGAAAAACCATAAAATGGACAGTGTAACGGTTGAAAAAATCGGCGGAACTGAATGTCAGAAATGCCATTACTAATAGAAATTTGAAAAGCATGTGGCAGCACATGCGGTAAATCCAACTTTTCAAATACACGAATTTTCAAATTGTACTATGAGTCAAAACAAATACTGGGGAAATTTTGGACAACTGCATCAAACAGAAGGCTTCAAAGATTCTGCAGATAAAGAATTCAAAGAGGATTTGCTTCCGCTGGAAGATATTGACCAGGGATTCAATGGTAAAACCCCTCGACGCGACTTTTTAAAATATCTCGGATTCAGCACGGCTGCTGCTGCTTTGGCGGCAAGTTGTGAAATGCCTGTTAGAAAATCCGTTCCTTATTTACAGAGGCCGGATAATGTAATACCGGGTGTGTCCAACTTATATGCCTCTACTTATATTGACAGTGGAGATGCAGTGAGTGTAGTGGTTAAACAGCGTGATGGACGTCCCATTAAAATTGAAGGAAATACCTTATCCTCTGTTACCCGTGGTGCAACGAGCGCTCGTGTACAGGCATCCGTGTTAGATCTTTATGATACAACGCGCCTTCGTCATCCACTTCAGTTGAGTGGCAGAGACCATAAAGAAGTAAGTACTTTTGAAGCTATCGATAAATTAGTGGCCAATGCCATGGCGGGTATCAATGGCAAACCAGTTGTACTTCTTACTTCTACTATAAATTCACCTTCTACATTACAGGTAATCAGCCAGTTTCTGGCAAAATATCCTGCTGGCAGCCGCCATATTCAATACGATGCCATGAGCTGCAGCGGAATGATATTGGCCAACGAAGCGAGTTATGGTAAAAGAATGATTCCTTCTTATCGATTAGACAGGGCACGCACCATTGTAAGTCTCGGTGCAGATTTTCTGGGATCCTGGTTAAGCCCGGTAGAATTTAATAAGCAATATAGTCTCAATCGTAAAGTTGAAGGAGAAAAACCAACGTTGAGCCGTCATATTCATTTTGAAAGTATGATGAGCTTAACAGGATCAAATGCGGATGATCGATTTATTCATAAGCCTTCAGAAACCGGGGCTATCGCTTCAGCTCTGCTGGCCAAATTAGGCGGAGGTATTTCAGCACCATCTTTAGCTGATACTAATCTTAATAAAGGAATTGATCTGGCGGCACGTGCCCTCATGGCCAGCAAAGGTGCGGCATTGGTGGTTTGCGGCAGTAATGATGTAAATATTCAAATTGTTGTAAATGCTATAAATGAAATTATTGGCGCAAATGGCAGCACCATTGATTTCGGAACTACTTTAAATACAAGAAAAGGCATTGATGCAGAAATGTATCAGCTTGCTACTGATATAAATAGCGGTGTTGTAGGAGCTTTGCTGATTCAGGGATGTAACCCTGTATACAGCTTTGCAGACGGTAAAAAACTGGGTGAACTGATGGCCAAAGTGCCAGTTACCGTTTCTTTTAACAGCACCATGGATGAAACTACTGAATTGTGCAAATTTGTTATACCCAATCATCACTGGCTGGAAAGTTGGGGCGATGCGGAAAGCAGATCCGGCTTTTTCAGTATGATTCAACCGGTGATCAACCCACTTTTCAAGACGCGTCCATTCCAGACATCTCTGATCAAATGGTCGGGCATTTCTGGTTCTGCATTGCCGATGACGGCCAAAACAAATGACAGTACTTCTTCTACCATACCGTCACCAAAAGCCGTTTCGGGAACTCCTTCTCAGGGATCCATGAAAAATGGAGCAGATGAATACGAGAATTATGTGAAAAAATTCTGGCTTTCTACATTAGGAAGTGAAGATAACTGGTACAAAGCCCTGCAGGATGGTGTGATTGAACCCGCAACAATAGCCGAAACCGGTACTGCTGCAACTTTCAATTCCGCATCAGTAAGTACGGCTGCCGCAGCAATCGCTTCTATAAAAGGCGGCGCTACAGAATATATTTTGTATGAGAACGTTACAGTGGGTAATGGCTCTCAGGCTAACAATCCATGGTTACAGGAAACACCTGATCCTATCTCTAAAGTAACATGGGACAACTATGCAATGATTAGCCCTGATATGGCTAAAAAACTAATCGGTGTTGATGTTACGGCTGCCAATCATAGTAAAAAAGATGCCGATGATTACGAAGTTCACCCCGAAAAGCCTGTTGTAAAAATCAGCATCAATGGCAAATCAGTAGAACTTCCGGCAATGATTATTCCGGGAATGCATCCGAATGTAATTGGACTGGCAGTAGGGTATGGCCGTAAAAGTGCCAATGCTGAGCTGAGTATGGACCGCATAGGTCGTTCTGCTTCAGGAACAGGTCAAAATGTGTATCCGCTTTTAACTATTTCAGGTAATACAGTTTCTTTCAGTTCAGCCTGTACGGTTGAAAAAACAGCAAATGTGTATGCATTAGCGCAAACACAGGTTCATGCTTTTACAGAAGGAAGACCGGTTATTTATGAAACTAATTACGCCAGCTTCACAGCTAATCCAGAAAAATTACTGGAAGAACCAAGAGAAGAACGTGCATTGATAATGCCAAAAAATGGCAATGATTATGAAAAAGATGCCACTTTATATCCGCATTTCGACAAGCCGGGTGTAAAATGGGGAATGAGCATAGATCTGAATACCTGTACCGGTTGCAGTGCATGCGTTGTAGCCTGCATAGCCGAAAATAATATAAGTGTGGTAGGTAAACAGGAAGTAGCCCGTTACCACGATATGCACTGGTTACGTATCGACCGTTATTTTACAGGAGATCCATCCAACCCGGATGTTATTTTCCAGCCGATGTTATGTCAGCATTGTGATAATGCGCCATGCGAAAACGTTTGTCCTGTTGCCGCAACTAACCATAGCAGCGAAGGTTTAAATCAGATGGCCTATAACCGTTGTATCGGAACACGTTATTGTGCTAATAACTGTCCTTATAAAGTTCGTCGTTTTAACTGGTTAGATTATAACGGATCAGATAGTTTTAAAGACAATCAGCTGGAACTGATCGGCAATACTACCGATGAAGTGATATTGCAGATGAATGACGATCTAACAAGAATGGTGTTAAACCCTGATGTTACCGTTCGTTCAAGAGGTGTGATGGAAAAATGCAGCTTTTGTGCCCAGCGTTTACAGGAAGGGAAACTGGAAGCTAAGAAACTACAGGATCCTTCAGTTGTTAGAAATTTACAAACAGCATGCTCACAGGCCTGCCCTACCAATGCTATCATGTTTGGTAATATCAACGACCGTGAAAGTGAAGTTTGGAAGATCAGAAATGAAAGCCAGTTGAACAGAAGTTTCTATGTACTTGACCAGTTACATACGCTTTCAAATGTGAACTATTTAGCGAAGGTGCGTAATACAGAAAGAAAAATAGGATCTGAAATGGAACAGGAAGGTCAGATTCACGGTGAAAAAGCACACGCTTAAAAATAAAAACTGAAACAAGGTAAGTGTATCACAACCTTTGGATCATAAACCTTAAGAACATTTTGATATGTCATTATTGAAATACGAATCACAACTAAGGGAACCACTTGTAGATGGTAATAAAGATTACCATCAGGTAACCGAAGATATCATCAGCCCGATAGAAATGAAGCCGAGTAAGCTTTGGTACATTGGGTTTTATATCAGTGTGGCCTTGCTATTATTTGGTGTGTATAGTGTATACCGTGAGGTTACTTATGGTATTGGTCAGTGGAGACTGAATAAAACTATCGGCTGGGGTTGGGATATTACCAACTTCGTTTGGTGGGTAGGTATTGGTCACGCCGGAACCCTTATTTCTGCTATTCTTTTGTTATTCCGACAAGGCTGGAGAACAGGAGTTAACCGTGCAGCAGAAGCCATGACGATCTTTGCGGTGATGTGCGCCGGTCAATTTCCGATCTGGCATATGGGTCGTGTGTGGATGGCATTTTTCGTATTACCTTATCCAAATACAAGAGGTCCGTTGTGGGTGAACTTCAACTCACCCTTATTATGGGACGTATTTGCGATCTCAACTTATTTCACCGTTTCTTTATTATTCTGGTATTCTGGTTTACTTCCGGATCTGGCAACTGTAAGAGACCGTGCTAAAACGAAACTGAGAAAATTATTATATGGTATTGCTTCTTTCGGATGGACAGGTAGTACCAAGCACTGGCAGAGACATGAGTCATTATCACTGGTACTGGCAGGTTTAAGTACACCACTTGTATTGAGTGTACACACGATTGTATCTTTTGACTTTGCCACTTCTGTAATTCCAGGATGGCATACCACGATCTTTCCTCCATACTTTGTTGCGGGCGCCATTTTCAGTGGATTTGCCATGGTGCAAACCCTGTTAATCGTTGTTCGTAAAGTAATGGGATTGCAGGATTATATCACTGTAGGTCATATAGAAGCCATGAACAAGGTTATCGTTTTAACCGGTAGTATTGTGGGTTGCGCTTACCTAACAGAGTTGTTCATTGCGTGGTACGGTCAAAACCCGTATGAGTGGTATGCTTTCAGCCAGAACAGGGCAAACTTATTTTCACCATATGGATGGAGTTACTGGCTGATGATGTTCTGTAACGTGGTATCTCCGCAATTATTCTGGAGCCGCAAACTGAGAAGGAACATCACCGTAACGTTCTTTATGAGTATCGTGGTGAACATCGGTATGTGGTATGAGCGTTTTGTAATTATCGTTACGTCATTGTACCGCGATTATCTTCCATCCAGTTGGAGTACTTATTACAGTCCTTCTATTTATGAGATCGGATTTTATCTGGGTACATTCGGATTGTTCTTTACCTGTTTCTTCCTTTTCGCAAAATATTTCCCTGTAATTGCTGTGGCGGAGATCAAATCAATCTTAAAAACCAGCGGTGAAAATTATAAAGTGAAAATGACGGATATTGAAAAAGCAGATGCGGAAAAATTCTATATTGAAGAAGTTGAACACGCACACTAGACTTTACATTTTGAATATTAAATTTTGATAAATGGCCGGAGGAATTAAAAAGTTTGTTGTAGGTGCCTTTGATGATGAGAAAGTATTATTTCCTGCTGTAAAGAACGTAAGAAAAGCAGGTTATAAAATACATGATGTGTATACACCTTTTCCTGTACACGGATTAGATCATGCAATGGGTATCCGCGAAACAAGCTTACATACAGCAGGTTTCATTTATGCCATTACCGGTACAACCACTGCGTTATCTTTTATGACGTGGGTATTTACCAAAGACTGGCCTATGAATATTGGCGGTAAACCCAATTTTGCTTTACCGGCCTGGATACCGATCACTTTTGAGTTAACGGTGTTATTTTCAGCAGTAGGAATGGTATTGACATTCTGTTATCTGTGTCAGCTTTCTCCATTTGTAAAAAAACATCATTTCCACCCGAGGGCTACAGATGATCTTTTTATTATGGCAATAGAGTGTACAGATAAAACAAATGACGGAGAGGTGCAGAATTTTTTGCAAAATGCCGGTGCAAAAGAAATCAATGTTCAAATAGCAGAAACAGGCTGGTGGCTGGGAAGATATGACAGGGAACAAAAATTATACAGAGAAGAAAAAGGATATTAAGAAGCGTACTTCTTTAAACAATTGAAGTTTTCAGGATGAAAAAAACAACAATAATTATCGGATTTTTTGGATTGATGACTGCTGCTGCGGTGATAGCATCATGCTCCGGCAAAAGATCACCGGGCACAATATATGCGCCGGACATGACTTACAGCCGTGCGTATGAAACCTATGCCACCAGAGATTCAGCCGTATTTACAGCAGATCCGGAAAAACGTGGTGAGGCTATCTATTATGATAACAAACCTGTTCAGGGCACTATCAAAAGAGGTGAACTGTTTCCTTATAATATAGCTAACGATACCACCGGATATAAAATGAGTGCGGCTGTTGTAAACCCGCTGGCAGATCTTTCGCCGGCAGAAATGAAGGAAGCACAAAGGATCTTTAATATCAATTGCGCAGTTTGTCATGGTGCAAAAGGAGATGGTAATGGTCCTGTAGCGGCAAAAGTTGCAGGGGTGGCTAATTTAACGGGTGGTGTATACACAACGATGACTGATGGTACTATGTTTCATTCCATAACTTATGGAAAAGGAGTAATGGGAAGTTATGCATCGCAGGTAAACAGGAAACAACGGTGGCAACTGGTTAAATACATCAGAACTTTACAACCAAAAGCTGACGCAACTCCTGTAGCAACAGCCGATACAACCGCAAAAAAAGGATAATCTTTAAAATAATTGTAGATGAATCATCAGTTTGAATTACCGGGCAGTTACAAGAAATGGACTTATGGTCTGTTGGCCGCTGGTATTGTGGCAGTACTGTACGGAATGATCGCTTTTCATCCGTTCGAACATGTAGTACATGGTGGTGGTGAAGGAACTCATACGCAAGGCACACGTTTCTGGGCAGTGTTATTACAAAACAGTGTATTCTGGTTGCTGGTGGTGAATGCAGCTATGTTCTTTATTTGTGTTACCACTATGGCAATGGGCGGCTGGCAAATTGCGCTTAGAAGAGTGCCGGAAGCAATTTCTAGTGTGGTTCCGGTTTTAGGTATTATCACTTTTGTAATATTAATGGCTATCGTTTGGGGCGACAGAATTGATATTTACCATTGGTTAGACGAAGAATCAGTTGCAAAAGATCATATTTTAAATGGCAAGAAAGGATTTTTAAATCCGATTTTCTTTACCATAGTTTCAGCGGTTTCTATTTTCTTGTGGTATTTCCTGGGAAAGAAGATGAGATCTATGAGCCTCGAAAGTGATAAGAGTGGTCCGATGAATTATGAAGAAGGAAAAAAATGGGTTTGGAAAAATACAGTTTGGGCTTCTTTGTTTACTGTTGTTTTCGGGCTTACGGTAGCATCCACCATTCCCTGGTTATGGATCATGAGTATAGATGCACATTGGTACAGTACCATGTTTAGCTGGTATAACTTTGCCAGTACTTTTGTTTCTGGCTTATCGTTAATAGCCTTATTTGTGATCTACCTTAAAAACAGGGGTAAACTGGAATATGTTACAGAAGAACATCTGCATGATCTCGGAAAATTCATGTTTGCGTTTTCTATTTTCTGGACTTACCTGTGGTTTTCTCAATACATGCTCATCTGGTATAGTAATCAGCCTGAAGAAACTAAATATTTTATTGAAAGGATTGGAACAGCAGAAAAAGCAGGTCCGTATAAAGGCATCTTTTTCTTCAATCTAATTGTAAACTTCCTTTGCCCGTTATTAATCTTAATGAAAAAAGGGACCAAACGTAACTGGACAGTTGTAACGTTTACAGCGGTGCTGATCATCTTTGGTCATTGGATAGATTATTATCTGATGGTGATGCCGGGCACTTTACATGAACATGCTGAATTAATGCCATTTGAATTTGGTGTTGCATGTTTATTCATAGGCGTAATTATGTGGAGCGTTGGTAGATATTTGTCAAGCCATTCATTGCTGGCAAGTAATCATCCGTTCCTGAAAGAAAGTATGATACATCATACTTAAAATGAACTGAAAGACAATAACATCCAAGCTGCATATTTAATTGCAGCCCAAAAAAACAGACAATGAAAGAGCTTTTTCTTACAGTGATTGTAATAATGATCTTCGTGGTTATTTTCCAGATCTCGAAGGCGAGTGAATATGTAAGCGTATTAAAAGGTGAAGAAAAAACCCGAAAGCAAAATAACCGCATCAATGGGTTTTTGCTGATCAGTTTTCTAATTCTTGGATTAATCGGAGCATGGTATTGCAATGAATTATATTATGGTAAAACCTTGTTTCCTCAAGGATCAGCATCGGTGGAAGGTGAAAAAATTGACCTGATGCTTTGGATTACCATCGGAGTAACAGGAGTGGTGTTTGTGATCACACAAATCTTATTATTTTGGTTCGCTTTTAAATACCAGGAAAAAGATGGTAAAAAAGCTTACTATTTTCCGCACAATACCAAGTTAGAATTGTTATGGACTACAGTACCTGCTATCTTTTTGACTGTATTGGTAGTTTTCGGCCTTAAATTCTGGTTCCGTGTTACAAGCGATGCCCCTAAAAATTCAACACTGATCGAGATTACCGGCCACCAGTTTGGTTGGGAGATGCGTTATCCGGGTGCTGATGGAATTTTGGGAAAGATCAATTACAAATTATATAATCAGCCTTCAGGGAACACGCTAGGTGTGGATTTCAATGATCCGGAAAGTCATGATGACCTTCATACATCTGAAATGCATATGCCTGTAGATCGCCCGGTAAAACTGGTGATTCATGCACAGGATGTGATTCATGATGTAGGTCTTTCTCACTTCCGCATGAAAATGGATGCAGTGCCCGGAATACCCACAACTATGTGGTTTACCCCGCAATACACTACTGCAGAAATGAAAGCACGTACAGGTAACCCGAATTTTGTATACGAGATCAGTTGTGATCAGATGTGCGGAAAAAGCCATTTCTCTATGCGTGGAGTAATTGTTGTGGAAACCGAGCAGGAATATAAAGCATGGTTAGCACAGCAGAAACCAGAATATGTGAACTTATTTCCTACAACTGCTCCGGCAGCTGTACCGGCAAATTCGTCCCCTGCTGTAAACACCGATACAACAAAAACAAGTGCTACTTCTGCTGTTTCAGCAGCTAGTACTAAAAAATTATAAGGATTTTTAATAATAACATTAAGACTATGAACAGTGTAGTTAATTTACAAGAGGTACAGTCCCACGCTCATGATACTCATCATGAACATCATCATCAAGAGACATTTATCACCAAATATATTTTCAGTCAGGATCATAAAACGATTGCAAAACAATTTTTGGTGACTGGTATCATCTGGGCTATTATTGGTGGATTATTTTCCGTAATCTTCCGTTTACAACTTGGATATCCAGAAGCCACTTTTCCAATTTTGGAAGATTTTTTAGGGCATTGGGCAAAAGGTGGAAAATTACAGCCGGAATTTTATTATGCGTTGGTAACCATGCATGGTACTGTTCTCGTTTTCTTTGTATTAACAGCCGGATTGAGCGGAACGTTTGCCAACTTCCTTATCCCTCTGCAGATCGGTGCCCGTGATATGGCATCACCGCTATTAAACATGTTAAGTTATTGGTTCTTCTTTTTGGCATCAGTAATTATGGTCTCTTCTTTATTTGTTCAAACTGGTCCGGCAAGTGGCGGATGGACAATTTATCCTCCGTTAAGTGCGCTGGGTGATGCCTCCATGGGAAGTAAAATAGGTATGGATCTGTGGCTGGTAAGTATGGCCATGTTCATTGTGTCTTCCTTACTGGGCGGTCTGAACTATATCACTACGATACTGAACATGCGTACAAAAGGTATGAGCATGACCAGGATGCCTTTAACCATGTGGGCATTATTCTTTACGGCTGTATTAGGTGTATTATCATTCCCTGTATTATTATCAGGTGCTATATTATTATTATTCGACCGTAATCTGGGCACGAGTTTCTTCCTGAGTGATATTGTTGTTGCAGGTAAAATTTTACCGAACGAAGGCGGAAGTGCTATCTTATTCCAGCATTTATTCTGGTTCCTTGGTCACCCGGAAGTTTATATTATTTTATTACCGGCCATGGGAATGGCATCAGAGATATTATCTGTCAACAGCCGTAAACCGATCTTTGGTTATATGGCGATGGTAGGTTCTTTGTTTGCGATTACCATTCTCGCTTTTCTGGTATGGGCGCATCATATGTTTGTAACCGGTTTGAACCCTTTCCTTGGAGCCATCTTCGTGTTACTTACCTTATTGATTGCGGTTCCATCTGCCATCAAAGTATTTAACTGGTTAACCACAATATGGAGAGGTAATATCAGATTTACACCCGGAATGTTGTTCGCCATTGGTTTTGTAAGTTTATTCATCAGCGGTGGTTTAACAGGAATCTTTTTGGGAAACTCTGCCCTTGACATTCACTTGCATGATACTTATTTTGTAGTGGCTCACTTTCATATTGTAATGGGTGTGGCTTCATTCTTTGGTATGTTTGCAGGTATCTATCATTGGTATCCGAAAATGTTTGGACGCCATTTAAATAATACGTTGTCTTATATCCATTTCTGGGTCACCATAGCGGGTGCATACCTTATTTTCTGGCCAATGCATTATGAAGGTTTAGCCGGTATGCCACGCAGATATTATGATTTCTCCAACTGGGAATCATTTAAGATGTTTGGTGGTTTAAATGAATTTATCAGTATCGTATCTATATTAGTATTTGCAGCACAATTATTATTTGTTTACAACTTCTTCTACAGTATCTGGAAAGGAAGAAAAGTAACGGATATGAATCCATGGAATGCAAATACATTAGAGTGGACAACGCCTATCAGGCCCGGACATGGAAACTGGCCTGGAGAAATTCCGGAAGTGCATCGCTGGGCATACGATTATGGTAAAGATGGCAGAGATTTTATTCCGCAGACAGAACCTGTTGGAGAAAACGAAAGCCATCATTAAGAGAAAATGTGGTGGAGGTTGTTACCTTCTTACAACCTTCAACTTTGTATAATGTATCAGGAGAAGAACACGATAACCGGCTCTAAGTCATTTGTGCTGGCAAGTAAAGTAAAAGATTACTTTCAGCTTATAAAATTCACGTTGAGTTTTATGGTTGTGTTCAGTACGGTAGTAAGTTTTTTAATAGCAACACCAGAGAAGACAGTTAATGAATCAACTTATTCTAAACTGGTATTAGTTCTTTTACTTTTTGTAGCAGGCATGCTGATCACAGGTTCGGCAAATGCGGTTAATCAGGCACTGGAAAAAAATACGGATTCGTTGATGAAACGAACAGCTTCACGGCCGGTGGCAAGCGGTCGGATGACAGTTAATGAAGCGTTTATGTTCGCTTTGTTTTCAGGTTTAGGCGGCTGCTGGATGATGTATCATTTTTTTAATCTGAGCAGTGCATTGGTAAGTGTGTTCTGTATTTTCCTGTATGGGTTTATTTATACACCCTTAAAGAAAATCAATTCGGTTGCCGTATTGGTGGGCGCTTTACCGGGTGCCTTACCTTGTTTGATAGGCTGGGTGGCTGCAACGGATTCATTTTCGGCAGGTGGCTGGATTTTGTTTGCGATACAATTTCTTTGGCAATTTCCACATTTCTGGGCCATTGCCTGGGTAGCGCACACGGATTACACCAAGGCCGGGTTTAAATTGTTGCCGAGTGATAAAGGTCCGACTAAGTTCACGGCCCTTCAAACGGTGATGTATAGTGTGATGATGATACCGGTTGGATTATTACCGATGTATTTTGAATTGAGTGGAATGGTGAGCATGGTGATCATTTTGATTTGTAATCTGGCCATGGTTTTTTTATGTGTGCGATTATATATAACCATGAGTGTGAAGAGTGCTAAAATGGTGATGTTTGGATCTTATTTTTACCTGATGATCGTTTTTTTAAGCATGTATGCTAATAAAACGAATCCGGCTGACAGAGTTAATAGAGTACAAGAGGGCGACGCAACGATGCTGATGCAACCGTTGCAGCCCGGAGAAAAAAATATTGCTGCATTTGCAGTGAAAACAAAGTAGCATGAGCGCAGTGGCAGTTCAACAAAGAAATAAAATACATCCGCATAAATTTACTTTATGGGTAGGCATTGGCAGCATTGTAATGATGTTTGCCGGACTAACCAGTGCTTATATTGTAAAGCGAAACCAGGCCAACTGGACAACCTTTGATTTGCCGGTTGCATTCTGGTATAGTACTGCTGTAATTGTGGCGAGCAGTATTACTTTGTACCTCGCATCAAAAGCATTTAAGCAAAGATTTATGAGTCGTTACCGCATGTTAACGGCTGTTACCCTTATTTTAGGTGTTGCTTTTCTTGCATTGCAGGTGGCAGGGTTCAGCGATATGTGGCGGAATGGTTTTACTTTACAGGCAAATGTTTCTTTTTCTTTTTTATATGTAATTGTTGGTTTACACGGATTACATGTTATAGGCGGCGTGATCGCATTGATCGTTTTGTCGTTGAAAGCATTTAATAAAAAAGTAAGAAATTATAGTGCAATACCTGTAGAACTGGTGAGTACATACTGGCATTTTGTTGATATGCTTTGGTTGTACTTATTGGTATTTTTATTAATGATCAGATAATAATTACACATATAAATTATGTCAACAGCAGCAATACCGGCAGGAACCAAATGGTGGAGTGGAGGAAAAAGTCCTTTCAACTCCAGTTATGGTAAAGTAATGATGTGGTACTTCTTAATGAGTGATGCCTTTACTTTTGGCGCATTTCTTATCAGTTACGGCACTATTCGTTTTAGTGTAAATAACTGGGCAGATCCTAACCACGTATTCAATGCGTTTCCCTTTGCCGGACACGCCAACCTTCCGCTGGCATTTGTGAGTTTAATGACCTTTATTCTCATTTTTAGTTCCGTTACTATGGTTTTGGCGGTGCATGAAGGACATAAAATGAATCGTAAAGGTGTTGAAAAGTATATGATTCTTACCATATTGGGTGGTATTGCATTCCTTGGCTGTCAGGCCTGGGAGTGGACGCATCTGATCACCGGAACACACGATGTTCTGGTAAACGGGCAGATTGAACAGTGGGGAACTACGGTTACTAAAAATCCATGGGGGCCTGAGGTAATGTTTAACGGGAAAGAAGTGGCAACGCCGGGTCCGATTGCCTTTGGTGGATATTTCTTCGGCATTACAGGATTTCATGGTTTCCACGTTTTTAGTGGTGTTGTGATTAATATCATCATGTATATCAAAACCAAAATGGGGCATTTTGATGACAGAGGTCATTATGAAATGATTGAAAAAGCAGGATTATACTGGCACTTTGTTGATCTGGTATGGGTTTTTGTTTTCCTTTGCTTTTATCTGATCTAACCAAAAACTTTTAATTTAATTTATGGCACAACATACAATTTCACCGGAAATTTCTTTTGCACCGGAACATGCATCAGGCACTAAAAGAATCTGGAGAACATTCTGGATACTTTCCCTGATCACCGTAATAGAATTGATCATTGGATTGGTGATCTATAATATTCATAAGGGCGAACATCCGAGCGCTAACCTTGTTTTATTTTTCAAGGGAATGGTTTGCATTCTTACCCTGGCAAAAGCATATTACATTGTTTCTATTTTTATGCATCTGGGAGAGGAAGTAAGAAATATGATCATGACGATCGTTGTTCCACTGATGTTATTCGTTTGGTTCATAATCGCTTTCCTTTGGGATGGTAACAGCTGGAGAAATTTAAGAAATACAGACGGTGGTTCTAAAGTGAACACGCAACAAACAATTCCTGCAAAAGAAGAAGGAGCGAAAGATTAATATTATTAAAGCTATTCATTCGCCATCGTTCCTTTGAGCGATGGCTTTTTTTTAAGAAAATCTGAAAATACAGACTGTGAATCCTAAAGCAATTGTGTCTTTGTTAATGGTGATCCTCATTCCACTGGCAGGATACTATATTGTAAAATTTTACAGCAAAGATGCTGTTCATATGCCCGGTCATTATTTTTATGACAGTGTACAGGTGGTTGAAAAAGGCGGAAAAAATATATCTGATACTGTATGGCATTCCGTTCGGAATATTCAATTCACCAATCAGTTAGGTAAGAAAGTGAGTTTAGATGATTTGAAAGGAAAGATTATTGTAATTAATTTCTTTTTCACGCATTGCCCTACCATCTGCCCCGGACTTACAAAAAACATGAAAAAACTGCAGAATTCTTTTATCAAAAATCCGGATATAGTACAGTTTTTATCAATTAGTGTTGATCCTGAAAATGATAGCGTTCCGGCGCTGAGAAAATTTGCAGATCGTTTTAATGTAAATCATGATACCTGGTGGATGGTAACGGGTGATAAAAAAGATATTTATGATTTTGCGCTTCACGAAATTAAAGCCAGCATAGCCGACACGGATATTGATACAGCGTTTATTCATACTGAAAAGTTTTTCTTATTGGATTCCAATCGTGTGGTGAGAGGGTGGTATGAAGGATTTGATACGGTAAAGCAATCCTTGCTGGCCAGAGATATACCTACGCTCATGCTGGAAAGAGACAGAAAACGACCTTCCATTCTGCGTGGGTTTATTCCATATCTCCCCGTAATTTTTATTGGTATTGGAATGGTGATCTTTCTGGTAACTTTTCTATCTAAAAAAAGACAATCAAATTAATATGCTACAAGCAGCATTACCTAAAAATGATAAAAAAGCCAGGATAATTATCTATGCAGTTTCTATAATTGTATTTGTAGCGGTAGCCGTACTGGGTAAGGTCAAATTAAATATTTCAAAAGGTTTTGATGTACACGTTTTTGCATTTATCAATGCGTTGATTAATACCTGTGTTGCGGGTTTGCTCTTAGCCGGGTTATTTGCTATAAAAGGGAAAAGATATGTGGCACACCGGAATATTATGATCACGGCTATTGTGTTTTCCGTGTTGTTTTTGTTGAGTTACATTGCACACCATTTGTTAGCAGGTGATACAAAATTTGGCGATATTGATCATAATGGTATTTTATCTGATGCTGAAGTAAGCGCCGCGGGAAATGTACGTTATCTGTATTATGCTTTATTGCTAACGCATATACCATTGGCCGCAATTATATTACCCATGATATTATTCACTGCTTATCGGGCACTCACCGGAGAATATGCCAATCATAAGAAACTAGCACGGATAACCTGGCCTGTCTGGTTTTACGTAGCTCTAAGTGGCGTTATTGTATATTGGATGATTGCACCTTATTATGCTTAATGATCAGAGTAACTCAAGAGCCGGATCCCATAAAACATTTTTGAAATCCACCACCTGGTCATTTTCTATTTTCAGACCTTCTTTTCGTAATTTTTTTTCCATTTCATCAGGCGCTCCAAAATGCATTTTACCGGACAGCATGCCATTTCTGTTCACCACCCGATGGGCGGGAATAGTTGGATCCGCGTGAGCTGCATTCATGGCCCAGCCTACCATCCGTGCTGATAATGCGGTTCCAAGGTATTTTGCAATGGCCCCATAGTTGGTGACGCGGCCTTTCGGAATTTGTTTCACCACCTCATATACATCTTTGAAAAAATCTCTTTGAACCGGAACCGTATCAGTTGGTTTCGCAGGAATCTTTATGTTGATTTTCTTTGACATCGCGGGAATGCAGGAGTGAAGTACGTTTTGGTTCGGATACATTTATAAAATTGTACGGACAATGAAGACAACCGTTTCCGCAGCAAAAACCTTTTTCCAAATGATATTTTTCTGTAAGAACAATATAGCCATCCGTGTTATAATAGAAATCCTCACCTTCAATTAATGGGTACATGGTTAATGAGTTCTTTTAATTTTTCATCGTTATCTGGAATTATTGCCGGAAGTGTAAAGCAGATATAATGTATCTGTTTACTATTGGCAATGTCCAGACTTTCGTAATGTGTTTTAATATTTAATTCCGGTTTTACCGCTCCTGTTGCAAAAACATCTACATTTTTTTCAACAATTGATAGGTTATAGAGTTCGCACACCAAAAGGGTAAAATCATATAATTGAGGAGAATCGGTTTTTAAATGGATCAAACCGCCGGTTTTTAAAAATTGATGATATAAGCGAAGAAATCGTGGATGCGTTAATCGTTTTTTAGCTTTTGACAATCTTAATTGCGGGTCAGGAAAGGTGATCCAGATTTCGTCCACTTCGCCCGGTTCAAAATATTGATCGATCTGTTCGATTTGTGTTCTGAGAAAAACTGCATTTTTGAGCCCGATGTCTAAAGCTTTACGGGCGCCAATGTACATTCTGTTGCCTTTCACATCTACGCCTATAAAATTCCTTTGCGGATGAAGTTGCGCCAGTCCAATGGTATATTCCCCTCTTCCACAGGCCAGTTCCAGGGTTAAAGGATCAGATGTTCCAAATATATTCTCCCATTTACCCTTAATGTCAGCCGGGTATTCCAGCACATTTTCAAAATTTTTTATTTGAGCGAAGCGGTAAAGTTTTTTCTGGGCCAAGTGCAAAAAATTTGATCTGCGAAAATAAAAGGACTTCCTGAAATAACCTTTAATATTTATTGCTGAAGATTTCTTGGTTTTAAAAAAGTTAAAATGGTCTATTAAAGGCGTATGTAAATTTACTATCTATTTAATTTTATTTTAAAGAACCGGCAAAATGGAGGAAATTTTCTTGATTAAATGTAAAATATCAATAAAAAATAAAAAACTTTAACAAGTTTTATTAGAAATAATTTAATAAAATATTGTTTTATGCCATGATTTATTTAAAGAAAACTACGTTTGATTGATATTGTGCAAAATACGCAAGGCGTCGTAATTATACGGTATTGCAAAAAGAGAAAATGTACTATATGTTTGTCGTAGAAACTGATGATGTATAACAGTATCGCAGTTTCAAAAACCTCAACCCCCAGAAAATGAAAAAGTTTATCAGCATCTTATCATGTGCCTTAAGTGCACTGATCTTGTCTTCCGCTACCGTTCAAGCACAAACTCCGGTATTTAAATTTTGCAAGCCTACTTTAAAATCAGGAACCGATAAAGCAGAAGGTGCTGTATATTTTTTTGATAAAGTATATACAACTGTAACAGGTTTTGAAGTGGATGCCTATATCACTTTAAAAACTTTAGTGAATGGAGCTACCCTTACAAATATCGATGATTCAATCAATGGTTATTATAATGCTTGGCAGCCTACTGTTACAGGTAATTCAGCCATTGGTAGTTCGAAAATTGATTGGGAAATTGAATTTATCACTAATACAGGAGCAGCTTATAGATTTACAGATTTTGAATTTGCAGCTATAGATGTTGATGGAGATGGTATGTATACGAGAGAATTTGTTGAATTTCAAGATGCAAGTCTTCATTTTACACCTGCAGGAGTTGTTTCAGCGCTTACAATTATAGATAATCTTTCTAACAGTGGCTCAGGTAACAATAATGGAGTTTCGCAAACAGTAGGACCTATTTCAAATCGTACCGGGATTGATACAAGCAGCCTGGATGTTAAGGTTAATTACCTTTTCACTAATAAGAGTAAGTTCACTATGTCAACCGGTGTCCAGGTTGAAACGGTGGGTGGAGCTATCTCAAGGTTCTTTTGTATTTACCCGATTGATGCAGAGATTTTAAGAGTGTTACCAGTAAGGATTTCATTTTTCGATGCAAACGCAGAAGGCCTTAAAGCCATTTTAAAATGGAATACAGAAACAAAAACCAATAACGACCATTTTGAAATTGAAAGAAGTTTTGATAACAATCATTTTAAATCAGTAGCCTTAATAACAGACGGATTTTTAAATGCGGATGGTTCTAAATCGTATAGTTTTAAAGATGCATCTGCGGAACTAGCCAACCATACAGTTGTGTATTATAGGGTAAAGCAAAATGACGGAAATCAAAATATAACGTACAGTGAAACGAGATTTGTAAGATTTGCAGGAACGGAAACAACCATCAGCGTTATGCCGAATCCATATGTAGAAACTTTAAATGTAAGTTTCATATCACCGGATAAAGCAACTGCGCAAATAAATATTATAGGAATGAACGGAACGTTGGTGGCAAGAAAAACAATGTCTGCTTCCAAAGGAACAAATGTTATGTCGATGAATCAATTAGGAATTTTACAACCGGGGGGTTATACGGTAGTCGTTTTACTTAATGGTAAAATGATCGGAACACAACAGGTTATCAAATAATCCATAAACATTTATTACCTGTGCCCTGTCAGCAATGACAGGGTTTTTTTATACAAAAAAAAGGGGACTACAGATAGAAATCTTGTCCCGTTTTAAATCCAATATCCTATGAAAAACCTGAATCACATTTTACATTAAATGTGCCAGAGTGATTTAATCAGTGAATTGATAAGTTTGCCGTGAGTAAGCGGAAAAATTTTCTACAGATAATAAATTTAAGTAAGTATTTCTACAGATTGTAACACAATTATGGCGAAGCCTAACAAGCTCACTTCGACAAGCTCAGTTCGATAAGCTCACTTCGACAAGCTCAGTGAGCTTTAGGGAAGCACATTGAGTGTAAGGGAAGCACATTGAGCTTGTCGAAATGTGCGGATGTGTACTGTGAGGTCCTAACTCAAAATTGAATTTGATCTGTAAACTGGAAAATAGATTTATACCGTATAGGAACAAATAAAAAGCCCTCACAAGTAGGGCTTACAATTATATTTAAATGATTTATTTTTTTATCATTTTAATTCGCTCATTAAAATCACCATACATTACCTGAATCAGATATATACCTTTAAAAGTTTTTTTAATTTTTTAAGTTCTATTAAAACTTTTCATTTGGAATAAATTTAAAAAATGAATGCATCCGCAAATTACGCAAGTAAATAAAAATTGCCATGCCGCAGCAGTATATTAATTACAACCTGTTTATTGCCTTAAATAATGTATTCAAAATATTTTTTTGCCTTAGTAAAGATACTGTCCCAAAAACTTGCATAAGTAAAACTAAATAGTAATTTTACAGTCCCTAACGTACATTTTACGCTCTCTTACACAGAAGATTTACCTCGCATATTGTGTAATTATTATCTATCTATACTTCTAGCATTTGCAAGTAAGACAGATTAACCTCAACCCAAGAAAATGACAAAACTTTACACACCATTTGTAATTTTAATTGCAACCAGCTTTTTTGCAACTTCTGCCCAAGCGCAATTCAATCCCGGCCTTGCTTCAACTTTTGCTGTGGATGGCGATCTGTATTCAAACCAAAGATTATCAGGTTTATTTAATGCTACATCTACCGATGATTGGTTTTTCAAAAGTCAACCATTAAATACCGGTCGTGGTATTATTGATACTACGGGTGCGGCACAGTTTACAGCATCACTTTCTTCGGGATATAATCCTAATATTTCCCTTGGTATGGCGTATCCGAGATATTCAGTTCAGGGTGCTAAACTAATGATGGATGCACGATATGCCCGCGATAATATAGGATTGAGTGGCCAATTAAAAGATTCAACGGTGTATACCAATGGTGCCAAAAATGGAATGGCTCCGGCGAACTGGGGATCTAATCCCAGTGGAAGTAGTGTGATTGATAAGACTGATATTGTTGATGGTTTTGCACACATCAGAAGGGATGGTACTATTGTGGCAGGCAGTAACCCGGATCACCTTGTTCTCGTTATGGGTGCTTCTACTTTAGGAACAAACGGGGTACGTTTTATTGATCTGGAATTATATAAATCAAGAATTTCTTATGACGGAAATTCAGGCATATTTTCAAATTCGGGACCATCTATTTCAGGAGGACATTCAGTTTGGAATTTTAATGCAGCAGGAAATATTATTGAAACAGGGGATATGGATTTTACTTTCGACTTTTCAAGTTCAGAAGTTTCTGATATAGCAGTATATATTTGGGTAGCAAAAACTACTGTTGAAAATGTGATACCAGCAGGATTTGATTTTGTTGGTATCACAGAGTTTCATGGTGACGGGCAAAATGCTGAATATGGGTATGCAAAAATCATCCCTAAAAATGGTGCAGCACTGCCGGTTTGGGCGTCTGTAAATACTTCTGAAACTCCTGGCCCTTTTTGGGGTACGCACTCTAAAGATATTGGTCAGGTATCCTCTAATTATTATTCCGCATCTTATGCAGCAGGTCAATTTGCCGAAGTAGGGATAGACTTAACGGAAATAGGTTTTGATGTAATGGGTTTTAGTAATGCCTGCTCTTCACCCTTTTCAAGGATGATGATAAAGAGCAGGTCAAGTTCTTCATTTACTTCTGCTTTATCAGATTTTACAGGACCTTACGATTTTCTGGACGCTCCTGTTATTCCACCGACCATACTTAACCCCGGAAATTTAAAATGTAATGTATCTACTGTAAAATTGGAAGCGCAAACGGTAGTTAGTGGAGCAATGTATACCTGGTCTACCATGAATGGTAATATGATAACGGATCCGAATAATAGTTTTGTAATAGCAGATAAGGTTGGTAAATATTTTCTTACCACTTCACCTGCGCCGGGATGTTTGCAACAGGTTGACAGTGTGATAATAACTAAAGATGAAAATAAGCCGGTAGCCTCAGCAAATCGTACCGGAATAATTGGAGGAATTTCTATAGTTATGGTTAAAGGTGGTGATGAGTCAGCGAGTAATTACAACACACCATTCGGGGAATCATCCGGCCTTGAATGGAAATGGGAAGGCCCTTCCTTATTTACTTCTTCACTGAAAGATAATGTGGTTACTAACGAGGGTATGTATACTTTAGTAATCACCGAAATGAGAAATGGCTGTAAAGACACGGCAACTGTTTATGTACCCGCCGGAGCTACTTTATCTGTAAAGGTCACAGATTTTTCAGGTAAAAATCAAAATGGTTCAGATCATTTAAGTTGGACTTCTTTAAATGAATCTTCTGTTAGTCGTTATGAAGTGGAATCAGGGAATGATGGTATTCTATTTGCAAAAGTTGGTGAGGTAGTAGCTACAAGTAACAGTGCATCTTTTCATAATTATTCTTTTGTACAACATAACGTAAACAACAAACTTAATTTTTACCGTTTAAAAGTTATCAATACTGATGGTACTTTCTTTTACAGTAAAACCATTAGCCTGTCCAATAATTTCAATGCCTCTCAATTATCAGCGTATCCTGTACCATTTTCGAGCAAAATAAATGTAGTAATCAAATCAAACAAAACTGAGGTCGTTTTATTCAGGATCATAAATAATGAAGGAAAAATTATTAGCGTACAATCTGCAACATTAAATAATGGTATGAATAATATTTCCTTTACAGGTTTGGAAAAAAACGCACCGGGAAAGTATTATATTGAAATGAAGAATGCGGAAGGAACAGTACGGATGGGGGTTGTAAAATAATTATGGATAAATAGATTATAGAAATTTAGATTCGAAAACATTTAAAACAAAAGAGCCTTCATTTTAGAAGGCTCTTTTGTTTTAAATAATTGATTTGCATAAATGATAAGCAGTAAACCTCTGTATTAATTTTGTAAAATATTTTATGCGTATATGCGCTTGTAGATTTTAAAAATTGAAACTATTAGTGAAACCTATGTAAAACAAAAAACCACTAAGTATTTAATAATTAGTGGTTAAAGTATTGGGAAATGCTGTGGAGGAAGTACAGCATAACTTTAATATTTTTAGCGACAAAGTGTATTAAAGAATATCATGGGCATAATACTGAAGTGATTTTTAAAAATATATTACAGTAGTAAATTAGACCCATAAATTAATTCAACATATCAGAAAGAATTGTTGTTACAATATTCTATGGAACTCGCAAACATCGGAAGCTTAAGGTCATATTAACTGTATCTTGAATACCTTGTAATAGTCTAACAAACCTTCCAGAAAAGCCACCAGAAATAAATAAATGTAAGGGTCCATACTCAGTAAATACAGGTGTTTGAGTGTAAGATATGGGTCTATAAAATGTTTCCTGCATAATTGGAGGATAAGATAATAATATATCTTCTACTTCCATACTCACAGGTGCAACATTATCATTTTGTGGGCGTTTCAAATTAATAAGTGAAGTGTTTAAACCACCTGTTGTGTCATCAATTTGTATTCCTACATCGTAAAAGCCGTTTTGAGGATAATACTCTTGAAATGCTCGAAAGTAAAATCTATTAGTAGAAGGAAATGGAAAATTTTGGCCATTAACTGTGAAGTTGATAAAATCATTCACGGGTTCGCAAGTTTGAATTAGAGGTATGTTTTGACTATAAGAAGGTATAGTAATAGCAGAAGATTGCGTCCAATGGGGTTCTGAAAAGTTAATTACTGTAGCACTTAATGTAGAAGAAACACCACCACAAGTAGGGTAGTTTACATTATAGGTCCCGTTTATTATAGGTTCTTTAACTGAATTACTTCCTGATTGTATCACAACATACCCAGTAATTATTGGTTGATTATTGCAAGTTGATGCTGTTCCTGTTAAATTAATATATTCCGGTGAAATATAATTAAGAGTTATTTCGCTTAAATCAGTATCAAATGGGAAAGGACCTATGATATCACTGTATAATAAATTAAAATTGCTACCACATTGATACGTAATCTCTCGTCTATATGACGAATTTTTATTAACATATCCATCAACATATCCATTATTATCAGTAATATCACCTGCTTGACTACTATCAGATAAATTGATAAGTCTTACGAATAAATTAGGAATCCCTCGGCCTTGCAGATTAACAAATTTCATTGAAATTTTAGATCCAGTGTATGGGAGATCCATATTCCAGAATGAAAAGTGTGTAACTGTTCCAATGTAAGTATCACCAATTTTATATGAAATTCCTTCTTCTTTCCATAAACCTAAAGAATCATTAAAATGCCATAAAGGAATAGAAGGTGGCGCAGAAGCAATTAATGCTGTAGGAATTTTCATTTTTATCTCTGCTGGATTACCTGGCTTTAATTTAAGTTTAATACCACCGTCTCCTTCTAATTCTACGTTTACCATACCAAATGTTATCAAACCATTAAGTTCGCCGGATGTCCGTATTCCTTTCAGGTCACCAGGCATTTGATTTAAAAGGTTTTCATCAAGAGGATTCAAATATGCTGAATAAACATAAACAGTTCCATCGTAAATTGAACCATCTTCTTTTATATAACTGTTCGACTGAAAGTTTATTGTCGCTTCTCCAGAAATTGCTAAACCTGCTGTGTAAGATTCAAACTGTGAAACAATTTCACGGTTTAATAATTGTATATGTACATAATGGTTACTACCTTCTCTTTTTCTTACTGTTCGGCTACCTTTGAAAAATCCATCTAATTGAGCTATTACAATTATATCGTCATTTGGAAAACTGCAATTAGTAGCTCGGAAAGACCCGTTTCCATCTGTTGTTACAGTTACTGATCCTGTTATTACGGTTACATTCTCGAGTGGCAGCCCGTTTGGTCCAGTAATTTTTCCTTCTACAACTAAACCATTACTTCCGAAATCTGACTTTTTGCATGATTCTAAAAATGAAAAAACTATAAAAATTAATAGTAAGAATGAGATGAGGTTAGTACGGAAATTCTTCATTTATGTGTTTTGGAGATGACTGATAACCGAATATAGGTATTTTTAATAACCGGAAAAACGGACTCTATTTTATAGAATTTTAAAATAAGAACAAGATCCCAAAAATTAAAAGTATTAAGGATAAAAAAAAGACGGTCATTTCTTTTTTTTAGTATTCAATTACGGCATAATGAGCATTCAGTGAAATAGAATTTGATTCTGATGTCATCATAATTTAATGTTGGGAAGATAATGAAACATTTAATTTAGAGGCTCAAGGAGAAACTAATCTTCGGCAATTTTTTTCTTATACAAATGATGCAGAGTGTGATACAGTTTATGTTGCAATGAAAGATATACAACTAATTGAAATGAGTAAATCTGGTTTATTCCCCGATTTAGATGAAGATTAATGATAGATACGTTAAAATCAGATTTAATTTGGATACACCAACTGGTCGTTTGAATTAACTATTCCTATCGGTTGATAGCTTTCGCCATTTGGAATCGAAAACGAATCTTTTGGTGAACCAGATACGGTATGGAATATTACAATTTGAGAAGCGGGTATGCCTGTATTCATAGATTGTCTTTTAAGAGTATAAATATCCGACCCAACCACCATGTGTTCCGTATAGGTAAAGGGTAGAGATTTTTCGTAATAATTTAAACCAGATGATCCGTTATACGCCGATAGAAAATAAAAGTTATCTAGACCTAACAGAAAAACATTTTCTCCCGAAATATAAGGTTGACCGCCAATAAAAAATGACCCCACACTATTCCATTGCCAAACTGTATTGCCATTTAGATAATTATAAGCATATAATCCCTGATCTGTTTCCAATTTATACACCAGATTATTGCCAGCCACAGGATGATTTGAGTCTACTCCAGGTTTAGACCATACAACCCTGCCTGTAATTTTATCATAAGCAAAAAGTTCTCCTCCACAAGTCAAAAATAATATTCCATTTAGCATGTATATCTTACTCGGTGATCCGGAATTGATTAATTTACTCCATTGTTCTATTTGAGTATTTATATCTAAACACTTTATATAAAGTTGCTGAAGGTTTGTTGCTCTTGCAAGGAAATACAATTTACTTCCATCTAAAAAGAAACCGCCAATAGCATATGTTCCAGATATCGGTAATGACCATAATAAAGAGCCAGTTGAGGTCGAGTAAGCAGCAATACTATTTACGTTTGCTGAATTTGTAGACGCATAAATAATATTATTAGTTGCCACTAAGTTATCTTTAATAATAGAACTGTTTAATTGACTCCATACGTAATTTCCAGTTACCGCATTTATTGCATAAAAATTTGAAGAAGCGTTGTTGGTTGTGTAATCAAAAGTTGAAACAGAGAAATATATAATGCCGTTTGAATATGCTGCATAGTTAGTTGGTATATTTCCTAGGTTGCGTTTACTCCACCGTAATGTTTTGTCTGGATTGTAACAATAAAGTGAGACAGATAAATCATTTTCTCTCATACTTAGCAAAATAAATTTTGTAGTTTCCAGGGTGATGGTAGGTACATTCACATTCGATTGAAAAACTGAAATTGAGAAGTTGGCTGATGATGAATCTACTGGGGAAGTATAAGAAACTACTCTACCATTGTATGTTTGTCCAGGCAGCAAATTATTTACTACATAATTTGTATCAATTAGTGATTGTGCAACCAAAGAAGAGGAGATATATATTTTATAATTAATGGTTGTTGAACCATTATAGGCAGGTTTTGTCCACTTAATTTTAGCTGAATTTGCTAATCGGTCTTGAACTGAAACACTAAAGTTGCCAATAGTTGAAGTAACTGCTGGTGGAAGTGGTGGATCATCTTGAGAGCAGGCAGTGAATAGTAAAATAAAACATATTGAAAATATTGATAGCTTCATAAATGTATTTCAGTAAATATATTGAAATACTGAGTACAGTTATAGACTTTGTAAGTCTCGTAGTTAGTAGCGTATAATTTGGGTGAGGGGTAGACAAAGCTGCTATCGAAAGCTCTAAATTTCACCAGTCCTTGGATACTGCTACAGTAGGAGAAAACTTAATACTTCGTGAAAAGAGAACAAAAAGAAATCAATAGGAGAATGGAAAGGTTGATTGCAGATACAACATATTAATCTGCTTAAGATAATTCAAAATAATTTAGAGGAGTTTTCAATAATACCACTAGTTTGAAATGGGTACTGCGCAACCTGTCCGAATTTAAATAGCATCTATTTTTGATTAAAAAGGGCAACTATCAAAAATAAAAAAAGCCTTAAGTTATTAGGGAATATCTTAAGGCTTTTAGTATGCTGTAGGGGAAGGGTTCGAACCTTCACGAGGCAGTTAGCTGTAGCACAAAGTTCGGTGGTCGACCCCGGTCGATTGAATATTGCTATTCAAACGGCTCTATGCTATGTTTATCCTGTGATCCTCACCTCCGAGACAAGGAGGCATGTCTGCCAAAAATTTCATCACCCCACAGTATGAATAAGAACTTGATGACTCAAAACTAAGCGTATATCCCTTTACTTAAAAACTATTTAATAATAATTTTTAAAATATAGAAAATATCAAATAAATTAGTTCGTTATTAGAAAATATCAAATTAATGTATTTGAAATGACCGCTAAATTGAATTTTGACAAATTAGATCTTCAGATCATTGAAGCCATGATGCAGAATGCTGAAATTTCCTATGCAGATCTGGGTAAAAAACTTTTCGTGAGTGGTGGTACTATACATGTACGCATTAAAAAAATGCAGGAACTGCAGATCGTTAAAGGCACGCGTTTAAATGTTGACCTTAAATCACTTGGTTATGATATCACCGCTTTTGTGGGTATTTATCTCGAAAAAAGTTCTTTGTACGATAATGTTGCAGAAGACCTAAAAAAAATACCGGAGATCGTTCGTCTGAATTACATCACCGGCAATTACAGCATGTTTATAGAGATCGTTTGTAAAGACATTTTACAATTGCGCTCCATCCTGCATGATAAACTTCAAAAAATAAAAGGCATCGACAGAACGGAAACTTTTATTTCACTGGAGGAAGGATTTAACCGAAATGTTCCGGTGGCTTTTACGGACTAAGCCGCACATCGTATAAATCCCGCATTGCATTACCAATCAGGTTGAAAGATAAAACGAGCAACATGATAGCAATTCCCGGAATTAAAGCGAGCAAAGGATTGTGCGTGATCAGAAAAGTATAATTTTCGCGGATCATTAATCCCCAACTGGGTTGTGGTGCCTGGATACCAATTCCTAAAAAACTCAAACCTGCTTCAATGATAATAGCTGTTGCAAAGTTGGAGGCAGCCATTACCATCAGCGGACCGCGAATATTAGGAAGAATGTGATGATAAATAATTCTGAAATTACTGAATCCTAAAACGCGTGCAGCCTGCACATATTCCATTTCACGAATCGATAAAATTTGCCCGCGTACCAAACGTGCAACCGGAACCCACATGGTTAAACCCACGGCAATAAATATTTGCCAGAATCCCTTTCCTGCTGCCATGGTTATTGCGAATACCAGCAACAATGTGGGAATACTCCACGTTACATTGATGATCCATAAAATAATATTGTCAGCAATTCCCCGATAATATCCTGCAACTGCACCTAACGTAATACCAATCAGCAAAGAAATGATTACGGCAATCACACCTACGGCAAGGCTTACCCGTACCCCGATCAGCATCCGGCTTAAAATATCTCTGCCGAAAGTATCTGTACCTAAAATATATTTTTTGGTAATGATATTTTTTTCAGGTGCATCAGGATACGCCAGTTGTGCATTGCTGATGAACTGTGTGTTGCTGGTATCTTCATCTATATACCGTTGTATTACGATGCCGTTGTTTAGTATTTTGAAATGACTAATGGGAAGGTAATTAAAGGAATTAGGTGTTCCTGAAAATAAATTTTTTTTATGATTTTTTATTTCCTTTGAAGTAAGAATAAATTGTTGATGGTATCCCGGTTTTTTTGCCTGAATCTCCACCGTTTGTAGATCTGCATCAGGCGAATTATCCGGTGCAATGATGTAAGCAAAAATGGCTGAGAATACACAAAACGAAATAAATATCAGTCCTGCAAAAGCTAGCTTGTTCTTTTTTAAAAGATGCAATAGTATAGTATGTATAAAACTTTTTTTCTGCATCATGATTCTGCGTCAGCAATAATAAACAAAAAGTAAGTGTAATTTTTTAATCAGGTTATTTTGATTTGGTGCAGCATTAATATAATTTATTTACTCTGTACGGGCAAATAACTGTTATGAAAATAATGGCTACTCTTATTATTTCTCTGGTGCTTGTATCCTGCTGGCCAAATAGAAACAGGCCTGATATTAATTATAATCAAAAAGTCTTGGGTTTACGACCGCTATATGGTGCAGACTCATTGTATAAGAAACTGACTTTTCATTCCACTGCCATGCCCTTAACGAAAGTCGGAAAAATATTTGTTTACGGCAACATGATTTTTCAGAACGATGTTGGTAAAGGCATACATCTTATTGATAACAGAGTTCCGGCCGTTGCACACCGGATAGCATTTATAGAACTTCCCGGAAATACAGAAATGGCGGTAAGCGGACATTTTATATACGCCAATAATTTTAATGATCTGGTGGTGATTGATATCAGTAATATTACAGCGTTCGTAGAAGTAAGACGATTGAAAAATATGTTTGCAGCTTACAATTCTCAACAACCTTATCCATGGCAGGCACCGTCTACACCAGGTTTTTATGAATGTCCGAGAATGAATAACGATTCTGTAGTAATAGGATGGGTAGCTGATAGTGTTTATCAATATTGTTATCAACCATAAAAATATTTTATGAGATTATTTGTCATTCTATTTTGCCTTGCTTTTTTGATTTCGTGTTCAAAAGATGGAACAAATAACCAAGAGAATTTTTCAAGTGCAGGTAAGGGTGGTTCACTTGCAAGATTTACCATAGTTGATAATTATTTGTACCTCGTAGATGATGTCACGCTAAAAGTATTTGATATTTCTGATCCGCAGAATACTGTTTTAGTTAACACCATACATCTTCGCTTTGGAATAGAAACGATCTTCCCTTACAAAAACAGATTGTTTATTGGCTCTTCAGACGGTATGTATATCTACTCTATTTCAGACCCGGTTACACCAGTTTTGTTAGGCGAAGCCTTGCATACACGCAGTTGCGATCCTGTAGTAGCTAATGATAGTGTTTCTTTTGTTACACTTCGGGGTAATCAACCTTGCGGCCCTGCCGAAGACGGCTTGTATAGTTATAATATTCGTAACCTTATGAATCCTGTACTTATTTCCACCCAACATATTCCGACTCCACATGGACTTGGGCTACAGGATTCCATTTTATATGTTTGTCAGAAAACAAATGGCATGAGCATCTACAATATCAATAATCCGGCAGCTCCAAGGTTGAGAGGAAATATCAACGACAGGGTTTTTGAAGATGTGATCTGTTATGGTGATTTGCTTATTTGTTATGTAAGCACAGGAATAGCAATATATGATATCAACTCTCCAGCCAATCCGGTATTTTTATCTGAAGTTGCTAATTGATTATTGATTCAGGATCTGTAAATACAGTTCTCTGCTTATCATCCTCGCCCCCATTCTTAATAAATGCGGATTGGGGATCTGGCAATCGAGAAGACGGAAATTAACTTGTGTGCAAATCCATATCATTACAGTTTTTGAAGCATCTTCTCTTTTACTAAACATACTCTCTCCGCAAAAAACACCGTTGATATTTAATCCGTACATACCGCCCGCTAATTCGTTATTGTACCACGCTTCTATACTATGTGCAAAACCTTGTTTATGTAAATCTATGTAAGCTTTTTCCATGTCGTCATTTATCCAGGTGCCATGTTCACCTTTACGTGAAATGTTTTTACATTGACTAATCACCTCTGCAAAACAAGTATCGATTTTTATTTGGAATTTGTTTTGCGCAAGGATTTTTTTCATGCTTTTGCTGATATGAATGTCCTGCGGAAAAATTACACATCTTTCAGGAGGTGCATACCAGCATATTGGATCTCCTTCGGCGTACCAGGGGAAAATTCCGTTGTGATAAGCATTCAATAAACGTGCTGTAGAAAGATCTCCACCAATAGCCAATAAACCATCGGCTTCTGCAAGAGACGGATCGGGAAAAACCACATCGTTATCATTCAGTTGGAAAATCATTATTACAATTTTCTTCCTTTCCATTCATATTTACCCAACATACCTGCACCACCGCTGATAACCGTATAGAGCACATGAAAAGGTTGCGCTAATATGAACCATTTGAGAAGATAACTTTTATTAAAAAATTGTGCAACAGGAAAAAGAAAAATTAATTCGGTTGATATTTTGATGAATGCCAGTAAACCATACCAGAGCCACAGATTAATTAATGAGATAACATTTTGACTGTAGAAAAATAATATGGGAAAAAACAGCATACAGATATTAACCAGGTAAACCAGAAGCATGATAGAAATTATTTTTATGCCTTTATAATTTCCTGCCTTGCTCGCCCATCGGATACGCTGGTTAATAAATGATTTTACGTCAGGTGTTGCCGCAGTTTGTACCAACACACCATGATCTTTCAGATAAAAAATATCATTGGGAAAAAGCCTGCTCATTTTCTGTAATAAAAGCATATCATCTCCACTGGCTATATGATCGATGCCTTTAAAACCACCGGCTGCATAAAAGGCTTCACGCGTGTAAGCGAGATTGGCGCCATTGCACATGGCATGGAGTTTCTGATGCACTGCTGCTCCTGTTATTCCCTGCAACACCATAAAATCGAGAGATTGAAAAATATCCAATGCTGAATATTCAGGGAAATACATGACTGGCATAATGATCATCTTAGCTTTATGTAGCCTGTAAAAAGATTCTATGTGTTTCAACCAGTTTGCCGGCACAACACAATCAGCATCAGTAGTAATGATCAGCTCAGCCTGGCTTTGCGAAATGGCAATTTCTATCGCTTTCTTTTTATACGAATTAATCTCATCGGTGAGATGTTCTGCTAATTTGATACAACGAATGTTTGATGATGGAAAGTTACTGGCTATCTTAAAAGTGTCATCAGTTGAATGGTCATCGATTACGATCAATTCAAACATAGATGCCGGATACGTTTGTTGCTGGATCGATGCTAAAAGTGCCGGAAGATTGGCTGCTTCATTTCTTGACGGAATAATGACAGCTATTTTTGTTGAAGGGTAGTCATTCACCGATGCCGGAGTTGGAATATTTTTCCAGGAATACCAGTAGTAGAGCATCAGTAAACCATAGCCGGTAAATAGAACAAGTAAGATAACAAGGATGAGCTGCATAATGGTTTACCGTACAAGTGAGTGACACAACAATGCCGGTTAATGAACTCCTGTACAAGCACAAAAATAATTTTTTACCCTTACAGCGATTGATTATCTTTATATAGTTGCTTAAACAACTATATGCCAAACAACCAATTTAAGAAAAGTGAACTGTATAGCTTCATTACCGGCAAGGCGAGTACAGCGATAGCGAGAAGGCTGCAGAAGAATTTTAAGCAGAACGGCGTTGATATTACCATTGAGCAATGGAGTGTTTTATATCATTTGTGGAAGGAAGACGGAATCAGTCAGCAACAATTGTGTGCCTGTACTTTCCGGGATAAACCGAGTATTACGCGGCTGGTGGATAATCTTGAAAAACTGAAACTGGTAAAAAGAGTAGCCAGTAAAGAAGACAGGCGGATCAACATGATTTACCTGACGCCGGAAGCACAGCAACTACAGGAACAAACAATGGATCTGGCAGGTCAGACTTTATCAGAAGCATTAGAAGGTGTAACAGAAAATCAGATAGAAATTGCCAAGCAGGTGCTTCAAAAAGTATATGAAAATTTAAGTTGAAAAAATTAAAATACACACCATGAACACGATAACAGAAAATGTTTTAAAAGGCGGTGAATGGCTGATTAAAGAATCTGATCCGCAGCAGGTTTTTACGCCGGAAGATTTTAATGAGGAGCAGAAAATGGTGAAAGATATGTGCCTGCAATTTTTAGACGCGGAGGTATTGCCGAAAGTGGACCGGATTGATAGTATGGAACCCGGACTGATGCCGTCGCTGATGGAAAAAGCCGGCGAACTCGGTTTGTTAGGTGCATCCGTTCCGGAAGCATTAAGTGGATTAGGAAAAGATTTTGTTACATCAACATTAGTAAGTGAAGGTTTGGGAGGCGGATATTCCTTTAGTGTGGCCATGAGTGCTCACGCGGGTATTGGCACTTTGCCCATTTTATATTTTGGAACAGACGAACAAAAACTAAAATATATTCCAAACCTTGCTACCGGAAAATGGAAAGGCAGTTATGGTTTAACAGAACCAAATAGTGGCAGCGATGCATTGGGTGCTAAATCAACTGCTATTCTCTCTGCCGATGGAAAATATTATTTACTGAACGGACAAAAATGCTGGATAACCAATGGTGGTTTTGCGGATATATTTACCGTATTTGCAAAAATTGATGGTGATAAATTCACTGCATTCATTCTAGAAAGAGGAATGGAAGGATTTACACAGGGGCCGGAAGAACATAAGATGGGCATCAAAGGTTCTTCAACGGTTCAATTATATTTCCAAGATTGTAAAGTGCCTGTTGAAAATGTGTTGGGAGAAATCGGGAAAGGTCACATCATCGCTTTTAATATCTTAAACATCGGCCGTTTGAAATTAGGCGCCGCTGCATTAGGAGGATCGAAAATGGCGCTGGCCAATACGATCGCTTATGCCAACACAAGGGAGCAATTTCAAAAACCTATTGCCAGTTTTGGAGCCATTAAACATAAAATCGCCTCTGCGGCAATACGTGTGTGGGTGAGCGAAAGTGCTTTATACAGAACGGCACGCTGGATAGATAATAAAGAAACAGAACTGTCTGAGGCAGGCAAACCTTTTAATGAAGCTTTGCTGGGCGCTGCGGAAGAATATGCCATCGAATGTGCGATATTAAAAGTAGATGGAAGTGAGGTGCTTGATTTTGTAGTGGATGAAGGTGTGCAGGTTTTTGGTGGCAATGGTTTTAGTGATGAATATGCGATCAGCCGTGCCTATCGCGACAGCCGTATCAACAGGATCTATGAAGGCACCAATGAGATCAATCGTTTACTTACTGTTGACATGATGCTGAAGCGTGCTATGAAAGGTAAGCTGGATCTGATGGGTCCTGCTATGGCCGTATCAAAAGAGTTGATGAGCATTCCTGATTTTGGAAACGAAGATGAAACGCCTTTTGCAGAAGAGAGAAAATATGTGGCCAATATGAAGAAGGCGATATTGATTACGGCAGGTGCGGCTGTTCAGAAACTGATGATGGGTTTACAGGATGAACAGGAAATTCTGATGAACATTGCAGATATGGCGATCGTTACCTTTCATGCAGAGAGTGCATTATTAAGAGTGCAGAAAATGGCAGCACAAAATACTAATCATGCATTGCAAACAGATATGATGCGTTGCTACATAACCGATGTCCTGGATATTGTAAACAAAGCCGGTAAAGAAGCGATAAATGCTTTTGCCACAGGTGATGAACAAAGAATGATGTTGTTAGGATTGAAAAGATTTACTAAAACTTCTCCTTTCAATGGAAAGGATGCAAGAAGAAGAATAGCGGATAAACTGATTGCAGAGAATCGTTATCCATGGTAATATTAAACTCTGGAACCACTTTTTATGCCGGCTGTAATTTAACTGCCGGCTTTTTATGGTCGTACATCATTTGTATTTGCGATGGAAGTAAAATTGTAGTGTGATCCAGCAAAATAGATTTCGACTTTTTTGTAGAGGATATAAAACCAAAAAGGTGAAGTTTTAACTTCACCTTTTTATGCTGATTATACTGCGATAATTATTTGCAAATGGGTATACGTATTTAAAAACCGTTACTGTCGGACACCTTTAGATGTCGGACAGGGTTAAGGGGGAATTGTTTTATTCAAAACAATTGTTTATTTAAAAATTCAATTTTTTAGTTCATCTTTTCTAGTCTTAAACTCACTTCTTTTTTCTTTTTATTATATTCCCAAACCATAACAGAACCTGTTTTGGCTGGTAATACTCTTGTGAATGTATTTTTGCTGCTCAGGTTTAATTTATCTGTTGTAATTTTTGAATCATTATAACTGATGGTATTAAAAGTCATGCCTTTAAAGTCCTTGCTTTTTTCATAATCACTGTACGCCATGATGAAGCTGCTTTTATCTTTGGAAATTTTCGTATAATCATAATCAAATCCGCCATACGCTTTAACGATCAGTGCCATGGAGTGCGGACTTAAAGTTCCAGCACCTGCAGGCATTTCAATGCTGTTATTATATTTCTCGTAGATATCTGCTCCTTTAATTTCAAAACTGTTATTGAACTGCATCAAAACCAGATCGGTTACTTTAACTTTAAAAGCGCTTATATTACTATTCATGCTAACATTAACAGCACCTACATTGCTACGTGCTCCGTTTAACAATGCACCTGCAACTCCCATTGCACTTACCACTTTTTTATATCCTTCCCCAATAGCATAAAAACTACCATCATTAGTTTGCACTACTTTATGGAAAAAGATATATCCCATGTCTTCTACTCTTCCCTTTTTGTCGGTGTTTAAATATTTGCTGATTTCGCCTGTCCAGGAATTATATTTCTTATATACTATTTTTCCTTTTACATCCATTTTCCATGCAGCAATTCCCTGGCTTTTATCTTTCATGATCTTATCATCTTTGTCATAATAAGTTCCCATCAGAAAAAACTCCTTGCTTCCATTGATAGTTGAAATGTTGGTGGGATAAAATTTATAATCATCTTCCGTTTCTGTAGAAATTTCAAATTCTTTTTTTCCGCTGAAAATATTCAAGGCCAATAACCACGAGTGCGGCTTTCCACCAATCATTGATTTTTGTTTGATCACCTCAAATATTATCAATGAATCGGTATTGCCCATGTACACTGCTGCAGTATATTTATCCTCTTGTTCTTCTGCAGCTTCATAGGTCCATTGTTTCCTTCTGTCCGTAAATAAAAAATTCACTTCATAGCTGTAATATTTTCCTTCTTTAACCGGATATATAGTAGTGAACCCCACATTAGGAATGTCGAACAAAGCCTCATTTTGTGCGTCTTCACTTTTCGTTCCATAAGTTTGTTCAATTAGCATTTTACTTCTTTTGTTCAATTCCTTTACGTAACTCACTTTTTGTTTTCCGTCAATACCATATGCTCTGTACTCCAGCGTTTTTTCTTTGGAATCGTAAAACAGGAACATCATCGAATTTCCGTTGTAAGAAGATTCCAGTAGCTGAATATGTTTGTCGCCTTCAAAAACGATCTCTCTTGATTTTTTTAAATTATCATCATAAATCTGAATTGTGTATTCATTTGTTTTTTTGTCCACCTTGTCTGAGATATAAAAGAAAAAGTATCCTCTTACTTCATTGTTTTCCAAAATGGGTTTCAGGCTTCTCGGGTTGGCAATTTTTACATTTCCAATTAATACATTGTCCTGCGCTAATGTGGTAAGCTGTAACAGCATCAACACCGCGATGGCAAAAAGGGAGGAGATTTTTTTCATTTAAAATGGTTTGAGGTTTAGTTTATTTATAGATCGTTTTGTTATTTTCAAAAGCTTTATCCAGTCTTTCATTTGTTGCAAGCCCTTTATTTTTGTCTAAAAAATGATGTGCAATGGAAGCAAAATCTTCCAGCCTTGCCCGCTGAATGAATTCCAGTAAAACATTATATTCTTTTAATCCGGATGGATTGGGCAATGCGGCCACTTTCCCAAGCGTATGATCTTTCTGATGGATATATAGTTGATTAAAACATTCAGCCATAGTTCCTATCAACCATGGATCTGTTGGATTTTCTTCCAGTAACTGAAAACCGAAATACATGCACGCCGAAATATATTCATCTTTAAAAAATGATTCAATAAGATCATATTTTGCCCGTTTGATAAGCAGATCAAATTGTTGCTGATTAACCACAAAAGTTTTTCCTTGTTTGGCATATTGATCTACAAAGAACTGCAATTTCTTTTTTCTGAGTGCACAATCGGGATGTGATTTTAAAGAATCTTTTTGTGCTGCGGTTAAAGTACTTACCGGTCCTCCAAAAAAGGCAGACTCTTTTTTTAACCAGTTTTCTTTAAAAGGAAATTGGGGAAAACTGATCCATTTTTTCAGGAGTAATTCCATATTAAATGTTTCAATTTCTGAACTGTCTAACACATCCATGGTACTGCATGCACTTTTAAGATCAAAACGGGTATTAGCAAAAAACATAAAGCCCACAGAATCCGCTGCACTTTCCTGCACTCTTGAAAATCGGGAATTGTTGAACATGAGAGAAGTAACTAACTGTCCGAATTTTTTGTTTTGGGCGTATTCAGATTTCTGAATTTTCTTCACTTCTTTTTTAAATTCTTTATCATTGAACAAGTCCACCTGTCCTATAATTCTCTTATTGCTGTGGTCGAGATAATAATGCGCCAGTTCATGGCAGATGATAAAAGCTAATTCACTTTCATTATGTAATCTTTGAAACAGACCCATATTAAAAAACATGGTTCCCTCGCCGCAACTGTAAGCATTTACATCGGCGGATCTTGCAAAATAAATTCTCGGTTGTAAAGATGTAAGAACAACATTGTTGTTGATAATTTCATTGGATACAACGGTAAGATAATCATGCACTTCTTTTTCCGAGATAGCTTCTTTATTTTTGAACATATCATTGATATCTTCAAAGCGGGCCCTGTAATGTTTCCGGATTTCTTTTTTATGAACACCATCCACCGCTAAACTATCTTTAACTGACTGGCTGGTCAGTCTTTTCTGCCATACACTTAATGTTGCATCATCATCTTTAAAAGGAGCGTAATTTTGTGCTGATACCAATTGGGTAAAAAGCATAAATATCAGCCATAACAAAATATTGCATTTGTTCCTCATGATGAGCAGTTATAAATACAAATAAACAACTTAATTAATTTATCAATAAAAAAATAAACATTTGACAAATACAATATTTCAAAACTCTATCATTCAAAGTTTTATAATAATAGCATTTTGCCTATGTATATTGCCTGCAGAAAGTCAAAAAACGGAAAAAGTATTTTTGAAAATTGCAACGCCTGGCAAAGAAGTAAATACAGTTAGCGCAGAGCGGCAATTTATTACCGGACTTACCTGTAAGAATTGTGCTTTATCTATTAACGAAGAAACGGTTAAAGTATATAATACCGGCACATTCGCTTATCAGATTGTATTGCAACCAGGGCTGAATAATTTTACCATAAAGGCAAACGACGGTAAGAAAAATTTAAACCGTAGTGTTCAATATTTATATGTTATTCCTGAGAAACCATTGGCTGTTTCGGAATTGCAAATAGCGTCTGTTCAAACATTTCCTGATGGAGATCTTTACTTGCAACCGGGCGATAAAATTCAGTTCAAAGTGAAAACGATGCCGGGAGCAAGGGTGTACACGTATAATAAAACGCCATTATTTGAACAACCGGAATATGTTAACGGAATTGCCGGAATTTATCAGGGTGAATATATTATACAATCTTCCGATACATTTTCCGGATTATCTTTTCCGGTGGTTGTAGAAGATAGTGCCGGAAAATCTATCATACAAAATACCTCAGCAAAATTTTCAGTTTTCAGGTATCCGTATGTTTTATTATCAACCAAAGGAAGGCTGTCGCATCTCGAATACGGATTGGGAGATGATCGTTTAGGCGGAGCCAAGATCGGATATCTTGACAGCAATATTGTTTTAAAGGCGAATGCTAAAATCGGTAAAGATTACAGGGTTGTATTAGCGCCTGGCCGTACTGCCTATATAGAAGATGATCTGGTTTCGGCAATGCCTGCAGGTTCTTTTGGTACAACATCTCTAACTGGAAATATTTCCGTAACCGGCGATGATCAGTTTGATTATGTGCAAGTAGCATTATCTGCACGGCTTCCTTATCAAAGTAAACAACTTCTGGATCCTTCAAGAATAGTGATTGACATTTTTGGAGCCACCAGTAACACCAATTGGATGCAACAATTTCAAATTGCCAGAGAAGTCTCAAATATTGATTATGAACAAATCTCGGATGGGATTCTGCGGTTAACATTACAATTGAAAAACAAACAACACTGGGGACATCAGATTTACTATCGCGGCAACACCCTGGTAATAAAAGTAAAACAACAGCCCAATAAAAAATTTAATGAACTAACGATCGCTATTGATGCAGGTCATGGTGGAACTAACAGCGGCGCAATAGGATTAACCGGTGCTATTGAAAAAGATCTCACCTTAGCGGTTTCTTTGAAGCTGCAACAGGCTTTGGAAAAAGAGGGTGTGAAAGTGATCATGACCCGAACAAAAGAGCAGTTTTTTGATAATAAAGAACGGATCTTATTTTATCGCGACAGTCTTCCTGATCTGCTATTGAGTATTCACCTGAACTCATCATCTGATCCCATCAATATTGGTGGCGTAAGCACCTATTATAAATACATTGGTTTCCGGCCTTTGAGTTTTCACATTCAACAACGGATGCTGGAACTGGGGTTGAAAGATTATGCCAATACCGGCGCATTTAATTTTATGCTGAACAGCCCTACAGAATATCCCAATGCTTTGGTGGAAATGTTGTTTCTGAGCAATCCGGCTGAAGAAGAAAAAATTCTGGATCCGGTGTTTCAGCAACAGGTGGTTGATAAAATTATATTAGGTGTAAAGGATTTTTTACAATCAACTAAAAAAATAATGTTATGAATTTAGTGACTGATTTTAATGAGTATCGTTCAAGAATGAACGATCTGATCTTATCAAAAGACAATCTAGTTATAAAACGTTTATGGAACCTTGATACCAATACATATGCAGCAGGTGCACTAGATGTAAAGACCAAAGAACTGCTGGGGCTAGTCGCAAGTATGGTGTTACGTTGCGACGATTGTATAAAATATCATCTTGGAAAAGCCAATGAACTGGAAGTTACAACCGAGCAATTATACGAGGTATTTGCTGTTGCCAATATTGTAGGCGGAACCATTGTTATACCACATACAAGAAGAGCTGCAGAATACTGGGAGGAATTGAAAAATAATTAAGGGCGTTCCCTGCGGGCCGGGCTTTCCGTTGCAAGTCACACAACATAAAAATGTTGTGTGAGCTTTTCACTTCAATCCCTAACGCACGTTCTGAAAAACATCGTTTTGTATTGATGAAATTCACATTGTTACCTAACATCAAAAAATGAAATTGCATACTAATTCATCATGCGCTTCATTAATAAAAGATGTAATGGCAGGCACGTATTCTCAAATCTATATTCAAATTGTTTTTGCTGTTAAATTTCGTGAATGTATAATTGACAACTCATGGGAAGAGGAATTATATAAATACATTTCCGGTATAGTTAAAAACAAAGGGCAAAAAATGTTGGCGATTAATGGAATGCCTGATCACGTTCATATTTTTTTGGGGATAAAACCATCCTGTTGTTTATCGGACCTTGTAAGAGAAATCAAAAAATCATCCAATAGTTTTATTAATGAAATGAAATTTTGCCGAGGCAACTTCAGATGGCAGGAAGGGTTTGGTGCATTTTCTTATAGTCATTCTCATATTGACAGGGTGGTGAAATATATCCTTAATCAAAAGCAACACCATAGCAAACATACTTTTAGCGAAGAGTATGTAGATTTATTAAAACAGTTTCAGGTTGAATATGATCCGCAATATATTTTTAAAGATTTGTATGAGTATTATTAATTCTTTTTTTAGATATCTTTTTTATACGACCCCTACGGGGTCGAATGTTCCTGATTCACCTGCGTGTTATAAACATGGAATCCCATCGGGATTAGGAGAAGGTTTTAAAACAGGTAGATCTTTTTTAAATATTTTTAGGTAAAAAAGGTTATTATAAAAGATGTATCTCTTGCATTATTGTTATTTTTTCTTCGAAGCAAAAGGCATCACATCTTTATAGAACGCAATGTAGTTTTATACGACCCCTACGGGGTCGAATGTTTCGATTCACCTGCGTGTTATAAACATGAAATCCCTTCGTGATTAGGAGAAGGTTTTAAAACAGGTAGATCTTTTTTAAATATTTTAGGTAAAAAGGTTTTTATAAAAGATGTATCTCTTGCATTATTGTTATTTTTTCTTCGATGCCAAAGGCATCACATCTTTATAGAACGCAATGTTGTTTTATACGACCCCTTCGGGGTCGAATGTTTCCAATCCCCTGCATGTTATAAACATCGAATCCCTTCGGGATTAAGAGAAGGTTTTAAAATAGGTAGATCTTTTTTAAATATTTTGAGGTAAAAAGGTTATTATCAAAGATGTATTTCTTGGCATATTGTTATTTTGTTTTCGACGGCAAGGGCATTACATCTTTATAACATAATGTTGTTTTATACGACACCTTCGGGGTCGAATGTTTCCGATTCACCTGCATGTTATAAACAGGGAATCCCTTCAGGATTAGGAGAAGGTTTTAAAACAAGCAGATCCATTTTTGAATATTTTTGAGGTAAAAAAGGTTACTTATTAGAGTTGTATTTCTTGCGTTATTGTTATTTTTTCTTCGATGGCAAAGGCATCACATCTTTATAGAACGCAATGTTGTTTTATACGACCCCTACGGGGTCGAATGTTTCGATTCACCTGCGTGTTATAAACATGAAATCCCTTCGGGATTAGGAGAAGGTTTTAAAACAGGTAGAGCCTTTTTTTAAATATTTTTTGGTGTTCAAAAAGAT
>JANOAO010000034.1:0-2921 GCA_031411115.1 Bacteroidota bacterium
TAAAAAATGAAAGTATTCCTGTAGCCAACAGAGTAAATCCTGTTATTATTCCCGCATTGTGTTCTAATGAATGCCAATTGAGTTTTAGTAAACCTTTGAAAGCAAATCTTACTAGCAGTACCATTCCTGTTGTTGTTATTAATAAGTAGAGTAATGCAATGAACAAGACAAGCGATTTGGATTGTGTACCAGCTAATAAAAAGTAGGCTTCAATTTCCATGCAGGGAGAGAAGAACATTGCAATTACCAGAGCTGTTATGATTGCTGTTTTTGTTTTCTTCTTCTGTATGTCTTCAGTGATATGAAAATGCTTGTGTCTGTGGTGACGGTAAATAAATATTAAGCCCATTACTATCAGAACGATTGGTGAAATGATGTTTGTAAAATTTGTAACGTTTGTATCAAGCTTAGCACCTAAAAAGGCTAACAACACACCAATAAAAATTGTGCTTATGCCATGTGCCATTGCACAGGCAAAGGTTAACTTAGTAACCTCTGTTGCTGTCCATTGCTCTTTTCTTCCAATAGCAATTATTGGAAGCCAATGATTTGGAATAACTGCATGAAGCAGGCTTATAATCAAAGCTCCTGAAATAATACTGTACATTATTCCCGTCTAAGTTTTTGTCATTTAAATTGATGACATTAGCGCCATTAATGCTGAAAGCATTACCACGCATTTCCAACAATTGAGTTTCATAATTTATGTTTTAAAGATTAATATTTTAGAGAAATTTTTTAGTCGGCCACATTTGTAATTCTATTTAACATCATTGTGTCACTCACTTGTACTTTTGCACTGTAATGAGCTATCAAAAAAACATTCATCAACAAAGAATTCAAACACTACCCAATAATTTAAAAAGTATGCACCAAGCACCTGCAAAGTACATACTCTTTACACTTAAATTAATGTTACCGTACCATGATGATGTGCATGGCAAGCCTCTGCACATTTACGACATTCTTCTGCACACTTCTTACAATGCTCATGTTCGTGCTTAGCGCATTCTTCTGCACAATGACGGCAAAACTTTTCGCAGAATGCTAAGAACTCATGAGAAAACTCACTTTGCCTAATCAGCAATCTGGCTGCTAAAGAGCAAACTTCTGCGCAATCCCTGTCAAGTTCTATGCAATGTGCCATCATGGATACATCTTGTTCATCTAAACATGATGCACCGCAATTTTCACAAGCTGTAGCGCAAGCTAAAAGCTGCTGAATAAGGGCTTCGTGCTTATGCCCTGTATGATGGTGTGATGGTTGTTCGTGTTCCATATATTTATTTTTATTTGATTTAATTTTACAAAACTATTTCTTAGTTGTATGCAATTGAATTGCATTCTTTGTACAGGTATCACAAATTCCCCGTGCTACAAAGCTTACTTCCTGTAACTGGAAACTGGCAGGCAACTTTACTTCCGGCATATTTCCTTTGGGTAAACACATTAATTTTTTACAAACGTTGCAATAGAAGTGCAGGTGCAAATCATGATGGACGCCTGCAGTACAATCCTCGACGCATAATGCATATTTAGTGGCTTCCGTCCCGTCTTTAATTTCATGTATCAATCCCTTTTCTTCAAATGTTTTTACAGTGCGGTACAAAGTTGTTTTATCTGAATATTGAAACTCATTTTCTAAAACACTTAAACTCACAGCAGCAGATTGTTTTAAAATATACTCCAAAACCATTACTCTCATGGGTGTTGGCGTAATTTGTTTAGCTATGAGTATGTTTTCAAATTCTTTATTCATATTTTTTTATGCTTTTTTAGCTAGACTTCTTTTTTTAAAAAAACAAAACAGGAAGTTTTGAATTGTGTTGAAAGGTGTTTTATGATCTTCTTGAATGCATTTAATTCTATCAAATGCTATCTCAAATCTTGCTGACATGGATGCTTCGGAATATTGCGTAATGTCTAAACCGCTGCATTTCATTGGGCCGTTTTCTGAAAATGTGCCGAGTACTAAATAGCCATCTTCATTTATCGCATCTTCAACAATTGATACGTATTTGGAAACCTTATTTTCTGTAGTAAGAAAATGAAATGCTGCCCGGTCATGACATAAATCAAACTTCACGGTGGGCTTAAACTCTGATATATCAGAAATAATCCAATGTACTTTTGATCCTCTTTCACCCAATCGCTTCTTCGCTTTCTCTATCGCAGCGGCTGAAATATCAAGTACCCAAATGTTTTGATATCCTTGACTGAGCAGGGCGTCAACAAAATGACTATCGCCACCTCCAATGTCAATAATATTTGCATTTAATGGAAGATTAAAAAATTCAACAAACTCCATTGATGTTTTGGGATAAGCCTGAAACCAACTTACTTCGTTTTCTGCTTTTGATTTATAAAGTTTATCCCAATATTGTTGTTTTGTCATAATCATTCAGGTAAAATTTTAGGTTACTATTCTTCAATGATGTTTTCTAATATTACTACCATAAAAAATGCAACTACACTAAAGTCCTTACATACTTTATTCCTCTTCAAAATTGGTCATCTTTGCCGATACAAAAAATGCACCCTTAGTTACAATTTTTGTGTCTTTAGGAATTTCCTTTAGCAGGGTTATTTCAGTAAAGCCTACGTCGCTTGTGCCTTTTGCAACTGGTATTCTTTCAAAGGTTTTTCCGGTTTCTGCTGATGTCGTTTCACCTTTCCTATGCTTAAGCGTTCCCTGAGTATTCTGTTGCGTACTGTCTTTATTATTATTAAGATGTACCGATTCGGATTGGTTTTCTATAAGCATAAAAATATAATCCTGTCCATCAACTGTTACAATGGCTTCATTAGGCACAGCTGGCACTGTAGTTTGCTTTAAACTTATTACTGCGGAAACATTCATCCCATCAATTAAGCCTGTTTTATCGCCCTGCACTTTTGCATGAACAGTAACTGCCTTGCTC
>JANOAO010000035.1:0-16896 GCA_031411115.1 Bacteroidota bacterium
CTGCAGCATTACATACAGAACCACCTCCAACAACAATCACCACTAATAGTTCTGGCTCACCTTTTTAAAATTAGATATGTTATATAACAGAGATCTAAGCTGGCTGGGATTCAATCAACTGGTACTGGATCAAGCAGACAGAATAACTATTCCTCTTTTTGAGCGAATGCGATTTCTTGCTATATTTTCCTCAAATCTGGATGAATTTTTCAGAGTTCGCTACCCGGCAATAGTTGCGTTTTCCAAATTAGATAAAAAAACGATCAGGAAAGAAATGCTCATCAATGAAAATGAGCTGGCAGATAAGATTCAACTCACCATAAAAAAACAATTACAGCAATTTGGTAAAATTTTGAACGGATCAATAATTCCGGAATTAAAAAAGCATAATATTTATTTCTATTATAATGAACAAATACGTTCTGAACATTTGCGTGAAGTAAAAGAATTATTTCTAACGCAGGTGTTATCTTTTATTCAGCCCATTTTACTTGATAATGACACTGCCAGAAATTTTATGCCTGAGAATAATCAGTTATACCTGGTTGTTACTTTAAAAGATCAGGTTAAAAATACCATCTTGCATACGGTGGTCAATATTCCGTCAAAAAAACTAAAACGCTTTTTTGAATTATCAACTTTAGAAGGATATGATTATGTAATATTTATAGATGACATTGTTCGGGAAAATATTTCGATGTTGTTTCCGGGGCAACATATTGAAAGTGTTTACAGCATTAAATTTAACAGGGACGCAGAAGTAAAGCTGAATGATGAATACAGTTTGAATTTGCTGGATAAAATTGAACGTAAATTATCAGTTAGAGACACAGGGCCAACATCGCGTTTTTTATTTGAAAGCGGGATGCCGGTAAATATGCAATTATTCCTGAGCTCTTTATTTAAAGTGAAGCTGGAAGATATGTTTGAAGGAGGGCGATATCACAATCTGAGTGATCTGTTCAACTTTCCAAACTTTAGTTATGATCTTCAGTATGCAAAATTTAAACCGCTGAGTTATCCGTCATCAGCATCAGGAGGAGATATTTTTAATAGCATATTGCAAAAGGATATTTTATTGCATTTGCCCTACCATTCCTATTCGCCTGTATTAAGCTTTTTCAATCAGGCTGCTGTTGATACGGATGTAACACATATTTTTATTACGTTGTACAGAGTGGCTTCAGAATCACATATTGTTAATGCGTTGATTAGTGCTGCACGTAATGGTAAAAAAGTAACGGCATTTATAGAATTGAAGGCCCGATTCGATGAGGCCAATAATATCCGCTGGAGCCGGATGATGAAAGATGCCGGCGTAAAATTGATATATAGCGATCCGGAAATTAAAGTACATTCTAAAATTGCCATTGTTCAAAAGATGATAGCAAAAAAGAAAGTAGCTTTTGGCGTATTAAGTACGGGTAATTTCAATGAGACGACTGCCAAATTTTATACAGATCATGTGTTGTTTACCGTAAACAAACCGATGGTAAAGGAAATGCTGATGCTTTGCGAATTTCTGCAGAAAAAGATCAAGCCGGAAGAATCAAAAATTAAATTTGAAGATATCATCGTATCGCGGTTTAATCAGTTACCGGTTTTCGAACATTTTATTAATCGCGAAATAAAAAAAGCGAAAAAAGGATTACCTGCATTAATACGCATCAAAGTAAATAATCTGGAAGAGCCTTCATTCATAGAACTATTATATAAAGCCAGTCAGGCAGGCGTTAGAGTACATTTAATTGTGAGGAGTGTCTGTTGCCTCGTTCCTTCTTTGCAGCCCTTCAGTACAAATATTGTCATTAAAAGAATCGTTGACCGATTTTTAGAACATACCCGGCTTTTTATTTTTGGTTCAGGAGTTGATGTTATGGTAGCTATGGGTTCATCTGACCTTATGACAAGAAATCTGTTACATCGCATAGAAGTTATTGTTCCAGTTAAAGAAGAGGCGTGTAAACAAGAATTGCTGGACTATTTTGAAATACAATGGAAAGACAATACTCAGGCTGTAATTATTAATAACAAAATGGAAATGGAGCTTCCGGTTTCCAATGATCCTGAATGGAATGCTCAGCAACAAATCTATGGGTATTTAAAGCATAAACTATGAGCCGTCCCGTAGAAAAAAACAGTGCCATTTCTGCATTGGGTCAATATCGATTTAAATCAATATTATTTATTGCTTTTTTCTGGACACTGATTGATTTTATTATGCTGATGTTAACCGACATTGTGCATATTGAGGAAGCGGTAAAAAGTATTGTTATAAGGGAAATATTGGTATTCCTGATGAGTTTCATTATGGGATATTTGTTTATTTACGGATTTAAAAAAATATTGCAGCCTTTGCCTTTATGGGCTAATTTTCTATTGAAAAGCGTATTGCTATTATTGTCTGCTTTCTTCATGAATTTTATAGTTCATTTTACCCAGAATATATTTTTAAATCATCAATCTGTTACTGATTCAATTCAACTGTTTTTAACAGAATCACTGGCTGTTCAGTGGCTGATTCAAAAAACAATTTACTGGTTGATTTTATTTATCGTTACTCAATTATATATTGAGATCAATGAAAAATATGCACCGGGTGTTTTCACAGATATATTGTTAGGTAAATATATACGTCCTAAAGAAGAAAACCGAATTGTGATGTTCATTGATTTGAAAGATTCCACACCCATTGCTGAAAAGCTTGGGCATCATCAGTATTTTTTATTTATTCGGGAATTTATAAAATATGTTTCCCTCGCTTTAATTGATCATAAAGGCCGCATCTATCAATATGTGGGTGATGAAGTGGTGGTGTCCTGGATTAATTCACCAAAAAATATAAAAGCCTGTCTGGCTTCTGTAATTCTTGCCCGGAAATATATTCAAAAGAATAGTGAAAAATTCAGGCGACAATTTAGTGTAATCCCTGAATTTAGAGTTGGCATTCACATAGGTGAAGTAACAGTTGGTGAGATCGGTATTATTAAAAAAGATCTGGCTATGAGCGGAGATACGATGAATACAACAGCAAGAATACGAAGTGCCTGTAATGAATTAAATCAAAAATTTATAGTATCCTCAGATTTCATTCAGTATTCCGATTTAAAAGAATGGCAATCTGAAAGCCTTGGAATTATTGAATTAAAAGGGAAATCCAACGGGCTTGAATTATTTTCATTAAAAATATGATGTTGTAGATGCGTAAATTGATTAGGTCATCTTATGAATCAGTTTTCAACAGGATCAAATTATTATCCCTGGAAATGTTGATCGTTCTGGCGGTCTTTTTTGCAGCATTGTTCACCGTAGGATTTCTTATCCATGAAATTTTTTTCGGAGAAACATTTGCATTGGATCAAAGCGTTTTTAATTTTCTGGAAAGATTTATTTCTGATCGTTCGAATACCACCATGTCATTTTTCACCTTCTTCGGGTCACATCAGTTTTTAGTGCCGGCTAATCTCATTTTGATTGCATATGCATTTTTTGTATTAAAAGATAAATGGTTTGCTATAAAAATTGCCTCTGTTGCATTTTCAAGTTTGTTACTGATGTTTTTTCTCAAAATATTATTTGGGAGGCCAAGGCCTCTCGAACCATTGTTAAGCCCTGCATCTGGCCTTAGTTTTCCGAGCGGACATGCATTTATGAGTTTTGCTTTTTTCGGTCTTTGGATCTATATTGTTTTTAAAAAGGTAAATAATAAAGTATTTAAAACAATACTCATTATTTTGTTATTGATGATAGTTATTATTGTTGGTATAAGCAGGATTTACTTGAGAGTTCATTATTTCAGTGATGTGATCGCCGGATTATGTCTTGGTATGATATGGCTGGTGATCTCGCTGGCTATATTGAATAGAATGGAGCACAGGAGTATTAATAAACTGCCGATTCAATGATCCGCTTTTTTATTGCAGGCTGCACAAACAATAACAATATTCTCGGCAAACTTCCTGCTAACATTAATCCTTTTATTGGTTACTTCAATTTCAAATGAATCATCATAAGCCTGATGCGAAATGATTTTAAGATTATGATTGATACTTAAGCCCACCTTATCAACATATTGAAGAAATGCGGCTGTATTGTTTTTCACACCTACCATGGTGCACTTATGCCCTATAATTTCCTGATCAAGTGTTTTTTTTACGCTCATTTTCAACACGCCTGCCGCTGTAGGAATAGTATCTCCATGTGGGTCGAACTGTGGAAAATTCAGGAATTCATCCAGCCTGTCAATGAGTTTTGAATGTTGTATATGCTCCAGTTGTTCAGCCACTTCATGTACCTCATCCCAGGTAAAGGATAGTTTCTTGTACAGGAAAGTTTCCCAAAGCCTGTGTTTACGCACTATATCAATGGCTATTTTTTTCCCGGAAGGAGATAAGGATGATTTTCCATAACGCTTGTATGAAATCAGTTTTTTTTCTGCCAGTTTTTTCAGCATATCGTTTGTTGTGGCTGGCTTTACATTCAAATGCGATGCAATCTCATTGGTGCCTGCATCCGGTTTTCCGGCTTCTAATGTAAGCGAAAGGATGGCTTTCAAATAATTTTCTTCCGTATAGGTTAAAGACATAAAACAAAGTTAAGAAGATTAAGGTATTATATTTGTTAGATTGGTCTAACTTTAATAGTTTTGCAAACATAACTATGATGAAAACTCTTTTATTATTTCTTGTTCAGTTAATATCTCTACCCATATTTGCTCAAATAAAAGGTTCGGTAAAACTGCATCTAACGCCCGTTCAGGGAGCTACCATTTCTTTTGGTAAACAAACTCTGCTATCAGATTCTGCCGGCCGGTTTGAGTTACCGTTTTCTACCAGATCTTCAGAAATTAAAATCACTTTTTCTGGTTGTAAAACATTTCGAAAATGGATTCATCCAACAGATACAATGAGTTTGGAGGTTATTTTAGAAACACAAATAGCAGATATAGAGGAAGTGGTTGTTTCCGGCACATTACGATCCGTTAAAAGGATGGAAACACCTGTTCCAGTTGAAGTATATACTTCCGCATATTTGAAAAAGAATCCTACGCCTAATATTTTTGAAGCTTTGCAAAATGTAAATGGTGTAAGGCCGCAATTAAATTGCAACGTTTGCAATACAGGTGATATACACATCAACGGATTGGAAGGTCCTTATACACTGGTGCTGATAGATGGAATGCCAATTGTCAGCAGTTTGTCCTCTGTATATGGTTTATCAGGTATTCCTAATTCGATTATTGAACGCATAGAAATTGTAAAAGGACCTGCATCTTCTTTATATGGTAGCGAAGCAGTAGGAGGACTTATAAATATCATCACTAAATCTCCCTCTCAATCACCTAGATTTTCAGCTGATGTAATTTCTACATCATGGAAGGAAACGAATGCTGATCTTTCTTTTAAATGGAACATCAATTCAGTTCATGCTGTAACGGGAATAAATATATTTAATTATTCTGATCCGGCAGATCATAATAATGATGGTTTTACCGACATTACTTTGCAAAAACGGATTTCGATTTTCAACAGACTTGATATTGCGGTAGCAAAAAAAATATGGAGTATTGCCGCACGTTATCTTTATGAAGACCGATGGGGCGGCGAAATGAACTGGGAAAAAAAATGGCGGGGATCAGATTCTGTTTATGGAGAAAGTATTTATACTAACAGGCTTGAACTAACAAGTGAATATAATTTTACAAAAAATCTAAAAGGATCTACATCCTATAATAAGCATATTCAGAACAGTTATTATGGAATTAATTCTTTTAATGCCACACAGGAAATTGCTTTTGGTCAGTTCATTTGGAATGGTAATTTCAGGAAGCATAATTACTTAATAGGATTGGCTTCACGTTATACCTATTATGATGATAATACGGTAGCAACAGAAATGCTACACAATAATAAAAAGATCAATTCTCCTTCAAAGATATTTTTACCCGGCATTTTTATTCAGGACGAGTATAAAATCTCCGATGCTTTTACGGTTCTTACAGGTATACGTATGGATCATAATCCTGTACATGGAAAAATTTTAACTCCCAGAGTTGCATTCAAATACAATTTTAATAAAAACACCATTGTACGTCTGAATTTTGGTACAGGGTTCAGAGTAGTAAATTTATTTACAGAAGATCATGCGGCACTCACTGGTGCAAGAAAAGTTATAATTAAAAACGATTTGAAGCCTGAAAAAAGTTATAATCTTAACTTAAATGCCCTGAAGAAAATCATATTAAAGAACGGGTTTCTTACACTGGACGCTTCCATCTGGTATACACGTTTTCAAAACCGGATCATTGGTGATTTTGATACGGATCCAGATCTGATAATTTTTGATAATCTGACTGGATATGCTACGGGTAAAGGATTTACATTAAATACAGATGTTAACCTCAAAAATGGTTTTAAATTTATTGCAGGCATCACATTGCAGGATGTGGTTATTAAAAACGATACAAAAAGTACCAGACAATTACTTACAGAGAAATTCAGTGGTACATGGGCTGTGAGTTTTCCGGTTAAAAAATTAAAAATGGTATGTGATTATACCGGCAATATATATGGACCCATGCGTTTACCCTTGCTAGGCATAACCGATCCAAGAGATGCGTATTCACCTGTATGGTCAATCCAAAATTTTCAGACCACGATTACGATTTCAAAAAAATCTGAATTTTACACTGGGGTGAAAAATATTTTTAACTGGACACCTGCACGCAAAAATAAAATGCTTATCGCAAGAAGTCACGATCCGTTTGATAAACTGGTGGAATATGATAATAATGGAAACGTTCTGGCAACTACTGAAAACCCATACGCGCTAACGTTTGATCCAAATTATGTGTATGCTCCCAATCAGGGTAGAAGAATTTATGCGGGATTTCGTTTTAATCTGCGTTAGGCATTGCCGCAGTTAAGTAACCTTTTATAGAGTTGTACGGTGTTTTCAAGTCCTAAATAAATAGCGTCACAAATTAAAGCATGGCCTATGGAAACTTCTGCAAGCGATTGAATATTTTCTGCAAAATATTGGAGATTTTGCAGATTGAGATCGTGACCGGCATTTATTCCTATATGTAATTCTTTTGCTTTCTCAGCGGCTGCCTGATACGGTACAATTGCTGATTTATTTCCTTTGGCATATTCAGATGCGTAATGTTCTGTATATAATTCTATCCTGTCAGTTCCTGTTGCTTTTGCAGCTTCAATCATTTCAACTACTGGATCTACAAAAATGGATACCCGTATACCGGCATTTTTAAAAATGGCAATAATATGCTGCAGATAAATAGCGTGTTCAACAGTGTTCCACCCATGGTTACTCGTTAATTGTCCCGTACTATCGGGTACAAGCGTTACCTGGTGAGGTTGGTTATCTAAAACCAGTTGTACAAATTTTTCTTCTGTTGGATTCCCTTCTATGTTGAATTCTGTGCGTATATTTTTCTTTAAATCATAAACATCCGAATACCGAATATGACGTTCATCGGGGCGTGGATGAATGGTAATGCCATCAGCACCAAAACTTTCAATGTCTAAAGCACATTGGATAAGGTCTGGATTATTACCCCCGCGGGAATTCCTCAAAGTAGCCAGTTTATTTATATTAACGGATAGTTTGGTCATTTTGCAAATGTAAAATATTTGAACCTGTTAGGTCTTAAGACCTAACAGGTTTATTATATATATATTGAAGTTAAATAGTATATATCTTTATTGTATAAATTATTTGCCATGAATCAAGAGAAAATAATTTCAGAATTTAACGAAAATGGGTACTGTATCATTGCTACAGAATCATCACCATATCTTCCTTCTGTTGCATATACTATAGGCTTGCAGCAGAAATATAATCATCCGGAGATCATCATATTCGGACTTGATTTACATAATATGAAATGTATTTTGCAGGAAGTAACAGACATGATTAAAACAGGGATCAAATTACAATTGAGTACCTGTTACAATGATTTTTTTGACAATGGAAATGCTGAATTCCTGGCAGTGGCCGATGAGAATATACATTATTATTTTATAGAAATCCCCGCTATACAAAACGGACGAAAGCGAACAGCATTGCAATTAGTCTGGACTGACCGTAAAAATAAATTTCCGTGGGAAGAAGGTTTTGAAATGGAATTTAAATGGAAACAACCTTTGCTGGATAGAAACGCTTCCTTTAAGTTCCGGGAAGAAATAGATCTGGAAGTATTAGTGGCAGCGAATGCTATTGACAATCAAAAACCCATTTTGAATGCTATACATGAGCACCAGGGCAAATGGCAATTTCTTACCGGAGATATTCCTGAGAAAATGAAATTGATTTCATTAGAAGAATTAGTAAAAACAGACCCCACAATTAATGAACTTTATGACCTGGAATATGGAGAAGCTGCCGAACGTGATGAAAAGGGGAGCGAATGGTTTAAATATAAAATTGAATTACCGGATGAAGAATAATAAACAACCTCACAGTCGGAATCTCAACATATGCTACGCGTAAAATATACTGATTCAGCCGACCCCGATTTTGAAATACTTATAAAAGAACTGGATAAATATCTGGCAATAATTGATGGTGAGGAATATGCTTATTTTTCACAATTCAATAAAATAGATAAGATCAAAAATGTTATTATTGTTTATGACGGCGAAATACCGGTAGGTTGCGGTTCTTTTAAAATATTCAGTCCAGGCATTGCCGAAATCAAAAGAATGTATGTTCGGGAGAGTCACCGGCAACAGGGTACAGCGGCTTTAATTTTGCAAAAGCTGGAGGAGTGGGCTAAACAGTCAAACTTTGAAGAATGTATATTAGATACCGGAAAAAAAATGAAGCCAGCAGTTCAGTTCTATCTCAAAAATGGCTACAATATCATCGAGAATTTCGGTCCTTACAGGGGTGTGGAAAGCAGTGTGTGTTTTTCTAAAAAGCTCATTTAAATATGGGTAACAAATTACCCCGTGATACAAATTATATCGTTATAATTGCTTCGTATTAAACTAAAATATATTGTGTAAGTCTATGTTTTTTTTACTTGCATAATCAATTCAAATGTCCAAAACACAACTTGCTATTGCATTGGTGATCTCTTTTTTATTTATGATCATCAGCTGTTCGAAATCTGATACAAAAATTACTGCTGTTGATCCTTATGCTGCCATTAAAGCCACTTTAAATAATACCGTTGATCCTGACCATTTATTGAATTATGCCAATCAGACGAAGCCTTTTTATATAACAAAAGACAATACAGGAACAAATATTATTTCTGATGCTAAGGCTACTTTGGGTCGTGTTTTATTTTACGACAAAAACGTAAGTATTGATAATTCGATCTCATGCAGCAGTTGTCACAAGCAGAAGTTTGCATTCAGCGATACTGCTGTTGCAAGCCCTGGCGTATTAGGCGGATTTACTGCCAGACATTCAATGCGATTAATTAATGCGAGATTTGCAGCAGAATCGAAATTTTTCTGGGATGAAAGAGCTGCAACGCTTGAACAACAGACCACTCGTCCAATTCAGGATCATGCAGAAATGGGCTTTAGTGGCCAAAATGGTCGTCCAGGTATTTCTGCATTGTTGTCAAAATTGCAAAGCCTGAAATATTATAAAGAACTTTTCAAATTTGTATACAGCGATACGCTGGTTACAGAAACGAGATTACAGGAATGTCTGGCCCAGTTTATAAGAAGCATTCAGTCTTTCGATTCCAGATATGATGTGGGAAGAGCTCAGGTAACAAACGATAATCAGCCTTTTACAAATTTTACTGCTCAGGAAAATGCCGGTAAACAATCCTTTATGACGCCTCCCACGTTTGATGTAAATGGCATCAGAATAAGTGGAGGTGCAGGTTGCAATGCCTGTCACAATGCTCCTGAATTCGACATTGATCCTCTTACAAAAAATAATGGTATCATAGGAAGAATAGTACCCGGTGGTGGTGTAGATGTTACGGTAACACGTGCACCCACATTACGTGATCTTTTAAATTCAGTGGGCGTACAAAACGGACCGTTGATGCACACAGGAAATCTCATTACCATTCAGAACGCTATCGGTCATTATGGTAATATAAATATTGCTCCGGGAAACACTAATCTTGATCCGCGGCTTATGCCAAATGGACGAGGGCAACAATTAAATTTTAATGCGCAGGAAGTGAACGCATTGATCGCCTTCCTGAAAACACTTGGAGGAACAAATGTTTATTCCGATGTAAAATGGAGCGATCCATTCAGATAAATATTTTTTGAGCATAGTAATTCTGGTCAGCATCGTTGTGTCACTCCCTGCAACGTTATGGCTTACTTCAACATATTTCTGATAAACCTTGCTTATTATTTTAGTGCACGGGTAATAAAAAAATTGAATTATTTAACTATTTCCTTAACAACATAATATTCGGGTTCCATTTACCTTTCATCATATAACCAAAACTTGTATGATGAAATTCTTTTTTATTGTTACAGTTGTATGCTTTTTTTCAGCCTGTAGCAACAATCCCAAAGATTCTGTTAAATCCAGTTTTCCTCACGCAACTCCATCATCTTATACACCTCCGTTATCTACTGCAAATGTACCTTATGCAACTTATGAAATAGATGCAGAAGGAGGAGACACCATCGTACATCCATCCGGCTCCATATTAATATTTCCATCAAATTCAATGGTTGATGCACAAGGCAATTTATTAAAAGGAAAGCTGAAGATTTTGTACAGAGAATTTTACAACCCTTTGGATATTTTCCTTTCCGGCACACCCATGAATTATGATTCTGCCGGTACTCCATATAATTTACAATCGGCAGGTATGTGTGAAATACTGGCCACACAAAATGATATTCCTGTTTTTGTAAATAAAATTCGGCCACCACAAATTGCACTGGCAGCAGCAAATGCAGATCCGGCCTACAATGTATATTTTTTCGATTCTGCAACCCATCAATGGAAATATAAAGTGAAAGATGATATATGTGATTTTAAACTGAATGATGATAACGCCATTCAAAATACAGATACGATTCTTATTAAACCTCTTCCTCCGCAAAAAGCCGTTGCGGATCTTCCTTTGATAAATATCAGGGTTGAAACCGGCTCAGTTCCTGAATTAGCGGGGTATGATAATATGAAATTCCAATTAGATAAATCTGAAAATAATTTTAAAGAAGAGGATTCTAAAGAAGAATGGGATGATATCCGAATCAGAAAAACCAATATTGCAGGGGTTTATCATTTAATATTTCAAAATGAAAAAAGGATGGTAAGTTATGTAGTAAAACCTGTTTTTTCAGATGAAGATTATAGAAATGCTATGAAAATATTTGAAAAAAATAATCGTGTCTATGAATTAGCTAAAGCGAAAAGAAAAATTGAAGTCAGGAAATTAGAAAAAGAAAATGTTATACAACAGGCGAAAAATGAAAAAATAGACCGACAGAATGAAATAACGCTGGAAAAGAACAGGATCGCAAAATTAAATTACGACAGATTTAATAAAATTTATGAACAGCAGGTAGATGCACAAAACTTCAGGATTAAAGAATATGTATTACGAACTTTTTCGATTAATCAATTTGGAATCTGGAATTGTGATAGGCCTATGATTTTACAAAATACAATACCCATTTCGCTTGATTTCAAAGACGAACAGGGAAATAGCCTCCAAAATATGACAGCTTACGTAGTCTATGAAAATTTAAATACGCTTTATCCAGTTTCCGGCAATATTTTCAGATATAATCCCGATACAAAATCACAGTTTTGGGGAGTTAGCGAAGGTGAATTCTATTATTTCACGTATGATGATTTTGTAAAAGTTGCCTTACATCCGGAAAACAAAACTCAGCAAATTAACATGCATAAATATGCTGAATCACCCATCAGTTATTCAAAAATTCAGAAACTACTTGGTATTAAGATTTTAAACAAAAATCTCCCTTCATGAAATATTATTCATTGCTTTCTATTTTATTTCTGTTGAGTTGTAATATTAAAGATCCCGTTGATAAAAGTATAATGGTTTGTGGCGAAGGTAAGATCCGCGTTAAGCCAGATATCGTGACGCTAACGCTTAATGTAAACTTTACACAGCCCCGTATGGCAGATGCAGTCAGGTTGACTCAACATACTGTAGACAGCGTTTTAATGATCCTAAACAACTATGGTAATGACAGTGATATCAAGACCAGCAGTATTTCTGCCAATAAACAATACATGTATGTCGGAAATAAAGAGGTGTTCTCCGGTTATCAGGCTTCTCAAACCATAGATTTTGTTTTGAAAGATTTGAAAAGATTTACGGAACTAACCGGAAAGATTCTGGAAACAAAGATCAGCAGTATTGCCAATTTGCAATTCGGGCATTCGAAAGCAGACAGCCTTTTCAGGGAAGCAGATTTGCTGGCGTATGATGATGCAATTCAATCTGCCAATAAATTGTGTAAGAGGGCTAATGTCAATCTTGGAAAGATTCTGTACATTTCCAATTCATCGGCCGATAATGATTCTGACAATGAAGGTTATTCATCCGGGCAACGAATCAATACATTTTCAAAAGCATATGGCGGTAGAGGATTTAAAATAGCACCAGAAGTGTTGGAGTTCAAAAGAATAATAATTTCAAAATATGAAATCAACTAATAAAATGAAAAATTTACTCATTACAATTGTACTTAACTTATTCCTAATTTCTTCATCCTATGCACAGAATGAATTTTCTATCGTAGGGAAGTGGAAAGTTGTAGCTATTGAAATTGATAATGTTTATAAAAATTACAGGAATGATTCCATGGTAGTGTCAGAAGATGTAAAACATAAAATGCAAACGGATAAAGATTTTAATAAAGAACTGGAGAACAGTTTAAAAGAGATGAAAACATTTGAAATTATATTTTCAGGTACGGGCACCTGCACTGCATTTATCAATGGTAATGCAGAACCTGTGGAAAATTATTTTATGGACTATAAAAACCACAAATTAAAAATATCTAATACAAAGATGCAAAAAGACGATGATGTTGACTTTACGTATAACAATGGCATCTTAGTTATAAAAATGCCTGATGATATTACCAACTTTAAAATTGAACTGGAGAAGGTTAATTAATTGATTCTCCTGAAAAGTACGTGATATTTTGATTATGGAATATCCTATATTATAATTCAATGAGTATGAAATGGCTTTTGTTGCTATTATGTCCTTCAATTTTACAAGCTCAAATTATATATACCGGAGAAGTCTTAAATATAAAAGACAATTCGTCAATTCCTTATGCCAGCATAGGTCTTTTGAAAGAAAATAGAGGAATTAATGCAAATGAGGAAGGCAGATTTATACTAAGTTCCAACAGTAATCATCCTGATACATTGATTATTTCCAGTACTGGTTTTGAAACTTTAAAAATATCAACAGAAAATTTCCCCGCCAGTCACCACTTTTTTCTTAAGGAAAAAATTACGGAGCTAAAAAATATTATAATCAGAAAGACTTACGAAGTAAAAAAAATAAGTGAATTTTCTGGTTGCGGAAATGCATTTTATACTTCATCGGGATATATTTCGGAGGTTGCGAAACATTTTTCTACACCAGTTAAAAATGTAGTACTGGATAAAATTGAAATTTGTAAATCTGCAGAAAACGCTATTTTCAGAGTAAAGGTGTATAGTATGGATAGCGTAAATAAAATGCCATTAGTTGAACTTAACGACCAGATAATCGAGGTGAAGTCATTACGGAGAAATGTAAATATCAATCTGTCAGATTATCATATAATTATTCCGGATAAAGATTTTTTTATAGCAGTGGAATGGCTTAAAATTCCATACAATCACTCGGAAGAAACGGTGAAGATAAATGGTGTCAAAACTATTTCTGCAAGATACAGTCCTTTATTATCTTTCCCTGCTGAGAAGTCTGACAGCAGTAATACAACAGAGACTTTAGATATAATATGGCAAAAAAATTATAATGGGAAATGGTTTCCAATAAATTGGAAAAAATCAGATTTGCTTATATCTGTAACTGTCAGATATTAATAAATTTTCAATATGGATTAAGCTGATGTATTGCTACTGCTGAAGAGTGCGACGCCAATGCCTTTGATTGAAAATCTAAAGTCTGGAACAAAAAAATCCCGCTTCAATTGAAACGGGATTTTCATAATTATATATGTTCTATTAATAACGATACATATCTGATTTGAAAGGACCTTCTTTGCTGATACCTAAATATTCTGCCTGTTCAGTAGTTAAGATGTCTAATTCAACACCAATTTTTGAAAGATGTAAATTAGCAACTTTCTCATCCAGGTGCTTCGGTAATACGTACACTTTATTTTCGTATTTATCCGTATTTACCCATAATTCGATCTGTGCTAAAGTTTGGTTTGTAAATGAATTACTCATTACAAAACTTGGGTGACCAGTGGCGCAACCTAAATTTACCAAACGTCCTTCTGCAAGGATGATTACATCTTTACCATCGATATTATACAAATCAACCTGAGGTTTGATCGTATTTTTTGTGTTACCATAATTATCATTCAACCATGCAATATCAATTTCAATATCGAAGTGGCCAATGTTACAAACAATAGCTTTGTCTTTCATTAATTTGAAATGATCTCCGGTGATCAGATCGCGACAACCCGAAGCCGTTACAACGATATCCGCTTCTTTAACAGCATCAATCATTTTCTTAACTTCAAATCCGTCCATAGCTGCCTGTAATGCGCAGATAGGATCGATCTCCGTTACAATAACACGGGCACCTGCACCACGTAAACTTTGTGCAGAACCTTTTCCTACATCACCGTATCCACCTACAACTGCAACTTTTCCGGCCATCATTACATCAGTAGCACGACGAATCGCATCTACCAAACTTTCCTGGCAACCATATTTGTTATCGAATTTTGATTTTGTTACGGAATCATTGACGTTGATAGCAGGAACAGGTAAAGTGCCTTTCGCCATACGCTCGTATAAACGGTGAACACCTGTAGTGGTTTCTTCACTTAATCCTTTTATATGCGTAATCAGTTCCGGATATTTATCAAATACCACGTTTGTAAGATCACCACCATCATCCAGAATCATATTCAGCGGACGATCAACGCCACCAAAAAATAATGTTTGCTCGATACACCAGTCTGCTTCTTCCTGTGTTTGACCTTTCCATGCAAAAACGCCAATTCCTTCTGCTGCGATAGCTGCTGCGGCCTGATCTTGTGTAGAGAAAATATTGCAAGAACTCCATTTAACTTCTGCACCTAAATGAATTAAAGTTTCAATTAGTACGGCTGTTTGTATGGTCATGTGCAAACAACCTGCAATGCGAGCTCCTTTTAATGGCTTACTGTCGCCATACTCTGTGCGTAAAGACATAAGGCCCGGCATTTCTGCTTCTGCAAGACGAATTTCTTTACGGCCCCATTCTGCAAGGTTCATATCTGCTACCTTGTAAGGTAATTTAAAGTCGATTTGATTTTTTGTAATCGTAGACATATTATTGTTTTTAGTAGCACAAAACTAATTCACATAGGATAAAGTTCCATACCAATTGGTAATAATTAGTATAATATTCTGTTTTAATGTACATTTATAGAACAAACTAACTGATTGCTATGCCAAAAGCCGTTGTAAAAGAACAGATGCTCAATTCTTATTCACTCGATAATAAAGACCTGGCGATACTTCGGTTGTTACAGGAAAATGCACGTATCACCGTTAAAGAAATATCAGCCAAAATTCACCTGAGTACCACGCCGGTTCATGAACGCATCAAGCGAATGGAAGCAGAAGGTGTTATCAAGCAATATGCAACGCTTGTAGACCATACGAAGGTGAAAAAAGGACTGATGGTGATATGTTATGTATCGTTGAAACAACACAGTAAAAATGCGGGACAAAAGTTTATTAAAACCATTCACGAATTACATGAAGTAATCGAATGTTTTAATATCTCCGGTGAATTTGATTTTATGCTGAAAGTTGTATGCGAAGACATGAATGCGTATTATGATTTTCATGTAAATACTTTAAGCCAGATCGAAAATGTAGGGCATGTACAAAGCGTTTTTGTGATTGGTGTGATTAAACAAACGCACCAAATCGTATATTAGGTAAAAGGTAAAAGTAAAAAGCTAAAAGTGAAAGTCTCTGTGTCCTCTATTTTTCTTTCGTCACTTTGTGGTTAAATAAAATAAAAAGTAAAAAATAGAAAGTCAAACCCAAAAAGTAGGCGTCTTTGTGTTCTCCTGTATTTCCTCTTTGCCTTTGTGGTTAAAAAAATCAATCCCGCATCTCTCATCCCGCATCCCGTATCTCGTTTCTCGTATCCTGCATCCCTCATCCCCCCAATACAAAAACCCACCAACTTCGTGATGGGCTTTCGTATTTTATTTTTTAGCAGATTATAACTTGATCACCTGCTGTGTTGTTCTGTTTTTGCCTTGTATGATCTCTACCATATAGGTGCCTGTTCTTAACTCTGATCCGAAGTTTAGAACCTCTCCAGGCATCATGTTCAACACCTTGTACGGGCGGCCCATGATATCCATTACTCTTACCTGGATTTGCTCTTTTGCAGTTGTCATTACCTGAAGCTTAAAGCTGGTAGTGCTCGGATTTGGGAACACCTTTGCTTCCATTGATGCAGGCTCTATCACCGCCTTGATCGGCGCTGACTTGCTGATCATTGGGGTAGCCTTCGCTCCAACTGTACATGCCGGTAAATTTACCGCCAGTGACTTAGCAGCGCTCGTCTGACCGCAACCATTCACACCTGTTGCTGTTACCGCTCCCGTTACCGCCGTTGATGGATACGCTACAGAGATACTCGTTGCACTGAGTACCGTGATCGTTCCCGGTGCTGTCCAG
>JANOAO010000036.1:0-23425 GCA_031411115.1 Bacteroidota bacterium
CCATCTAACAGATTACCAATACCACCCAAAATACCACCTTCTTCTTTTCTGCTGCTGCCATATTGCAGGATTCTTCCGGCTAGTCTGCTGATGGGCAATGATTGTATCCACACTTTTCCCGGACCTCTTAAAGTAGCAAAGAACAAACCTTCGCCCCCAAACATCCAGTTCTTTACACCCTTGATAAATTCAATATCAAAATCTATCTGTGAAGTATAAGCAACCACGCAACCTGTATCAACCCTTAATACTTCACCCGGTTGAAGATCACGCTCTACTACATAACCACCGGCATGTACAAAGCACATTCCATCTCCTTCTAATTTTTGCATGATGAAACCTTCGCCACCAAAAATACCGGTACCGAGTTTACGCTGTAATTCAATACCCACACTTACGCCTTTTGCTGCACACAGAAAAGCATCTTTTTGTGCGATGATCTTTCCATTCAGTTGTTGTAGATCCAGCGGAATTATTTTGCCGGTATAAGGTGAAGCAAAACTTACTTTCTTTTTACCATGACTCATATTGGTATAGGCCGTCATAAATAAACTTTCGCCTGTTATGAGTCGTTTACCTGCACCTAACAGTTTCCCCAACAAACCATTGCCCTGCTGTTGACTTCCGTCACCAAATATGGTTTGCATTTGTATACCGTCGTCCATCATTAAAAAACTTCCACTTTCTGCGATCGCTGTTTCTTCGGGATCGAGTTCTATTTCAACAAACTGTAATTCCTCACCATAAATTTTATAATCAATTTCGTGATTCGTTCTCATGTTATGCAGATTTTTTATTGTTGTTTTTTAATTTTCCCAGCCATACTTTTTTCCCCTGCAATGCTCTAACCAGATACATGATGCCTACAAAAATAAAGAAGAACGGTCCGGCAAAGCCGAATGGAAAAGCAATGAATTTTGTTCCATAAAATCTTTCCATAGGTCGCTTTAATCTTTCAGCAATAAGATACATACTCGGCACCATAACCAATGTTAGAAAGAAGGAGAAAATCAATCCAAATATGATTGTCCAACTCAACGGGCCCCAGAATACCACACTATCACCACCAAAGAAAATATGCGGATTTAAATGCTGGAACAAGCTCACAAAATTAATATTGAATCCAACGGCTAATGGTAATAATCCAAGTATGGTTGCGATGGCGGTTAACATTACCGGGATGATACGAATTCTTCCGGCCTGAATAGCAGCTTCTCTGGTTCGCATGCCACGACCTCTTAATTCATCAGTAAATTCGATGAGCAAAATTCCGTTCTTAATTACGATTCCGGCAAGGCCTATAATTCCTACACCGAGCATAATGGTGGCAATTGTCATTCCTGTTACAGCATAGCCGATGAATACTCCTATCACAGAAAAGAATATCTCTGTTAATACGATAAAAGGTTTACTCAGTGAGTTGAATTGTAAAACCAGAATTAAAAAGATCAATCCTAATGCAATTGCCAGGGCCATACCCAAAAAGCTTTGCGTTTCCGCTTCCTGCTCACCCTGACCCGTTTGTTTGATGGTAACATCTGCAGGAATTTTTGCCTTTGTTTTAAAGTCTGCAATTTTAGCGGCCAATTCCTCGTTCACTTTTCCGGTCATGGATGGATCCAGTACATTCGATTGTAACTGAATGGTACGTTTAACATTTTTACGGGCAATAGCACCGGATGCATTGGTATAATCGATAGATGCCACTGCACTTACCGGAACAGATTTAATGCGCATGGTAGTCATATCCATAAACGTGATACGCATGTTCAACAAATCATTTACATTTTTACGCAAACCCTCTTCATACCTCAATTGAATTTTATATTCGTCTTCCCCATCTTTCAATTTACTTACTTCCTTTCCAAATAATGCTGTTCTGATTTCCATACCAATTTGCCCGGTAGTCAAACCTTCCATCATGGCTTTTTCGCGATCAATATTTATGGTGATTTCGGGGCTGTTCAAATCAACATCCATTCGAAGATTTTCAATTCCATAGATTTGATTTGTATCCAAATAGTTGGAAAGGCTTGTTGCCACTGCTGCGATCTCTTCAAACTTATCGCCTGTTACTTCCACGTTTACCGGAGGATCTGTGGGAGGTCCGCCATCTTCCTGCGCCACTTCTATGCTTGCACCGGGAATGCCATTCATATAAGCACGCACAGAATCCATGTAAGGTTTTGTAGCCTTGCCATGTCTCTTTTCATATTCCACAAAAGAAACCTGAATTCGTCCTAAATTGGGTTGTATGCTTCTGTTATTACTTCTGGGATTATTAGCGCTATTGGCAACATTGGTGATAATACTTTCTACAATACTTCCTTCAGTACCCGGCTTTTCTTTTTCTAAAACTTTATATACTCTTTGTTCCAGTACATGTGTAACACTGTCGGTTGTTTTCACATCTGTTCCGATCGGCATTTTCAGATAGACATAAATAAAATTAGGATCGCCACTCGGAAAGAAAGTGCTTTTATTTCCTCTTGCCATCAATAATAATAAAGAGACAGGGAATAATAAAAATAAACCTACCAGCATCCATACCGGCCGTGTTCCTTTCAACACCCACCGTAATAATATTTCGTAACGGTTCATCAGTGACGGCAATACACGCGTTTGGAAAACATGAATCACATCACGGAAAATATAACGGTTTAGAATAGCGAGTAATGCTAAGAAAAACAGGAAATTTCCAAATCCGTGCCATCCGGAAATATTCAATATTACACCCAAAATTATAGGTAACCAAAACCACCATTTTTTAAACAATTCTTTTTTAGGTTCTTCAAATTCTTTCCCTTCCGGCTTCATGAAACTTACCGCAAATACAGGGTTGAAAATAAAAGCCACGATCAAGGATGCTGCCAGCGTTAAGATTAACATTGTTGGCAGGTAAATCATGAATTTACCAATAATGCCTTTCCAGAATAATAGCGGGAAGAAAGGGGCTAACGTGGTGGCGGTACCTGCAAGAACCGGAATAAACACTTCACCGGCAGCTTCCTTTGCACTTTTTACAATCGGCACTTTTCCGTTTGCGTAAATACGGTGCGTATTTTCTATTACTACAATGGCATCATCCACAATAATTCCCAAACCAAACAACAAAGCAAACAATACAATGAAGTTGAGCGTTACAGTTGTTCCAACAATTGAATCTGCGATCGGTAAAAATAAAAATGCAACAAACACACTCAGTGGAACACTCAGTGCTACAAAGAAAGCATTGGTAACACCCATGAAGAACATCAGGATCAGCATTACCAGTACAAATCCAATGATGATCGTATTTACGAGATCGTTGAAAGAAGTGGCGGTTGCTTTACTCTGATCACCGGTAATTACCACTTTTAAATCTTTCGGTAATTCTTCATCCTTTTGCATTTGCGCAACAATATCTTTTACTTTTCCTGCAGCATTGATCAGATTTTCACCGGCACGTTTAACAATGTTGATGGTTACTACATTCTTTCCATCCAAACGGGCATAACTGTCTTTGTCTTTGATAGTATCTTTTAAAGTAGCAATATCACGCAGGTAAACTGAAGCCCCTTGTGCACTGCTTCTAACAATAATATTTTCTAAATTTTTTGCGCTGGTGAACTGGCCTTTTACTTTAATGGTTCGTTTCATATCTCCCACTTCAATCAATCCGCCTGTAATATCTCTATTCTCTCTGCTGATTGCATTTTCAATATCCATGAAGCTGATACGTGCGCCCTGCATTTTATACGGATCTACATTTACCTGAATTTCTCTTTCGGGTGCGCCTACAATTTCAGCTCTTGTGATTTCTGATAATTCTTCAAAGCGGTCCTGCATTTTATCAGCATATTGCTTTAGTTTGATTCCATCATAATCTCCACTCACATTTACAAACATGATAGGCATTTCACTAAAAGCAAATTCCTGTGCATCCGGTTCTGAAGTGAGATCGTTGGGCAGATCTATTCTTGCTTTATCAATCGCATCTTTCACTTTTGTTTTAGCGAGATCAGTTTTTACATCAGTATCAAATTCTACAATGATCAAACTAAAATCAGTTTGAGAAGTGCTCGATATCTTTTTAACTTTTGCTCCGCTGATTCCTTTCAGTTGTTTTTCAATGGGACGTGTAACAAGGTTCTCTATATCTTTCGGAGAATTACCAATATAAACCGTGCTGATACTAATGGTAGGTACCACAATATCCGGGAACTGTTCTTTAGGCATGGTGTTAAACTTCATCACTCCATATAAAGAGATGAGCATCGCAATAATATATATTGCTGTTCGATTGTCAATCGCCCAACTGGTTGGCCTGAACTCTTTAAACTTTTCTTTTATTCCATCAATAAAATTCATAAATAGCTTTTAAGCGTTAGTTGATCCCTGAATCATTTTAATGTACCAATCAATTGTCCATCATATAAAGACTGATAACCTTCTGTTACGAGTTGATCTCCGGCCTTTAAACCAGTTTTAATTTCCACTTTATCTGCATACACCTCCCCAATATTTACCGGATGTTTTCTAGCCACATTTTTTCCATTCAACAACTCCATGATATAAACATATTTACCACTTTCATCCGCCTGTAAAACATTTACTGGTATCACCAAAGCATTATCAGTTGTATAATCCTTGATCTTCATTACTGCCGTTTGATTGGGTTTCAATTGTGGATCTGAAGGAATTTTTGCTTCTGCGATAAAACCTCTCATGGTTGCGTCAATAGACTGACTGATAAGAGAGATAGAAGTATTGTAGGTTTTATTCAGATCATTTACAGCAACAACAACAGGTGTTCCTTTTTTTAATCTTGAAATATAATTTTCAGGTACACTGGAAACCACCTTAAGATTACTATTATTAACAATTTTTATTTGCGGACCAGCGGCCGTCATACCGGTAAAAGTTTCTCCTACGCGGATGTTTACAATGTCGGCAATGCCTGATACGTCGCTGTACACATTGGAAGTATTTGCCTGCACTACTGCCAGTTGAACCTGTTCTGTAGCACCTCTTAACTGGCTCTCCAGACCTTCCACATTTGTTTTTGCGTTCAGTAACTGTACTTCTGTTCCGATGCCTTTATCCCAAAGGTTTTTCTGGCGCTCATAGACACTCCTGGCTAAAGAAAGTTGTGCTTTGATACCGCCAAGCTGCTGACGTGCAGCTACAATGCCTTGCTGTTGAATCCTATCATCAAGCTTCAGTAACAACTGTCCTTTTTTAACGGCCTGGCCTTGCTGTACATAAACAGCTTTTACCTGACCGGCCATTCCACTGGGTGATATGTAAGAAATATTTTCTGCATCCACCTTTGCCTGCAAATCAATGAAGTGTTCAAATTTAGAAATGCTCACCGGCGTTACTGCAACCAGCTTTACTTTTGTACTGGCAGCGGTGGTATCTGATTTTGCGATAGCGGCTTCAAGTGCTTTAATTTTTTCTTCGATTGATAATTTTTGCTGTTGCAATTTGGCAAGTTCCGCTTTTTTATCATTTAGAGTTGCGTTATTGTCCTTTTTACTATTGCCACATGATGCAGCAAAGAACAATAGGGCAATCAATAATCCCTGACTAATTGTTTTCATTCTTTTAATTTTTTGATATTTATAAAGTTCCTGTAGCTTTTAAGTAATCTATTCTTGCAATTATGGCATCATACAATGATCCGTAATAATTATTCTGCGCCACCTTTAATTCTGTTTGCGCATTATATATTTCCTGATTACTGCCGAGGCCTTGCTCATATTTTAATTTGGTGGTATTGTACACCTGTTCGGCGAGTTCCATATTTTTTTTCTGGTTATCAACTGTTGCCAGTGCGCTGGTGATTTTTAAACGTGCAACGGTAACATCATTATCGATAGAGGCCTCGAGTTGCTGCATGTTGTTTTGTGTTTTTTGCAAATCCAGTTTCGCTTTAGCTATCCTTGCTTGTTTTGCAAAACCATCGAAAATGGGAACAACTATTTTCATTCCAATGATAGAACTGGTGAACCAGGTACCATCATTAAAAAAATTGAACGACTGGCGTTGCGCTTGTTTGGCATAACTTCCGAACAATGCAACAGTGGGCAGGTAGCTCAATTGATAACGCTTTACATTATACTGTCCGAGTTTTTTTGCGGATTCCAGTAATTTATATTCTTTCCTGTTAGCATACTGGTAATCGCCTGTCAATAAATTTTCTTTCAGTTGTTCGTCGGTCAGCGAATCAGAGAGTATCAGCGTATCTTTTTGCGGCATGTTCATTAAAAATTTTAAGCCTGCAATACCGGCATCCAATTGATTTTGCACGCGTATTTTTTCTGTGGTTAGATTATTAAGTTGAACATTTACTTTATCTACATCTAGTTTTTCAGCAAAACCATTTTTAAAGATCTCTTTCGTATCATTCAATAATTTATTGAAGCGGATAATATTAGCATCGATAGAGGTCATTTGCCGGTTACCTACAACAAGTTGATAATAGATCTTCTGCACATTTACATTGATCTGTTCTTTTGTTATGTCAGCCTGTTGTTGTGCAAATTGCATGGCAGCATTTCTTGCCTGCAGGCCGATAAAAACCTGTCCGTCGAAAAGTAATTGCGAAAATTCAATTCCTGTATTGGCGTTCCATGGTGTACCGAAAGGAAATGCCAGGTTTCCAAAACCACCGGCAGGAAACGTGATCGCATTGCCGTTACCATCTTTAACACCCTGATCAATCAAAACCTGGTAGGTAGAAGGCGCAATAAAGTTGGGTATAGACTGCACCGGAATATCTATGTAATGTGTTACAGATAAACTTCCGTTGATTTGCGGAAATGCTGCGGATGTAATCTCACGATTCGTTTGTTTCTGTATTTTAACATCTACCAGTGCGTTTTTTACCTGAATAGAATTCTGCATAGCAAAATCTACTGCCTGCTTCACGGAAAGTGAATGTGTTTTCTGGGCAGTGGCCGATGCCGTTACAAAGCAACTGATGATCAGCCATGTGTTTTTAAATGAAATGGTCATTTGAACTTTTTTTCTTTACTTATTTTTTCCTGAAGATTTTCTTTGTTCCTGATATTTTAAAACGAGTTTATATCCTTTTAGGTTTACCAGTCCGAATAAAAAATGGGTTACAATTTCGTTTTCTACCTGCAGCAAATCAGCTTTTAATATTTTTAAAAAATCGGGATTGAAAGGCAGGAGCATCAATTCAATTCTGAAACGGGAAACTATTTCAACATTAAGTTCAGCGCGATAAAGATCTTCCCTGATTCCTCTTTCAATATTTTCCCGGATGATATTATAGACATATTGATTTTTATGCTGTAAGAACTTTTGAAATGCGCCCGGATGGTATTTTTGCAGATCAAACATAACGGATGGATTCATGGAACGGAACATTTCCGCCATCATATCCATAGATAAAAACACTTCATGTATCGCATCTTTAGCCAGCTTACGATCAACGTTACATTTACATTCGTTTTTGAAAAGTACGTCTACTACAACTTCTTCCACCAGCTCATCTTTGTGGCTAAAATACTGATACAATGTTTTTTTACTCATTCCAACCTTAGCGGCAATATCATCCATACTTACACTTCGTACGCTGTATTGCATCACCAGATCGTGCGCTGCATTTTTAATTCTTTCTTTTGGTGTATTTTCTGACATAATCGGATGCAAAACTATGGAAACTTTTTACGTAACCAAAGTTTCCATCAATTTTTTTTACCATTTATACTTTTTTTTATCCGATCAAACGGTAAGGATCGGCCAGTTAATCTACCTTTACTTCAATAGAATTAGTATGACAAAAACATTCGATTTTAAAAGATTATTGCAATATTTTTTTCAAGGTATGCTGATCCTTGGACCCATAGCAATCACAGCTTTTGCCATCTGGTATGTGATTTCCGCAATAGACAACCTGTTACCCATCTTCAGTTATACAGATGATAACGGAGTAAAGCATGTACAGAATTATGGCTTTGGTTTTTTACTGATCATCGTTTTTATAATTGTAGTTGGCTATATAAGTTCTTTTTTTATTACCGGGAGAATTCTCAGTCTGATGGACAAGGCTTTGCAGAAGATGCCCGGCGTAAAGCACATTTACAGCACTACCCGTGATTTTTTTGAAGCATTTGCAGGTGATAAAAAAAAGTTCACTCAAAATGTACTCGCCAATGTGGATGATACGGATGTATGGCGCCTGGGATTTATTACCAAAGATGATATGCATGATTTTGGGCTGGTGGATTATGTGGCTGTTTATATACCGATGTCGTATTCTGTTGCAGGAAATGTTTACGTCATTCCCAGATCCCGCGTACGCAGTTTATCTAACGTCAGCTCTGCACAAACCATGAAATTTGCAGTAAGCGGAGGAGTAACCGACTTTACAGAAGAGCCAGAAAAGCTGAATTAATCCGTAACTTCAAGCATGCTTTTTTTGAAAAAAATCTTTATAACTGTGTGCCTGATGGTAATTTTTCACAGTGCTTTTTGCTGGGGGTTTTATGGCCATCAGCGCATCAATTATTTTTCCGTTTTTTTATTGCCACCGGAGATGATGGTGTTTTACAAACCTAATATAGATTTTATCGCAGAGCATAGTGTTGATCCTGATAAAAGAAGGTATGCTGTAAAAGATGAAGGGCCGAGACATTATCTGGATATTGATCATTACGGAATATATCCTTACCCCGAATTACCTAGAAAATGGGAAGATGCGATTGCCAAATTTGGGGAGGATTCTGTCAGAGCACATGGGATTGTTCCTTGGCATGTACAAGTGATGCTTCAAAGGTTAACTTTTTCATTTCGTGATAAGAATTTTAGTCGCATTTTAAAAAACAGTGCAGAGATTGGCCATTATATAGCGGATGCACATGTTCCATTGCATGCCAGCAGTAATCATAACGGGCAGCTTACCAATCAAAGAGGTATTCATGGTTTTTGGGAAAGCCGTGTTCCGGAATTACTCGCGGCCAAAGAATTTGATTTCTTCATTGGCAAGGCAGAATATATTAAAGATCCTTCAACGTTTATATGGGATCGTTTTCTGGAAAGTGCAAAAGCGAGTGACAGTGTTTTAACGATGGAAAGAGAATTGACAGCCTCATTTCCAGCAGATCAGAAATATTCTTTTGAAGAGAGGAATGGAAAAGTGATTCGTCAGTATTCTTCTGCTTTTACAATTGCTTTTAATAAAAGACTCGATGGGATGGTTGAACGCCGTATGCGGCAAAGCATAGCCACTATTGCTTCTTTCTGGTATACGGCCTGGGTAAATGCCGGTCAGCCTGATTTAAAATCTATAGTTAATCAGCGTTTTTCGGAAACGGATATCATAGAATTTGAAGAATTGAACAATAGCTGGAAGCCTGAAGGTAAAATGCTAGGAAGGCAAGAAGAATAGGTTATAATATAATATTATTCTTTTTAATGCTGAATGGTTACCTTGTCAGGTTGTTATTTAGGTTGGGACCTGTTAGGTTGGGACCTGTGAGGTTGTTGTCATTTAAATACTACATTCTTCTGCTGCGTAGCTTTCTGTATTTTTGCCGCCAATTCAAAATTCAAACATCTTGCAGATACATAACTTCAATGCTGGTCCTTCTGTTTTACCCGCAGAAGTGATCAGGCAGGCATCAGATGCGGTGCTTAATTTTAAAGGGACCGGTTTATCCCTTTTAGAATTCGGACACAGAACCAAAGAATTTACAGCGGTTATGGAAGAGGCTCGTGCATTGGTGAAAGAACTGATGCATTTGAATAACGACCACGAAATATTGTTTCTGCATGGCGGCGCTTCTACGCAGTTTATGCAGGTTCCCATGAATTTACTGGACATCAAAGATGTAGCTGCTTATACTGATACGGGCTTATGGGCATCCAAAGCAGCAAAAGAAGCCAGATTATTTGGTAAAGTTGAGATCGTATGCAGTTCAAAAGAAAAAAATTATACCTGCATACCCAACGATTTTGCTGTTCCTAACGATGCAAAATATTTACACATCACTACTAATAATACCATTTACGGAACACAATGGCAGCACATCCCAAAAACATCTGTGCCCCTGGTAGCTGATATGAGTAGTGATATTTTTAGCCGCGTGCTTAACTTTTCATCCTTCGACCTCATTTATGCCGGCGCACAAAAAAATATGGGACCAGCCGGCGTAAATTTATTGGTAGTAAATAAAAATATTTTAGGTAAAACCAAAAGGATGATCCCTACTATTATGGATTACCGTAATCACATCAACGAAGGCAGTATGCTCAACACCCCTCCTGTTTTTGCTGTGTATGTTTGTTTACTGACCTTGCGCTGGCTCAAATCTATTGGAGGTGTGGCAGCCATCGAAAATCTAAATGATCAAAAAGCAGCCTTACTATATAATGAAATTGATACCAATGAACTTTTCACAGGTACAGTTCGCACAGCAGACCGTAGTAAAATGAATGTTTGTTTTGTTATGAATGATCCTACTCTGGAAAATGATTTTTTACAGTTTGTACAATCAAGGGGAATTGTTGGCATAAAAGGACACCGGTCTGTTGGTGGATTCAGAGCTTCCTTATACAATGCCCTTCAACTCGAAAGTGTACAAACATTGGTCGATGCCATGCAGGATTTCAAAAAGGCCGTGTAGCCTCAGGTGGTTTTACTATCTTTACGCCCCCTTTATTTTTTTTAAGAAAAGCACATGATAACGATAAAGCCTTTCAAGGCATTAAGACCTGAAGCGCAACTGGCAAAGTCGATTGCATCACAACCATATGATGTTCTCAACAGCAAAGAAGCAAAAGTGGAAGCACAGGGAAACCCGAATTCTTTTTTACATATCACTAAAAGTGAAATAGATCTTCCTGAAAATACGGATGTACATTCTGCTGCAGTTTATGAAAAAGCGAAAGAAAATCTCAATGCATTCATCAGCAGAAAATTATTATTCAGAGAAAACAAAGGCTGTTATTATTTATACAGGCTTACCATGAATGGTAGAAGCCAGACCGGTCTTGTTTGCGTGAGTTCGGTGGATGACTATGAAAATGATCTCATTAAAAAACATGAGTTCACACGCCCGGAAAAAGAAAAAGACCGAATCAATCATATGAGCACCATATTGGCTCAAACCGGTAATGTTTTTCTGGCCTACCAGAATGTTGCTGAAATGGATGCTTTGGTGACAAAATGGATAACTGAAAAAAATCCACAATACGAATTTATTGCAGACGACAATGTACAACACAGCATATGGATTGTTAGTGATGATGCTGCCATAAAAAATATCACTCAGATCTTTAAATCCAAAGTGCCGTGTACCTATATCGCAGACGGACATCACCGTGCTGCATCTGCTGCCAAGGTTAGAAAACAATTAGGCGCCAATGCTCCTGAAAGTGCTTCTTATTTTCTCACCACTTTATTTCCAGCGAATCAGCTAGAGATTATGGATTATAACCGCGTGGTGAAAGATCTGAACGGTTTTAATGCCGAAAAATTTGTATCCAGATTGAACGATAAATTTAATATTGAAAAAGCAGATAAGGCAGTGAAACCTGCAGCATTGCATGAATTCGGAATGTATCTCGATAAGCAATGGTACAAGTTAACAGCAAAGGACGGCACTTACCGAAATGATCCAATTGGTATTTTGGATGTGACCATCTTGCAGGATAATATACTTGAACCCTTATTAAATATCAGAGACCAGCGTACCGATACCAAAATTGATTTTGTAGGCGGTATACGCGGTTTGGAAGAACTGGAGAAAAGAGTAAAAAGCGGTGAAATGGCTATTGCCTTCAGCCTATATCCGGTAAGCATTCACCAGTTGTTTGATATTGCTGACAGTGGAAATGTTATGCCACCCAAAAGCACCTGGTTTGAACCCAAACTCAGAGATGGTTTACTTACACATCAGTTAGATTAATATATGAAGGCGTTTCAAACGCCTTTTTTTAATTTTATCCAATGAGAATTTTATTTGCTTTTCTATTTCATTTCATTTTTATTGTTACAACTGCACAAACGCCTGAAAGTGATATTGCTAAAACTTTCATGCGGCAGGGAGATTATTCAAATGCCATTCTTGTATTAACGAATGCGCATGAACAAAATCCCGGCGATCTGGCCACAGCCAAAGACCTGGCACTTTGCTATTATTTTCAGAAAGACAATGTGAAAGGAATTGCGATAATGAAGCCCTTTTTGGATGGACCTAATGCCGATGATCAGTGTTATCAAATTACCTGTAATATGCTGCTCGCAAATGAGCAGAAAAAAGATGCGGAAAAATTATATAAAAAAGGGTTGAAGAAATTTCCAAAGAGTGGTCCTTTGTACAATGATCTGGGGGAATTACTTTGGGTTAAACAAAATTATGCTGCCATACAATTATGGGAGAAAGGCATTCAGCAGGATCCATCTTATCCTAAAAATTACTACAATGCTGCACGGTATTATTATTTATCTACCGAAAAAGTATGGGGTTTGATCTATGGAGAAATCTTCGTTAACCTGGAACCGAACACACAGCGGTCTTCAGAAATAAAAGAAATATTGATCGAGAGTTATAAAAAACTTTTTACAGATTCTAAACTGCAGGAAATCAAAACTAAAAATGAGTTTGCAAATGCCTACCTCAATACCATGCAGCAACAGTCTGCTATTGCCGCACAAGGCATACATACAGAAAGTCTCATAATGATCAGAACGCGTTTTATTCTGAACTGGGCTGATATTTATGCTGCCAAATTTCCCTTCCGCTTATTCGAATTTCATAAACAATTATTACAGGAAGGCTTATTTGAAGCTTATAATCACTGGTTATTCACCAGTACCGGCAATCTGTCTGCTTATCAGAACTGGATCAATATGCACCTTACGGAATATAACAATTTCGACAGAATTCAGAAAGGACGGATATTCAGAGTTCCATCTAATCAATATTATAACAATTAATTTATTTAATGTTACAACATTGATTAAATTATTTTATATCTTCGTTCTTAAAAATGAATAATATGATCAGATTATCTTTAGTAGCTGCCACACTTTTTACTCTGTCAGCGTGTAATTCACCAAAAGGTGACAAAGCCGAAGCAACCGAAAAACAGGAAGCAGCTTCCACATCAGGTTTGTCGTATGTAATAGATACCACATCGCTGGTAACCTGGACGGGCAGTAAACCAACGGGCCAGCATACGGGAACGTTTGTAGTGAACGGCACTTTAGCAGTTAATGAAAATAATCTTACAAGCGGATCATTCAATATCGACATCAACTCATTAAAAAATCTGGATCTAAAAGAAGATGATGGAAAAAGTAAACTGGAAGGACATTTAAAAAGCGCTGATTTTTTTGATGTTGCAAAATTCCCGAAAGCTACATTTGAAATAACATCAGTTGAATCTTATTCAGCCGACAGTACCGAAAAAACGGCTGTTGCCAATGCAACACACCGTATTAAAGGAAATCTTACATTAAAAGACAGCACTAAAAATATTTCTTTCCCTGCACGTATATCAATAGATGCCAGCAAACTAACGGCTGAAGCAAATGTAAATATTGACAGAACACAATGGGGCATGAATTACAAAGGACCTAATAATCCACAGGATTGGTTTATCAGCAAAGAAGTTAATCTGAAGTTGAACATCAGTGCTGCAAAACAATAAAAGAAACCTGTTCATAAAAAAAAGTCATCCTAAAAGGATGGCTTTTTTTTTATACCTTAGACACCTATCAATTGTTGTTGTATGAATGAGCAGTCAAGGATTTTCGATTTTTTAAACCACCAGCTAAAACATCACCCGAAAGAAGATATGTTCGGGGCGAAAGAAAAAGGCAGTTGGGTAAAATACAGCACACAAAATATTGCAGACCTTACGGATAGATTATCTGCAGGCCTGTTAAACCTTGGTATTAGCGGCAATGCCATGACCGTTGATACGCAGGATAAAGTTGCTATCATATCACGTAACAGACCAGAATGGCTGGTATTGGATATGGCATGTCAGCAGATCGGCGTTACGCTCTGTCCTATTTATCCTACTACAAATATTAATGAGCTCGAATTTATTTTTAATGATGCAGAAATAAAATATGTTTTTGTAAGTGGGCAAGATATTCTGGATAAAGTAAATTTTATTAAAGACAATGTGCCTTCCTTAAAAGGAATTTTTAGCTTCGATCCATTACCGGATACCGTTTACTGGAATGCATTAACCAATGTCAATGATCTGAGCGCTGTAAATGAATGGAAGCAAAAAATAAATGCCGAACATTGCGCTACCATTATTTATACTTCTGGTACAACAGGATTTCCTAAAGGCGTGATGCTGAGTCACAGAAATATTGTAACCAATGTTTTAAATGGCATCAAAACTTTTCCGTTTGAAATTAATCCGAAAGCAAAAGCACTAAGCTTTCTTCCGCTGAATCATATTTTTGAAAGACTTGCTTCTTACATTTTTATACACAGTGCCATCAGTATTTATTATGCGGAAAGTTTAGAAACGATTGGTGACAATCTGAAAGAAATACAACCCAATGTATTTTGTACCGTTCCAAGGCTGCTTGAAAAAGTGTATGAAAAAATAATGCTGAAAGGCACAGAACTTACCGGTCTCAAAAAGAAATTATTTTTCTGGGCAGTAGGTTTAGGAGACCGTTACGATAATTTAAAAAATCAGGGCATTATTTATAACATGCAACTGGCACTCGCCAATAAACTGGTGTTTTCAAAATGGAGGGAAGCTCTGGGCAATCAGGTTTCCTATATTATAACAGGTGGAGCTGCCTGTCAGGTAAGATTATTAAGAATTTTTAATGCGGCCAACATACCCATTTATGAAGGTTACGGACCAACAGAGAACAGTCCTGTGATTAGTGTGAACTGTAAAGGGAAGGGAAGGATGAAATTTGGAACGGTTGGTTTGGTATTAGAAGGCCAGCAGGTAAAATTAGAAGCTGATGGTGAAATATGTGTGAAAGGCCCGAGTGTGATGATGGGATATTATAAAAGGCCTGAACTTACCAAAGAAACGATAATCGACGGTTGGTTACATACAGGAGACATTGGTGTGATGGAAAATGGAAAATATTTAAAGATCACAGACCGAAAAAAAGAATTGTTTAAAACCAGTGGTGGTAAATACGTGGCTCCTCAGCCAATTGAAAATAAAATGAAAGAATCACCATTTGTAGAACAGATTATGATTGTGGGTGCTGAACAAAAATTTGTAGGTGCACTTATCGTTCCATCCTGGCCGAATGTAAAAGAGTGGATGAAATTAAAAGGCCTCCATTTTACCACCCTTCAGGATGCTGTAAATCATCCTGAAGTTTTGCGTTTATATAAAGATCTGATTGAATCTTTCAATACCTTTTTCAATCATGTGGAACAAGTAAAAAAATTTGAATTATTAACCGATGAATGGACGATTGAAACAGGTGAGTTAACACCTACACTCAAATTAAAACGGAAAGTAATTATGGAAAAATTTAAACCTACTATCGAGAGACTCTACGCATAATGGAATAAACAGGAGTTATTTTACTGATTCGTCATAACCGCTTCAAAATAATTTCTTACCAGTTTTGGAATCTGGTCAAAATCATTGGATTTATCTATATACTCATTACACCCAATTTTTTTGCACATTTCCCTGTAATAGGAACCGGACTGATTGGTAAGCATGAAAGTGGTTAAGGTAGGATAATTTTCTTTGATAAAATTGAGTAATTCGATGCCATTTTTTCCAGGGATATTAATATCTAAAATTGCCAGATGATACCGCTGCATTTCCAGCAGACTCAAAGCCTCTGTATATGAATTGGCTGCACTTACAAAGGAAATACATTCCAATTCTTTTAGCACATCAATTAAGCGGTTAACAATCAGCTTCGAATCATCTACAATTAATACATTATACTCCATAACTTCTGTTTCCATTCTCCCTGCAAAATACCATTTGTGCTTATTAATTTTTGTAGCAATGGGGTCTAATTATTTGTAAATTAGGTAGCTACAACTATTGTAGTACATCAACTACAAGTGAGTATCATAATAATTTATTTTCTACGGCGTATAAAGTAAGATCCGCATTATTTTTCATACTCATCTTTGTCATAATACGGGCTCTGTAAGTGGAGACGGTAGTAACGCTAAGAAATAATGATTCAGCAATTTCCGAAACGGATTTACCTGCAGCCAGTAATTTCAAAACACTGAATTCCCGGTCTGATAAACATTCATGAGGAGCTTTATCGGAATCCTGATCGAATACGGAGGCTAATTTTTCTGCGATAGATGCCGTAATATATTTTTTACCCAGCATTACTCTTTGTACAGCATTCACCAGTTCTTCCGGTGCCATATCTTTATTTAAATAGCCAGATGCTCCGGCTTTTAAAACACGCAGCGCATATTGTTCTTCGGGATGAACACTTAAAATTAATACAGGTATCCGTGCATTGATTTGTTTGATCTGCTGCAATGCTTCCAATCCGCTTCTTCCCGGCATGGAAAGATCACTGATGATAACATCCCATTCTGATTGTATAACCTTTTTGATCATTTCCTCTGCATCCACAACTTCTTCAATAGCTGCACCCGGAAACCCTTCACTTAGAATTAGCTTCAGGCCTTTTCTAACTACGGAATGATCGTCGGCAATAAGAATTCTAAGCATACGATGTTGATTACAGGGTTTGATTTTGTACAGGTACTATTATAATTACTTTAGTTCCCTGTGCCGGTTTGCTGGAAACTTCATATGTTCCACCCATCATTAAAGTTCGCTCTTTCATACCTAATAATCCAAGTGTTTTTTTATTTTCTATAGCCGAAGCTTCATAACCAATTCCATTGTCTGAAATATTCAGAATCATCAGGTTATCTTTATATAGCAATTGTGTTTCCACTTTTGTTGCTTTTGAATGACGCACAACATTAGTAAGGCTTTCCTGAAATATCCTGAAGAAACCGGTTGCTACATCTGTGGTGGTACTAATATTGGCAACATTACAATTGAAAGTACAAATAATGCCGGAGCGTTTTTGAAATTCTTCGCTTTGCCATTCAAGAGCTGCTACAATACCCAGATCATCCAGAATACTTGGCCGCAATTGGGTGGCGATTCTCCTCACTGTTTTCACCGTAGTATCTATTAACTGCAAAGTTTCATTCATTCTGAATTTCACCTCATCACTTTCATTTTTTAATTTTTTGCCTATCCATGCGATATCCATTTTGAGGCCGGTGAGTTGTTGCCCAAGCTCATCATGAATTTCTCTGGCCATGTGTGCTCTTTCTGTTTCCCTTACTGTTTGTAAATGGGTAGCCAGTTCTCTTAATTCTCCATAAGAATTTTTTAATTTTTCTTCTGCTTCAATTTTATCCGTTACGTCATTCGCTAAAACCAGTTTTGCATGTTTACCCTCATAAATGATATCATGAGTGATAAGATTCATTTTTACAATTTTACCATTCTTTTTTTTATGTTCCCATATACCTGTGTTATGAATACCAGAATTGTAAGTATTGATAATATCATTTCCTTCTTCCCGATGTATCACCGGCCGGATATCTTTTAAATTCATATTGAGAAATTCTTCTTTAGAAAATCCATAAAATTCAATGGCCGCTTCATTAACATCAAGGAAATTTTTAGCGGGTAAAGACATCATCCACATAGGTAAAGGATTCTGGTCGAATAATAAACGGTATTTATGTTCAGAAATACGTAACTCTTCTTCCGCCATTTTTCTTTTTGTTATATCTCTGATGAACACACAAAAAAATGCCTCCTCCTGTTGCGTAATTGGAAGAACAGTTAACTCTACCGGAAATTCATGTTCGTCTCTGTTAATTGCATTTAATTCTATTACTTTATTGAGTGCATCGTCTTCTTCACTTTTCAGGTAATTGATCATCGATTCATTTTCGCCAGTACGAAGACGTTTGGGAATAATAATGTCCGCCAACACTTTGCCCATCACCTCTTCATTTTTCCATCCGAAAATATGTTCTGCCTGCGGATTCCAGAATTTAATACCACCATCCAGATCAATCATTATGATCGCATCCAGCGCTGCATTCATAATGAGGCGACGTTTCTCTTCACTGTCGCGCAAAAATTCTTCATTGTTTTTCCGCTGGGTTACATCTCTTACAAAACCCTGATACCTTCCGTCATTCAGCAATTTTGCACTAATTTCTGCTACAAAAACAGAACCATCTTTGCGAATCATATTTCTTTCTGATATGACTATTTTACCCGATATTAACTCATCAAATTTCAAAGGGATCTTCATCATATCATTCTTATCAATCAAATCTACAATATTCATATGAAGCAGTTCTTCACGTGAATAACCAGTAAGTGTGCAGGCTATATGATTTACAACTACATAGTCACCCTTTAGATCGCTGATAAAAATTCCATCTGATGCCTGTTCGATAAGTGTTCTGAAATTTTCCTCATTTTTAATAAGCTGTTGTTGTGATTCCAGCTTTTCTGAAATATCTATTCCCACACCCATCAAGCACGTTTCACCTTGATAATTAATCATCATTCCAGTAAAATAATAAGGAATTACTTTACCTTCTTTTGTTAAAATATTTGATTCAACATTTTCTTCACCTGTTATATATACATTTTTTATTTTTTCCATGACCAGTTCCTTTTCGTTGTCTGGTATCAGATCAAGTGGATGAAGTCCTTTTATTTCCCGCTCGTTGTAACCCGAAACTTTTTCAAAATTTTGGTTCCAGCGTATATACTGACCTGACTGATTGAATAAATAAAATATACCCGGTAAACTGTTGATAATGGAATCAGACAATTGTTTTTCAAGCTGCAATTGTTTTTGTGCAACCTTTTGTTCGGTGATATCCTGCATGGCTCCCAACAGCCTGAAGGCAACACCTTTTTCATTATACAATACAGAAAAACGATTATATAAAATTCTGTAACTACCATCTACCATTTTAAACCTGAACTCTTCGTTTAAAGATCCTCGTTTATGTTTAAGTGCATCTTTATGATTAATGAGCATGGAGTTTACATCATCAGGATGAATACGCGATATAAAAGAATTATAATTAATTTGATGATCGCTTCCGGATTGCATAATATTTTGGAATGGTTCATTGCCCCAAATCGTATCATTTTGAATATCCCAATCCCACACAGCATCATTGGTTGCTTCTGCCACTAATAAAAAACGTTCATTACTGATCTTTAATTTTCTTTCAGATTCTTCCAGTTTTATCAAAGATTTTTTTCGTTCGGTGTTATCCATCAGCATACCGATTACCGCAGATTTTCCTTTGTACAAAGTTTTAGTTCCATACACTTCCACGTGTATCAACTCTCCGTTTTTGTTGTATGCACTAAATTCATAATTAATGGTTTTAATTTCATTATCCAGTCGTTTACGAATATTTTCTAATACTCTTTCTTTGTGTTCTTCCACTACCATATCCACAATCGTGAAATTTTCCTGAATCTCCTTTTGTGTATAGCCGAACAAATCTGCAAAGAAAGGATTAACATATTCGAAGTGATTATCCTGCACCAGGTAAACTCCTACCATACTGGATTCTACAAGGTTCCTGAATTTTTCTTCTGCTTCCTGCAATTGCATTTGCGTTAAACGGCTTTCTGTAACATCCTGAACCAATGCCATGAAGCCCATCGTATTACCGTTCTTATCTTTCAGTAATGAATTATACCATTGACAATAAATAAACGTTCCGTCTTTACGTACATTTCGGTTTTGTAAAACATTCGATTTAATATCAACATCGGAAATGTTTTTCAACTGAATAGTAATGCCGGCAACATCGTCCGGATGCATCAGATCTTTGCCATTGATTTTCTGAGTACGGATCTCTGCTAATGTCCACCCAAATATTTCTTCCGCCTTGTTGGACCATTGAAGAATATTTAATTCATTGTCCATCTCCACAACAGCCATAGGAGTATGGTTAATATGGTAGTTAATTTTTTCATGGGCGAGCTGAAGTTCCAGTTCTGCTTTTTTACGATCTGTTATATCATGGTAGTAAATGGACAATCCATCGACCGAAGGATAAATATTATCTTCAAACCATTTGCCACTCGCTTTGGCATACAATTCTACTTTACAGGGCTGCTTACTTTCCATTACGGCATGTAAAACTTTATATAATGGCGTATTTATTTCGGAAGGGTTTACTTCCCATATTTTTTTTCCCACCAATTCATTTACGGGTTTCCCATGTAGTTCTGCAGCCTTTGCATTTACATACGTATAACACCAGTTTTTATCTACCGCAAAAAATGCATCAGTTATACTTTCAAAGATGTTGTTGAGCTCTCCCACTTTTTGCTTTACTTCCTGTTCAAGATTAGCAGTGATATTTTGCAGGCGCAATTCAATTTTTTTCCTTTTGGTTATATCCGTATAAATAGCAACCATCCCGGAGGGCTTATTGGTTTCATTAATCACTGCAGAAATAGAAGCCTGGATAAAAATGCGGGATTTTGATTTCGTATGATGGATCATTTCACCTTTCCAGGAGCCTGTAGATGCAATACAGTTATTTACTTCTTCCCTTGTGTTGCCTGCATATTCCACTGATAAAAATTCATCGATCTTTTTCCCGATTGCTTCAGACTCTTCCCATCCATATAATTCTTTTGCGAAACGATTCCAACTGGTAATGTTATGGTGTTCATCAACAGCAACAACTGCGTCGGTAATACTGTTGATAAGAGATGAATTATATCGCAGTACTTTATCCTGTACTATTCTTTTTCTCAAATCGCGGCGAATGGTAATAAAATTAGATCCCAAAATGATAAAGAATGCAAGAGCGAGTAATCCAAATTGCCATTTGGTACGACTGGCCATTACATTACTCTGATGATTTGCCTCCCGTAAAAGTTTACGATCAACATTCTCCATATTGCTGATATGCAAACGGATACTTTCCATCATATTTTCACCAATATTTTTTTTGATATATCGTGCAGCCGAATCCAGATTTTGTTCTCTTGCAATAGTTACCACATAATCCAGGTTATTGATCTTAACGGTAATCATTTTAAACAATTTTGCACGTAGATCTGACCTGAAAGAATCGGGAGTAGGAAGTTCATTAATCTGATTTATATCTTCCTGAACATTTTTTCTGCCGTTTTCATATTTCTGGAGAAATTCCTGATAGCCGGAAATCGCATAGCCACGCTGGGCTGTTTCCATTTTTTGAATATCTGAAAGAACATTCTCTAAATGATACAGATTTTTTAATGCGTAGGAAACGTTGTTATTTTCTTTTATTTGCCTGTTCATATTCCAGAATGTAAGGAATACAAAGAAGCCCATACAGAATGCTGCAGTAACAAAAACAAGAACAATTTGCCGGTAGGAATTTGAGTAGCGCATCCTATAAATTATCTTGTAACAAATTACGAAAGAAATTGGTAGAATCTGCTTAAAAACTCTGTAAGGGGCGTGTTTTATTCAGCCCTATAATCAACCCTCTCATTTAAATTAATTTTGAAAGGGATAAATTGCAAATTTACATCCCGGTATAAAAGAAAGGAGTTATTCTTGATTTACCAGATATCAAATTGTTTTTTTAGGAGGAAGAGCGAAAGCAATAGCAGCATGTTCGAAATGATTTTTATGCGCACCGTCACAAAAAGGTTTGTTTTGCGACAATCCACAACGGCAGATAGCAACAATTTCACGGCCACCCAGGTCATATAAATTTCCTTCCTTGTCTACGATTTCGAAATCACCTTCTACTTTTACAGATCCGTTGCTATTGATGGTTAATTTGGTTGTTGCCATTTTTTTATTTCAAATCTAAGGTTAAATAAAATATGAATAGTTTCCGTTCAACTTTCGGCAATAAAACAGTTGATTTTATTATTCTTAATTGTTGAAAAACGGGAAGAGTCCTACAGATCACTCATTCTTGAAGATCAACGGAAATTACAGATCCGGAGAAGTTAAAATATTTTCAACTGCAGCGAGGTCTTTTTCGAAAATCTTCAATTCGACGCCTGCAACAGGATCCAAACCCAAAACATTTTCATCTTTCAGGAACGCTTTGATGCCATTTGTTTCCAGTTTATCGAGTAAAACAGTAGCCTCGGCTATGGAAGAATAGGTTTTAAAAACGATTGTATGCTGATTATCCATTTATGATTTTATTGAATTCATACAATATTTAAGCCATTAAGTATATACTAAAAGATTGATTGTGATTCTTAAATTGATGTTCAATAAGTCAGAAGTTAGATTAAAGTAATGTTGAAACAAAAATGGAGTACGGCATTTTAATAAACATTGAAAAAGTTTTTGTTCAACTTGCTTTCGCGCATCTTTTTTCAACTGGCAAAAAAGAAAAAATTTATTACCAGATATCATAATAAGATTTAACCCATGCATTATAAAATCTCTTACCACAATTGGCTCTTTTCTGATAAATTTACACATGCTCAGCATTATAATTCCAACATATAATGAACAGGATAAAATATCGTCCCTTATACATTATTTAATGCGTAACAGTTCCCAAGATCATACAGAGATTATAATTTGCGATGGTGGTAGTTTAGATGAGACGATAATGGAGGCAGATAATGCAGGGGCTATAACGTTGCGTTGCCCCAAAAAAGGCAGAGCCGCACAAATGAATTACGGTGCATCCTTTGCAAAGGGAGACATTTTGTATTTTATTCACGCGGATAGTTTCCCGCCCGACTCCTTTGTTGATGACATCAATAAAGCCATTGAAGAAGGTTATACCCTGGGGAGATACCGTACAAAATTTGACAGCAAAAAAGTTGTATTGAAAATGAATGCATTTTTTACCCGTTTCGATCTGTTTATGTGCTACGGCGGAGATCAAACACTATTTATTAAAAAAGACCTTTTCATTTCTATTAAAGGATATGACGAAACCATGCTTATCATGGAAGACTATGAAATCATCAGCAGGGCACGGAAAAAAGCAAAATACCGGATCATGCCAAAAAGCGCATTAGTCTCTGCGCGTAAATATGACAGCAACAGTTGGCTCTCCGTTCAAAAGGCCAATTACACCATTGTACAGATGTATAAGAATGGGGCGTCGCAAAGCCAGATGGTGGATGAATATAAAAAAAGATTGCATTTTTAATTACGAACTAAAAACTACATTCATTCGTAATTGGGTTTATTTATGCAGCAATTAATAACAGGCATTCAGCAGGCAGGTATTGGAGTATGCAATGCTGAACAGGCAAAATACCTATACCGTGACGTGTTTGGAATGGATGTATTGGTATTTGATAATGAGGCCGCCGCAGATTTAATGACACAATATACAGGCGGTAGGGTTGAGCAGCGAAGAGCCATCCTTTCAATGAATATGCAGGGCGGCGG
>JANOAO010000037.1:0-35108 GCA_031411115.1 Bacteroidota bacterium
AGCGTAAAGTAAACCTGATTAGCAGTATCATTCAACAATGTAAATTCCCTGGATATAAAATTATTTATGTTCACCTGCGAATTAAAACCAACCCCAAAGGAGACAAATGATTTTTGTTGGACCGGAAATGTTAAAGCCGCTATAGGATAAATTGACAAAACAGAACCACCGTTATTATAATAGGCACCCATTTCTACACCCAATACCCTTTTCTTTTTTTTAATTTTATCATTATTGGCTGTCCCTGTATTTTTTACAGTTGAGTCTTTAACAGCAAGGTCATTGGTATCGGATACCTGTTTTGTTTCGGCTGTTGTTATTTTTAAATGCGCACCTAAAAATGTATCAAGGTCAGCAGGAATTTTTAAACTATTTTCTTTTTGCTTAGAAATAGGATACTCAACTGCAACGCTGTTGTTTATTGCAGGAGATGGATTACTGGCTAAGTAGGTTGCGTTTCTGTTTTTACCAGATATTACAGACGGATATTTTTTTTGATGGCCCTTAACGTTTTTTACTATAGATGTCAATGAACTATTTTTAAGTAACTGATGCTGTTGTTCTGCTTCCTCATATGCTACAGTTGAAAGGCGTGCATCATTATTTTTAGTTGTAAATAGGGATGTATTTATTGTGTCTATTTTGATTTCATATTTTTTTAAATGACTTATATTTTTTGTAAGATACATATCCCCTGTCACCAATACACACAGCAACAACAGCAGTATGGCGGCTACTCTATAAAAATAAAAAATCAAGCGTTTTGATCTTTTATCTTTCACCGGCATTTTCTCGTCCAGTATGGAACGCATATGCACCCACGCAGAGTCCACATCCGGATCCTCCGGGCTTGCAAGGTGTTGGCCATTCATATCTGTATTCATGCCATTTTCATTTAAATTGTAATACAACTTTTAATTGTTTTCGCGCAAATGACAAATGCCATCTTGATGAAATCTCAGTTATACCTAATTGAAAAGCAATTTCTTTGTGCGAATATCCTTCTATACTGAGGGCTAAAACTTTACCGGTTGTTGATGGCAGTCTCATGATCAGGTGTTCAATTTCTTCAGGGCGTATTACCGATAAATAACTGTTATCATGAACATCCAAGTCATCTTTTATTTCAGAAAAGCGCATCGTTTTTTTAGATTTCCTGAAATGGTCATAAGCTACATTTACAATAACTGTATGCAGCCATGCATCAAAAACACCTAATTTCATATCGTACCTGCCGATGTGTTTGAACAACTTTAAAAAACCATCGTTAAGGATACTTAGAACATCGTGATTGTCTTGTGCCATTCTTTTAACTACAGGATACATAATAGGAAAGTAATGGCGATAAAGCATCTCCTGTGATGCCCTGTCGTTTTGTTTACAGCTTTCTATCAACTTATCCAGGTTGGCTAATTCCACATACAATCATTAAACAGGTAAAAGTTTAAAAAAGGTAATGCAAAGAATTTATTTTGCTGGAAACGATCAAAAACAATCATTTTTTATGGCTTCTGTTTTTTCTTAACCTCTTTCGCTTTTACAAGCCTGCAAAATTCACAAAGCATTTATTAAAAGTTGGCCCGGTTATTTTTATTTTTTTCGAAAACAAAGTTTACATGGTTGCATTATGTACTAAATATTATGGCAGGTCTTCACAAGCCAATTTAGAAATGGTTCCAAAAGCAACTGCTGTTTGTGGAGGCGCATCAGAAACAGCCTGGCATTGCACACAATCCCCTATAACCGGGCAATTATCGGGTTCTAATAAATTTACATACAGTGTACTCTTTTCTCCATTGGTAATTTCTGCAATTCTACAGGTATTGTAGTAAGACACTACATTGCTATACCGCTGCCCGGTTTGCACATCAGTCCAGTCTGGGTCTCCGATAGGCGTGCTGGTTAATAATCTGAATATCACACGGTCACAATCATACCTTATTATTTCAGCAGGCATAAGGTCGCATTCCACGTTTTCTTTTTTGCACGAAGACAACACGGCCATCAATGCAATAATGGAAATAAATAAGTTTTTTTGATTCATATATTTTGATTTAATAATTAATGTTGATAGGTATACATATGACATGTTTAAAAAATGTAACGCTGTTTCAGTTGACAAAACATTTTTTTGGACCCCGTTATTATGATTTACATTCCAGTGAAGAATGTATACGGTTCGGGGCATCATCTAATAACCTGAATATTGTGATACAAAGAAGGTGTTTCCATAAAACCCAAACATATCATACAGTCTTCCTGCTGCGGCCTGTCTGCCAATTTACAATTGAATATTTCATTAACCTGTACATTCGCTATTCCAAAATCGCAATGATTTTTCACCGAAAAAACATGTTGATAGGTATTGCCCTGAGCATCCGTCCAGTTCATTCCATACCTGAAAAAAGCGCTGTCTAAAACCTGAACCGTGTTATAAGCGCAAAAAGAATGGATCAACCTGGCTCTGAAAACACCTGAAGAATCTGATTGACCTTCTGAAACCAGTTTCGGCTTTACAGGATTTTTTTGTATTTCATTAGTACAGGCGGCAAAAACCATTAATAAGCATAAAGGAAAAACAAAGCAGGATAGGATAGCAATGAAATTTTTCTTCATATTACAGAACTTAAAATGTTATAAAATATTACTCCTCATTAAAGCATTCTATTATTATAACCTGAAGAAAGCAACGAATGTTAGGTAAGGGGAGAAATAAATAATTGCAATAACCCAAAGGTTAAAGCCCAGGCCCGCAAAACAGTACAAGTGAGTGACACAACGGTGCTGCCACCTGCAACACTGACCGTCTACTCAAACAGGTTAAAATTTTTTACTATTACCTGTGTTTTTAACCGATCCGGCCTGTTTTACTATCTGAGAATAAAAGTTTTATAAAAAAATATGGATGCGCTACTTTTACAGCCTGTTTTTTAATATAAAATCAATTTATGCCACAGCTTCAGAACAGGCAGTTTTTAGACTTTGAGAAACCTATTAAGGAACTCTACGACCAGATTGAGCAATTAAAGGTTACGCAGGATCGATCCAAAACGGATATGAGTGCGGCCATCAGTCAGCTCGAACAGAAAATTGTGGAAACCAAAAAACAACTTACTGATAACCTTACGCCCTGGCATCGTGTTCAGCTAAGCCGTCATCCGGATCGCCCTTATACCCTTAAGTACATAGAAAAAATGTGTACTCATTTTATTGAATTACATGGCGACCGTAATGTAAAAGACGATAAGGCTATGGTAGGCGGATTTGCCCAACTGGGTGAACAGACCGTCATGATTATCGGCCAGCAAAAGGGCAATAATACCAAAACACGTCAGCTCAGAAATTTTGGAATGGCCAATCCGGAAGGTTACCGAAAAGCATTGCGCCTGATGAAACTGGCGGAAAAATTTAATAAACCGGTTATTACTTTAATTGATACACCCGGTGCTTATCCGGGTCTGGAAGCAGAAGAGCGTGGCCAGGGAGAAGCCATTGCCCGTAATATTTACGAGATGATCAGTTTGAAAGTTCCGGTGATTTGCGTGATCATTGGAGAGGGTGCCAGCGGTGGTGCGTTGGGCATTGGTGTAGGTGATAAAGTGGTGATGATGGAAAATACCTGGTACACCGTAATTTCTCCGGAAAGTTGTTCCAGTATATTATGGAGAAGCTGGGATAAAAAAGAAACGGCGGCTGAACAACTCCGGTTAACCGGTAAGGATATGCTTTCTTTCGGACTGGTAGATGATGTAATTCCCGAGCCGTTGGGTGGTGCGCACTGGGATTATGATCAGGCAGCAGAAATTCTTAAAAATTATCTTATACCTACAATACAGCACCTGCAACAATTTACACCAGAAGAAAGAGTGCAGGAACGAATTGATAAATTTAATAAGATGGGTTTCTGGGAAGAAACAACAGAAGAAGCAACAGCGCAATAGCACATCAGCAGCAATTAATATAATATTATGCTCAAGATCGGGGTTTTAGGTGTGGGTCACCTGGGAAAATTTCATTTGAATAACTGGCAGGAAATTGCAGATACCAAACTGGTTGGTTTCTTTGATCCGGATGATGCAAACGCAAAACAGGTAGAAGAAAAATATGCATTGAAAAGATATCTTTCTGCGGAAGCGTTGATGGATGACTGTGATGCAGTTGACATTGTAGCGCCTACGATTTATCATTTCGAACTCTGTTCGATGGCTTTGCGTAAAGGCCGCCACGTTTTTGTGGAGAAGCCATTGGCCAATACTATGGAAGAGGCCAGAACACTGGTTAAACTGGCAAGAGAATCCAATCTCCGTTTTCAGGTAGGACATGTAGAGCGGTTCAACCCAGCATTTCTGGCGCTTAAGAATGAACAACTTAACCCGATGTTTATTGAAGTACACCGCCTGGCGCAATTCAATCCACGCGGAACAGATGTAAGCGTTATACTCGACCTGATGATTCATGATATCGATATTATTCTGAATCTCGTAAAAAGTAATGTGGCGTATATTTCTGCCAACGGTGTTGCTGTAATGAGTGATACACCTGATATTGCCAACGTTCGTATTGAATTTGATAATGGCTGTGTGGCTAATCTTACAAGCAGCAGGATCTCGTTAAAGAAAATGCGGAAAATGCGCATCTTTCAAAAAGACGCTTACATCGGTATCGATTTTCTGGAAAAGAAAACAGAAGTAATAAGGCTGGATACACCTGGCGATAAAAACATGATAACGTTTGATATAGAAACGAATCATGGTAAAAAAACAATTGCCATTGCAAACCCGGTTATATTGGAAGGCAATGCTATTAAAATGGAATTGGAAGCATTTTGCGATGCCATCAGAAACAATACCGAAACACCGGTAACCATTTTAGATGGATTCAGTGCAATGGAAGTGGCGCATAAAATTCTGGAGAAGATCAATCACAAACAAACATAGGATTGGGTGAAGCAGCCCAGAATACATATCCGTTGGTACATTCTTACTGATGTAATCATATGCATTTTTACCTGGTTGTGTTTCTATTATTTGCGTACGGTTATTTATGACTATCCATTCAGTATTCCTGCGGGATTTTATTCCGGTCTTATTTTATATACAGCGGGTTGGATTTTGCTGCATTATTTATCTGGATCGTATACCAATCCGTATGAGAAGTCGCGGCTTGCCGAAGTTGCCCGAACAACCTTCATTATTCTCACAGGATGTTTGTTTCTCTTATTCTTTTTTATACTTAAAAATCCGCAAAGCAATAATTACAACTACTATTCGGAGTTTGGCAGTTTGCTGATAACCAATTTGGTGCTTACGCTTATTTCAAGAATTTTTTTCTTAAATACGATAAAACGTCAGTTACACAAGAAAACGGTATTCTTTAATGCATTGCTGATTGGATCTGCAAAAACGGCGGCTACATTTGTAGAAAATTTCAACCGTACTACAGAACAGGGAGGCTTTATCCTAAAAGCTTTTTATAATATTAACGGGCAAAGCGAAAAGCTATCTACAATACCCGTACAATATAATAAAGGAGAATATTTGCCGGATATAATCCGAAAAGAAAATATTGAGGAAGTGATTATTGCCGTAGATAAAAACGACCGCGAGCTAATCACCAAAATTCTTCGCGACCTCAGTGATCAGGAGTTGAATATTAAGATCACACCGGATATGGTGGATATTATGAGTGGCGCCTTACAAACCTCTAATGTAACTGGAGTGCCGCTGATAGATGTTCATTCAGGCGTATTACCGTACTGGCAACAGCATTTAAAACGTGCGATTGATGTTTCAGTTTCGTTGGTGAGCCTGATCATTTTGTCGCCACTTTTGTTGTATGCCATGCTTAAAGTAAAAGCCGGTTCCAAAGGAAATATATTATTCAAACAACAACGTATCGGTTATAAAGGGAGACCTTTTACCATGTACAAATTTCGTTCAATGATCATGGATGCCGAAGCTGATGGGCCGCAATTGAGTTCCGATGCAGATCCAAGAATCACGGCATGGGGACGAACGATGCGTAAATGGAGAATCGATGAATTGCCTCAATTATGGAATATTTTAAAAGGAGAAATGAGCTTAGTGGGACCAAGGCCTGAACGGAAATTTTATATAGATGAAATTGTTCAACAACACCCGGAATATAAATATCTTTTAAAAGTAAAACCAGGTTTAACCAGTTGGGGAATGGTGAAGTTTGGTTATGCATCGTCAGTTAATGAAATGATCGAACGCATGCCTTTTGATCTTTTATATGTAGAGAATATTTCTCTGGCGCTGGATTTTAAAATTATGATCTATACGGTGCAGATTATTTTGGCAGGGAAAGGGAAGTGAGGGCGGGATGCGAGATGCGGGAGGCGGGATGCGAGATGCGGGATGCGTGATGCGGGAGGCGGGATGCGACTTTGCGTGAAATATATTAACACAGAGGACACTGAGGTTTCCTAGAGAATTTATAGAGAAGCTATTTCGAAACTTCTGGTGTTCATTGTTGAAACTCAAAACATAGAACTTAAAACATAGAATAATTACTCCCGCAACATTTCTTACATTTGAAATACATGATCTCCATAAAAAAAACTATCAGCGTTTGTATTTTAATCATACTCTATTCGGCAGGATTTTGTCAGCAAAAAAATTACTGGCAGCAACAGGTAAATAATGTGATCAATGTTTCATTAGATGATCAGCAGCATATGCTGGATGCAGATATCACCATGGAATATTTTAATTATTCACCCGATACACTTTCATACATCTGGATTCATGTATGGCCGAATGCCTACAAAAATGATAAGACCGCCTTCTCTGAACAATTATTAACGAACGGCAGAACGGATTTTTATTTTTCAGAAGATAAAGACAGAGGTTATATTAATCAATTAAAATTTACGGTAGACAACAAGCCTGCAGAAATGGAAGATCATCCGCAACATCAGGATATCATTAAACTGCTTTTGCCAAAACCATTGTTACCCGGTGCACACATTACGATCCACACTCCGTTTCATGTAAAGCTACCAAAATATTTTTCCCGTTCCGGGCATGTTGGTCAGTCGTATCAGATTACACAATGGTTTCCAAAACCAGCGGTATACGATGCTATAGGTTGGAATTTAATGCCCTATGTAGATCAGGGAGAATTTTACAGCGAGTTTGGAAATTACAATGTGAATATTTCAGTTCCATCTGATTATGTCATTGCATCAACCGGAAAACAAATTTCCAGCTCTACAAAAGATGGATTAAAAACGGTGTTATACCAACAGGATCAGGTACATGATTTTGCCTGGTTTGCCGATAAAGATTTTGAGTTGATGCATGATACCATTCAGTTGAATGATCATGTGGTGGATGCATACGCCTATTATAATAAAAAAAATGCGGCACAATGGAAAAATAGTATGCTGTTTATTAAACGGTCTATTATAACTAAATCTCATTGGCTGGGAACATATCCTTACGAAACTGTTTCTGTTGTGGAGAAAGATGGTGATGATAATGGTGGAATGGAATATCCAACCATTACTTTATTATCACCCGGCAACTCAGATAAAGAATTGGATGTTGTAATTAATCATGAAATAGGACATAATTGGTTTTATGGGATTCTGGCAACCAATGAAAGACAATTTCCCTGGATGGATGAAGGCATGAATTCTTATTATGATAAAAGATACCAACATCAGTTTTATGATACGGCCTATAATTTTCTTAAATCAAAAAACAATTTCATCAACTCCAGAATACCAGATGATTTTGAAAATGCAGCGTTAGAACATTTATTCCGAACAAAACAGGATCAACCGATCAATACCCTATCAGAAAACTTCAACAGCGTCAATTACAATCTGATCGCTTATAGTAAAACAGCTCAATGGTTAGCTTTTACAGAACAAAAAATAGGAACAAACGCATTTGACTCTTTAATGCGGCAATACTATAACGTCTGGAAATTCAAACATCCGCAGCCGGAAGACTTCAAAAATATTTTTACTAAAGATGCTTTATTAGCTGATGGTAAATTTTTTGATGCGATCCATGAAAAAGGTGCGCTACAGAAATCATCCGTCAAAAAAATAAAGCCGACCTTTTTATTTAACCTGAAAGAAACTGATAAATACAATTACATTTCTTTCTTTCCGGCTTTGGGTATTAATAAATACGACAAATTGATGGCAGGTATCGGAATACATAATTATTCCTTTCCTGCGCCTGCATTCAAATTCTTTATAGTGCCTATGTATGCTACAGGCGCAAAACAATTAAACGGAACAGGGCGACTGTCCTATACCTTTTATCCCGGAAAGAAAGGAAGCAGGATTGAAACTTTTGTGACAGGATCGAAATTCAGCCGTTCTGTATTTACAGATTCCACCGGAAAAAAAAATTATCTTTCATTTGAAAAGATTGTTCCGGGCATACGTTTTAGTTTTGCCAAAGAACCATTAAGCACTCGCAATATTTTTGTACAGTTCAAAAGTTTCCAAATCAAAGAAACGCAGATCAATTTTACAAGAGATACTGTAGCACAGGTGTATGTGATTTCTTATCCTGAAAAAGCAAGATTTCTTAACCAATTAGAAATAAATGTATCCGATAACAGAAAATTATATCCCTATACATTTCAATTTCTCGCAGAGCACGGACGAGATTTTGTGCGTACCAGTATCACGGGAAATTATTTTTTCAATTATGCAAAAGGCGGTGGTTTAAATGTCCGGCTATTTGCAGGAAAGTTTTTCTACACAGCAGACCGAACATTTTTAAAACAACTGGAAACCGATCGTTACCATCTGAATTCATCCGGAGTTCGTGGCTATGAAGATTATACATACGGTGATTATTTTTACGGACGCAATGAATTTGAAGGATTTGCTTCTCAGCAGATGATGATCAGAGATGGTGCCTTTAAAGTAGCTACAGATCAGTTACTGAATAAAATCGGTAAAACGGATGACTGGTTATCTACTGTCAATTTTACCACAGATATTCCTCAGAAAATAAATCCATTGTCTGTGTTACCTGTAAAAATTCCATTGAAATTATTTGTAGATGTAGGAACTTACGCAGAAGCGTGGAATAAGAATGCGGAAACCGGAAAATTTTTATATGAAGCCGGAATACAGTTACAGTTGTTCAAACTGATTGATATTTACTGGCCAATACTATACAGCAAAGTATATCGTAATTATTATACGTCTACGATTACTGAAAAAAGATTCAGCAGAACTTTATCTTTCAGTATTAATATCAGGAACCTTGGTCTACAAAAATTGTTTCCCCAAATTTTATATTAATTGACTATTCGTTACGTTCCATACAAAGATATCGATCGTGAAAAATGGGACGAATGCATTGCACGTTCTTACAATGGTTTGATTTATTGTACAACAGCCTATTTGGACGCAATGGCTGCTCATTGGGATGGTGTAATACTGAACGATTATGAAGCGGTAATGCCTGCGACGTGGAAGAAAAAACTCCTCATTAGCTATTTATATCAGCCGGCATTTTTTCAGCAGGGTGGAATTATTTCGAATACTGAATTAACGGAAGAGATGATGCTGCTATTTTTGGAAACAGCTTTTGCTCATTTTTCATTTGCTGAAATTACGTTGAATTTTAGAAATTCAATTTCTGATAACAACCCCTATTTCAAAGGAAAAAGAAACAATTTTATTTTTCAGTTGAAAGAAAATGCAATTAATTATCTGGATGAATATATTCTAAAAAGAGTAAGAAGAGCTTTTAAAAATGAATTGCTTTATCAACAGCATGAGAACATTCAAGATATCATTCTATTGTATAAAACTTTATACCATAACAGACTTCCCGGTTTTGAAGCGGAAGATTTTTCACGCTTTGAAAACTATTGTGAGAAAAATAAAAATCAACTGGTTATCCGAAAAGTTGTTTGCAGAAATGAAATTGTAGCTGCTGTATTGTTATTGAAAGACAACAAGCGATTATATAATATTATCTCTTGCATATTGCCGGAAGGAAAAACGTTATTGGCTAACTATTTTTTATATTATGAACTCATCAACGAATTTCAGGGAACAAATATGATATTAGATTTCGAAGGATCTGATCAGCATGGCATCGCCTATTTCTATAACAAATTTGCAACAGAGAATCAAACGTATCCCTTTATCAAAATGAACCGTTTACCTGCTCCGCTTCGATTCATTAAACGATAACCTTCCTGATTTGGAGAAAACATTCTTTTTCCTGAATAGCATATTTTTTAAACCTGTTCAGTTCTTCAGCAGAGAGAATCTCCACTTCAAAACCTGCATTTTTAAGGAGTAAGATATAATCAGTTAATGCATAAATACGTACATGATCTTTTTGTCCGAACAGTTCTGATTGCAATTTTGGATCAACAATAAATTTATTTTCCAATGTATGTGTAATTGTTTCGGAGTACGGAACCTGTAAAATTGCTTGTCCGCCTTTTTTCAGTATTCGGAATATTTCTTGCACAGCGGCAATATCATCGGGAATATGTTCGAGAATATGATTGCCGATCACCAGATCAAACGAGTTATCTGCAAATGAAAATTTTGTGGCATTTTGTTCAACAATATTTTTATCGATTGTTTTATAAAATCCGGGGAGCAGATCAGCCGTTGTTACGTTTGCGTATTTTGATATGCAATTGAAAACATTTTTTTCAGGTGACAGATGTAGTATTTTTTTTTCTTTAAAATCTATTGTTTTCAGCATTTCAATGATAAGCCTTTCCCTTGCGTTGGATAAACAGAAAGGGCATAGTATATTTTTTCCGTAGCCTGCTATCACATCATAATCAGCAAGTGCTTTTGCATTTTCAGGTGCAGGAAAATGAGCCTTAAACTGCGTGTAGGCATTGCCGCAAACGTTGCAGTTAAAGCCGGATCCTTTAAAATTTTGAAAAATAATTCTGGAGTAAGTCCTATCAAAAAAGAAAAGTAAATTTCTGTAGGCAGATTGTAATGAATGATAATATCCGGCAGACTTTAATATCCTTTTAACTGTTTCTTTCATCCAGCAATTTTTCCATCGTTAACAAATCGATAGGATGCGTGATTTTAATATTGGATTCTTCTCCCTCCACTAGGTATACATGTAAGCCGAAAGCTTCCATAACAGAGGCTTCATCGGTAAACTTATCCTTATAATCGATCTGGAAAGCCGGTAACAACAATTTGCTATAAAATGCCTGAGGCGTTTGAACTATACGGATTTTTTCTCTGTCTACCATTTCACTGCCTTCATCGTTGATCATTCGTAAACTGTCTTTACATGCAATTACCGGAATAGCTGAACCATAAAAATTTACGCCTTCCAGGCAACGATGTATCAGATCAGGTGAAACGAGTGCTCTTACGGCATCATGAACAAAGACGACACTCTCATCTTCCACCAGCTTTAATCCATTCTGAACGGAATGGAAACGTGTTCTTCCACCTGTAGTTATTTGTATATGGTTGTAATCAAAAAATGCATCGATAATTTCCTGTCCTGCTGCAATATGATCTTCCGGTAACACCAGAATGATTTTAATATCTTCAAAGGTTTTTAAAAAAGTATCAATTGCATAAAACAAAACCGGTTTTCCTCTTACAATTAAAAATTGTTTGGGGATATCTGATTTCATCCGGCTACCGTTCCCACCGGCAACTATTAATGCATATTTTTTCATTACAAAGCTTCTTTATAAATTCCGATCAGTTTTTCACCTTCACTGTTTCGCATCGCCCGGTACATTCCTGCGCTGTTGAATTGCATGGAAACATTTCCTTTCGCATCAATACCAATCATTCCGCCCTCTCCGTCAATTTTAACGAGATGGTCATGCACCACTTTGTTCATGGCATCCTCCAGTGAGAGGCCTGTATATTGCATCAGCGCACTTACATCATAGGCAGCCACTGCTCTTATAAATGGTTCTCCATGGCCGGTACAACTGATGGCACACGTGGCATTGTTAGCATACGTTCCTGCGCCTAACACTGGACTGTCGCCAATCCTTCCATATTTTTTATTAGTCATGCCGCCGGTGCTTGTTCCTGCGGCTACATTGCCTTCCATATCACAAGCCACTGCACCAACAGTTCCAAATTTTTTATGGCGCATGAGTTCATCCAGATTCTGGTGTGTATGATCGAGCGAATAATTATCGCTGTCACGCATTTCTTTCCATTGATCATATCGGAACTGGGAGAAGAAATATTCATCCGGTTCCAGTTTGATTCCTTGTTTGATAGCAAAATCGTTAGCGCCTTTACCACTTAAGAAAACGTGATTACTATGTTCCATCACTTCAGCAGCCAGTTCTATAGGATTACGAATATTACGCACGCCAGCAACAGCACCGGCTTCGCGATGTAGGCCACTCATGATGGCTGCATCCATTTCCTGTACGCCCTTTTTTGTGAAGACAGAACCACGTCCTGCGTTGAACAATAAATTATCTTCCAGTACAACAATAGCAGCTTTCACTGCATTCACTGCTGAACCACCTTGTTCCAGTACGGCATAACCTGCATTCAAGGCATCGTCGAGTCCCTGCTGATAAGCCTGTTCCAGTTCAGGACTCATATCTGATTTTAAAATGGTACCGGCACCGCCGTGTATTGCTATTGAAAACATGTTGCGAGATTTTTGTTAACAAGATCCGGGATGTGGGATATAGGATACCTGATCTGATTTTATTCTATAAATTATTAACTTGCACAAATTTTATATAATTCTAAATTCTAAATTCTAAATTCTAAATTCTAAATTCTAAATTCTAAATTCTAAATTCTAAATTCTAAATTCTAAATTCTTCACAACAAAGAAACACATTCCTTTAAAAACTTTTCTTTATCAATAGCCACCGTCCCTACTTCTTCACAAACCAAACCACCAGCTACATTAGCCATTTCAGCCATTAGTTTTACATTATGTGTAGCGGCGTAAACCAGAGATGCGACTGCTATGACGGTATCACCGGCACCACTAACGTCTGCGATTTGCCGAATATGCGTTGGGATCCATTCAGAACTACATTCATTTTCAAAAAAAACACCTTTTTCGGAAAGTGTGATAAAAGAAATTTTATGTTGTAATTGCGCTGCTAATGCGGAATGGATCTCATGCAGTAACGAAGCATTTACTTCATCACCTATTATATTAAGGCCTTCTTTTGCTTCCTGCAGATTTGGTTTAAAAATATCAACTCCTTTATAAGCGAAGAAGTTTTTTCTTTTTGGATCTACAGATGTAATAATATGATTGGCTTTACATAGAGAAATGATCTCTTCTATAGCATGCGTTGTAAGAACACCTTTGTTATAATCTTCCAGTATTACAATATGGGGTTTCTCTACTGCGATATAATTTTTAAAAGATTGCAGCAATTGTTTTTCATCTGATTCACTCAAAGGGTTGGTGATCTCTGCATCGAGGCGCATCATTTGCTGATTACGACTAATCACCCGTGTTTTATTGGTAGTGATACGTTCATTACTTTTCACTACATAAGAATCATTTATAAAATGCTGTTCCAGTAGTCCTGATAATTTATCGGCTTCTTCATCATTTCCGGTTACGCTGATAAGACTCACCTTCGCTCCTAAGGTCTGTAAATTCAATGCCACATTTCCTGCTCCTCCTATTCTTTGTTCTTTGCTTAGCACGGCCACAACCGGTACGGGCGCTTCCGGTGATATACGTTCCACTTTCCCCCAACAGTAAGTATCCAGCATCACATCACCTACCACCCCCACTTTGATGGATGAAAATGAATCGAATAATTCCTGAAAATTAATTGAATTCATAAATTATGCGTAAAGCTAATAATAAAGGTTGGGACCTGTGAGGTTGTATTAATCTTTCGCTGCAGTCTTCATTTTTTCATTCATTCCTGCTATCACATCAGCCGTAATATTAAGGGTAGAATCTTTGTATACAATATAATCCAGCCCTGTACCCGTTGTAAGTATGAACTGGTAATTTTTGTCTTTATTATACTCTTCCAGAAAGCCTCTTAACTGCTGCTGAATGCCTTCCATAAACTTGTAACTTTTTTCACTTAATTTCTGAGTAAGTCCCTGTTTTTTCTGATCAACAGTTTGTTGTTGCTGATATAATTTTGCCTGAAACTCTTCTGCTTCCTGTTGAGTAATAGCATTGCCTCTTTTCAAAAAAGTATTTTTCTGGTTTTCCAGGTTACGGTATGAATTTTCCCATTCTGTTTCAATACCTTTTTGTTCTGTTTCCAGTTCCTTCCTTTTTGTTTTGATGTAGATAATATTTTCATTCAAAGAATCCAGATCTACATAAGCGATAGCCGAACGATTGTTAGCACCTACCGATGTTTCTGTTGACCTGGTAACGGTAACTTTTTTATTATCCGGTGTTGCGGTGGAGAAATGTAAATAATACAGAAATGCTACGGCAGCTATCAGTATAACATGTAAGGCAATGGACAAATTTTTCATATATACAATTAGGGCGGCAAGATAAATACATTAACTTAAACATTCCTCTCCCACTATCTTTTTTATAGCAGGGTTAACGAAATAAAACAAAAAAAAAGAGAGCAGTTTTTAGGTTGCTCTCTTATCATTAATTTTAAAAAAAGTTATTCTTCTTCGTCGAAATTCATTGCTTCTTTAGTTGTCATCAGCAATTCATATTCTTCTTTACTGCCCACGATCATATTTTCGAATTCACGAAGACCAGTTCCTGCAGGAATATGATGACCGGTGATAACATTTTCTTTCAATCCCAACATCAGATCCGTTTTACCTTGTATGGCAGCAGAGCTCAATACTTTGGTAGTTTCCTGGAATGATGCAGCAGAAATCCAGCTATGTGTTCCCAATGATGCCTTGGTAATACCTAACAACAACGGTGAGGAAGTTGCAGGACTGGCATCACGGTATTCAACCAGTTTTTTATCAGTTCTGCGTAATACTGAATTCTCTTCTCTTACATCACGAAGTGTTACAATTTGCCCTGGTTTAAGCTTAGTGCTTTCACCATGGTCTGTTACCACTTTTTTATCGTAGATATAATCATTTTCGGTGTTGAAGTCTAAACGATCTTCTGTATCTCCTTCGAGGAATTTGGTATCACCTGCATCTTCGATGGTTACTTTACGCATCATCTGGCGAACGATTACCTCAATGTGTTTATCATTGATACGCACACCTTGTAAACGGTAAACTTCCTGAATTTCATTCACCACATATTCCTGAACAGCGAAAGGACCTTTAATAGAAAGGATATCTGCAGGAGCGGTTTGACCGTCACTTAAAGCAGCACCCGCCTTTACAAAGTCACCATCCTGAACAAGGATCTGGCGGCTCAATGGAACAAGGTATTTACGTACCACACCATCTTTTGCTTCTACAACGATCTCACGGTTACCTCTTTTGATAGAACCGAAACTTACCACACCATCAATCTCACAAACCACAGCAGGATTGCTTGGATTTCTTGCTTCAAATAATTCTGTTACTCTCGGAAGACCTCCCGTGATATCTTTCAGTTTACTTAAAATACGAGGGATTTTCACCAATACCTGACCGCTTCTTACTTCTTCACCTTCGTCGATCACAATATGTGAACCTACCGGAAGATTGTATACTTTTTTCTCCTTGCCTTCTACAATGATGGCAGGAAGTTTAGTTTTATCTTTTGTTTCGATAACCACTTTTTCACGGTGACCAGTTTGTTCATCTGCTTCATCACGATAAGTAACACCTTCAATAACCGCATCCAGTTTAATCGTACCATTTACTTCCGCAACAATAACGTTGTTGAACGGATCCCATGTACAGATTGCATCACCTTTTGCCACTTTTTGCCCGTCTTTTACATGCAGGAGCGCTCCATAAGGAATGTGCATACTGTTTAGTAAACGATCAGATTTAACATCGATGTTTCTGATCTCACCGGTACGTCCGATTACTACCTGAATCTTTTTACCTTCAGCATTTTCAGTAGCTACTGTACGCAATCCGTCGAACTGTAATGTTCCGTCGAATTTTGCAACGAGTGATGATTCTACAGATGTAGCTCCGGCAACACCACCCACGTGGAAAGTACGTAAGGTAAGCTGTGTTCCAGGCTCACCGATCGATTGTGCGGCGATGATACCAACGGCATCTCCACGCTGTGCAAGAATACCGGAAGCAAGGTTTTTACCATAACATCTTACACACACCCCGCGTTTGCTTTCGCAGGTAAGTACAGAACGTATTTCAACCGTTTCGATTCCTGTTTCTTCTACTTTTTTCGCATCATCAGCGCTGATTTCTTTTCCTGCATAAATGAGAACTTCATCAGTTACCGGATGGAAAACATTATGTAAAGATGTACGTCCTTCAATTCTGTCGCTCAATGGTTCAATGATATCCTCATTATCTTTCAGCGCCTGTGTGGCAATACCACGAAGTGTTCCGCAATCTTCTTCATTGATCACCACATCCTGTGCAACGTCAACCAGCCTTCTTGTAAGATAACCGGCATCCGCTGTTTTAAGGGCAGTATCCGCAAGACCTTTACGGGCACCATGCGTTGAGATGAAATATTCCAATACACTTAAACCATCTTTAAAATTCGCCAGGATCGGATTCTCAATGATCTCACTTCCTGATGAACCGGATTTACGCGGCTTAGCCATCAATCCTCTTAAACCTGCAAGCTGTTTGATCTGCTGCTTACTACCACGTGCTCCTGAATCCAGCATCATAAACACGGAATTAAACCCTTGTTTATCGGTTGCCAGATCGCGGATAAGCGTTTCCGTAACTTTTGTATCTACACGGCTCCAGATATCAATAATCTGATTGTAACGCTCATTATTAGTGATCAACCCCATGTTATAAGAATCCCACACTTCGGCTACTTCGCCTTGTGCATTGGCAACCAATTCTTCTTTAACAGCTGGAATGATCAGATCATTAATGTTGAACGACAAACCACCACGGAATGCCATACGGAATCCGAGTGTTTTAATATCATCCAAGAATTTAGCTGTTGCAGGAACGCTTGTCCATTTGATGATATCACCAATGATCTCTCTTAAATTCTTTTTGGTAAGTAATGCGTTTACAAAACCAACTTCTTTCGGAACAAACTGGTTAAAGATCACACGGCCTACTGTTGTTTCAATTAATTTATTAGTCAGCGTACCGTCCGGGTTACGGAAGTTTGCTTTTACTTTAATGTTAGCATGAAGATCTATCTTCTGTTCGTTATAAGCGATCAGAACTTCTTCTGCTGAATAGAATGATTTTCCCTGTCCTTTTACAATTTCTTCGCCAACTGTTTTCTTTCCTTTGGTAATGTAGTATAATCCTAACACCATGTCCTGGGAAGGAAGGGTGATCGGCGTACCATTCTGCGGGTTAAGAATGTTGTGTGAAGAAAGCATCAGTAACTGAGCTTCAAGAACCGCAGCATTGCTTAACGGAACGTGAACGGCCATCTGATCACCATCGAAATCGGCGTTGAATGCAGCGGTAACCAATGGGTGTAATTGAATCGCTTTTCCTTCGATCAGTTTAGGCTGGAAAGCCTGTATTGATAAACGGTGAAGCGTTGGAGCCCTGTTCAACATAACCGGGTGACCTTTCAATATATTTTCAAGAATATCCCAGATGATGGCTTCTTTTTTATCAACCAGCTTACGGGCACTCTTTACTGTTTTTACAATTCCTCTTTCAATCAGTTTACGAATAATAAATGGCTTAAATAATTCAGCAGCCATGTCTTTCGGCAATCCGCACTCGTGCATTTTTAATTCCGGACCTACAACGATAACAGAACGACCTGAATAATCCACACGTTTTCCTAAGAGGTTCTGACGGAAACGACCTTGTTTACCTTTCAGAACATCACTTAATGATTTCAATGCACGTCCGCCTTCCGCTTTAACCGCATTTGATTTACGGCTGTTATCGAATAATGAATCGATCGCTTCCTGCAGCATCCTTTTTTCATTACGAAGGATAACTTCCGGTGCTTTGATCTCCAGCAATCTTTTTAAACGGTTATTACGAATAATAACACGACGATAAAGATCATTCAGATCTGATGAAGCAAAACGACCACCATCCAATGGAACAAGCGGGCGTAATTCCGGTGGAATAACCGGTATGTATTGCATCACCATCCATTCAGGACGGTTATTGATTCTTGTATTGGCATCACGAAAACTTTCCACGACACTCAGACGCTTCAACGCATCGGCTTTACGCTGTTGCGATGTTTCGTTAGCAGCGGCATTTCTGAGATCGAAACTCAATTGATCAAGATCCAGACGCTCCAGCATACCATGAACCGCTTCCGCACCCATCTTGGCGATGAATTTTTCTGGATCTTCGTCCGGCAGATGCTGGTTGTCTTTAGGTAAAGTATCCAGGATGTCCAGGTATTCTTCTTCCGTAAGAAGATCACCATAGTTCTGACCTTTATCTGTTCTTACGCCGGATTGTATCACTACAAAACGTTCATAATAAACAATCGTTTCCAGTTTCTTGGAACTCATTCCAAGGAGGTAACCGATCTTATTTGGAAGAGATTTAAAATACCAGATATGAACAACAGGCACCACCAGTTTGATGTGTCCCATTCTTTCACGGCGAACTTTCTTTTCTGTTACTTCCACACCGCAACGGTCGCAAACGATCCCTTTATAACGGATACGTTTGTATTTACCGCATGCACACTCATAATCCTTAACAGGTCCGAAAATTCTTTCGCAAAACAAACCATCTCTTTCAGGTTTGTAAGTACGATAGTTGATTGTTTCAGGCTTTAATACTTCGCCATAGCTTCTCTCGAGAATGCTATCCGGTGAAGCCAGCCCGATGGTAATCTGAGAAAACGTTGCTCTTGGACGATTTTCTTTTTTGAATGCCATTTATCTTTTGTATTTAAATGTTGTTTTTAATTAAATCCCGGCCGCTTCGACAAGCTCAGCGACCTTGCTTTAAGTACACTGAGCTTGTCGAATGTACTTCCCTAGTACACTGAGCTTGTCGAAGTGTACTTATCGCTTGTCGAAGTGTACTTATCGCTTGTCGAAGTGTACTTATCGCTTGTCGAAGTGTACTTTCGTTTCGCTTACTCAAATTTCAAATCCAGTCCCAATCCTCTCAATTCATGTACAAGTACATTAAATGATTCAGGAATTCCGGCTCTTGGAATATTATCACCTTTTACGATCGCCTCATACGTTTTCGCACGGCCAATGATATCATCAGATTTCAACGTCAGTAATTCCTGAAGAATGTTGGAAGCACCGTAAGCCTCGAGCGCCCAAACCTCCATCTCACCAAAACGCTGTCCACCAAATTGTGCTTTACCACCGAGAGGTTGCTGCGTGATAAGACTGTATGGTCCGATCGAACGGGCGTGCATCTTATCATCCACCATGTGGTGTAATTTGATGATGTAGATGATACCTACTGTTGCTTTCTGATCAAAACGATCTCCTGTTTCTCCATCATACAGGTAAGTATGACCGAACTTCGGCAATCCCGCTTTTTCAATATTTTCTGCAATTTCATCTACAGAAGCACCATCGAAAATCGGCGTTGCGAAACGAACACCCAGTTTCTCTCCTGCCCAGCCTAACGCTGTTTCATAAATCTGACCGAGGTTCATACGACTTGGTACGCCCAACGGATTTAAAACGATATCTACCGGAGTTCCATCTTCCAGGAACGGCATATCTTCTGCACGTACGATTTTTGCAACAATTCCTTTATTTCCGTGACGGCCCGCCATCTTATCTCCCACTTTCAGCTTACGCTTAACTGCCATGTAAACTTTCGCCAGTTTCAATACACCAGCAGGTAATTCATCACCAATGGAGATATTGAATTTCTCTCTCTTATACCGGCCTAATTCTTCGTTGAAACGGATATTGTAATTGTGTAACAAAGTGTTGATCAGGTCATCTGTTTTAGGATCGCCTGTCCAGCCCAACGGGTTCACATTTACGTAGTCGAGATTCGCAAGATTTTTCTGATTGAATTTCGCACCTTTTCCGATCATCACCTCACCGAAGTTATTACTAACACTCTGGCTGGATTTATCTTTCAGCAAAGTGAGTAATTTGCTTTGAAGGCTGTTCATCAGATCTTCTTCATTCTTCTCGTGAACCTTTTCTATTTTTTCCAGTTGTGCTTTCTCACGCACTTTTGCATTCTTATCTTTCTTCGCACGCTGGAATAATTTTTTGTCAATTACCACACCTTCTGTTCCGCTTGGTGCTTTCAGAGAAGCATCTTTTGCATCGCCGGCTTTATCACCGAAGATGGCACGTAACAGTTTTTCTTCCGGTGTTGGATCGCTTTCTCCTTTTGGAGTGATCTTACCGATAATGATATCGCCTTCCTTAATAGTTGCACCAATTCTGATGATACCATTCTGATCAAGATCTTTGGTTGCTTCCTCACTTACGTTTGGAATATCCGGCGTCAGTTCTTCTTCACCTAGTTTTGTATCACGAACTTCTGTTTCAAATTCACTGATATGGATTGAAGTGAACAAATCTTCTTTCACCACTTTTTCAGAGATTACGATGGCATCCTCGAAGTTGTAACCTTTCCATGGCATGAACGCCACTTTCAGGTTTCTTCCAAGTGCCAGCTCACCACCTTTTGTTGCATATCCTTCTGTAAGGAAATCTCCTTCAACTACTTTCTGGCCTTTTACAACAGCCGGACGTAAATTGATACAGGTTTCCTGGTTGGTTCTTACAAATTTGGTGAGTTTATATATTTTAAGATCATCATCAAAACTTACCAATTGCTGGGTTTCGCTTCTCTTATATCTTACATGAATTTCATTGGCATCTACAAATTCTACCACACCATCACCTTCTGCATGAACCTGAATTCTTGCATCACGTGCAGCTTTCGCTTCCAGACCTGTACCCACGATAGGCACTTCAGGCTTGATCAGCGGCACTGCCTGACGTTGCATGTTTGATCCCATCAAAGCACGGTTGGCATCATCATGCTCCAGGAACGGAATAAGTGAAGCACTTAAACCAACGATCTGATTCGGCGCCACATCCATATATTCCACTTCCGCTTTATCAAGAATAGGGAAATCACCTGTCTGGCGACTCTTAATCTTGTCTTCTACGAAATTTCCTTTTTCATCAATATCGATATTCGCCTGTGCGATCTTTGCTGTATCTTCTTCTTCTGCAGAAAGGAAAGTGATTTTTTTCATATCTACTCTTCCATCTTCCACTTTACGATATGGTGTTTCGATAAAGCCCATATCGTTGATCTTCGCATGCACACAAAGTGTAGAGATCAAACCAATGTTTGGACCTTCGGGAGTTTCAATCGTACATAAACGGCCATAATGAGAATAGTGAACGTCACGTACTTCGAAACCTGCACGCTCACGACTTAAACCGCCGGGTCCGAGTGCGGAGATACGACGCTTATGCGTGATCTCACTTAATGGATTGGTCTGGTCTAAGAACTGCGACAATTGTGATGTTCCGAAGAAGGAATTGATAACGGAAGACAATGTTCTTGCATTGATCAGATCCACCGGCGTAAACACCTCATTATCTCTTACGTTCATACGCTCACGGATAGTACGTGCCATACGGGCAAGACCTACACCGAACTGCGCATATAATTGTTCACCAACGGTTCTTACACGACGGTTACTTAAATGATCGATATCATCCACTTCACTCTTACCATTGGTTAACAGTACGAGATATTTGATGATGGAAATGATATCTTCTTTGGTCAGTACTTTTTTATCCAGCGGATAGTTTAGTCCCAGACGACGATTGATCTTGTAACGACCAACTTCGCCAAGGTCGTAACGTTTATCGCTGAAGAATAATTTATCAATGATACCACGGGCCGTTTCATCATCAGGAGCATCTGCACCACGCAATTGCTTATAGATGTGCTGAACCGCTTCCAGTTCACTGTTAGAAGTATCTTTATTTAAGGTATTATAGATGATTGCATAATCACCGCTTACTTCTTCTTTCTGAATGAAAACGCTTTTCGCTTCCATCTCTAGAATCAAAGCGACGTTTGTTTCATCAAGGATAGAATCTCTCTCGAGGATGATCTCATTTCTCTCGATAGAAACCACTTCACCGGTATCTTCATCCACAAAATCTTCCACCCATGTGCGCAGAACGCGGGCAGCTAATCTTTTTCCAAGATGTTTTTCTAATGTTTTTTTATCTGCCTTTACTTCGTCAGCCATACCGAATAATTCCAGGATGTCTTTATCGGTTTCAAATCCGATAGAACGTAATAAAGTAGTAACCGGAAATTTCTTTTTACGGTCGATGTAAGCGAACATCACATTATTAATATCCGTTGCAAATTCCATCCATGCGCCTTTGAAAGGGATCACACGTGCAGAATAGATCTTGGTTCCGTTAGGATGTATGGACTGTCCGAAGAATACACCCGGAGAGCGATGTAACTGGCTTACCACCACACGCTCTGCACCATTGATAACAAATGTACCTCTTGGTGTCATGTAAGGAATGTTTCCTAAGAATACATCCTGAACGATGGTTTGGAAATCCACGTGCTCTTCATCATTACAACTTAAACGCAGTTTAGCTTTTAGAGGCACCGCATAAGTGAGACCGCGTTCGATACATTCTTCAATCGTATATCGTGGCGGATCTACGTAATAATCCAGGAATTCCAGTACAAAAATGTTTCTGGTATCAGTGATCGGAAAGTTTTCTTTGAACACACGAAACAGACCTTCCACATTACGTTTATCCGGTGTGGTTTCTAGTTGAAAGAAATCTTTGAATGACTGAATCTGAATACCCAATAAATCGGGAGTCTCTGCCAGCAATTCAACTTTTCCGAAATTGATACGCTGAGCAGGATTTGATTTGTTTGCAGACATATTGTAATTAAAACTTTTTAGTGTGCGAAGACCCTGTAATGGGAAGTAAGCATAGGTTTAAACCGGGCTGCAATTACGCAGATGCCACTAACCCGAAATTAAAGGAGGGCAAAGGTAGGAAATATTTCCCGAAAAAAACTTTCAAAAAATCCTTTATTTCCTTTTTTGGTAAGATTTTTGATAAAATGGCAACATTCTAACAGGTTCCGTTTTATTTCCAATCCATCCATTATCCATAACCCTTATCACTTAACATACAAATGCCGGAGAAGTTTTCCCCGGCATTTTAAGTATTATGGAGAATTACTTAAGCAATCTCAACTTCAGCACCTGCTTCCGTTAATTTTGTTTTCAGTTCTTCTGCAGTTGCTTTATCAACACCTTCTTTAACTGGCTTTGGAGCAGTATCCACTAAATCTTTAGCTTCTTTCAGTCCAAGACCTGTAAGATCTTTAACGATTTTAACTACCGCTAATTTGTTAGGACCGCCTGCTTTCAGAATTACATTGAAAGAAGTTTTTTCTTCTACTGCTGCCGGACCATCACCACCGCCGCTCATAACTACTGTTGCAGCAGCTGGTTCGATTCCGTACTCTGATTTTAAAAATTCAGATAATTCCTGAACTTGTTTTACTGTTAAGCTTACTAAGCTTTCAGCTAATGCTTTTACGTCTGCCATTGTTGTACATTTTTTCCGCCTTCATTCCTGTAGAAGGTCCGGCGGAAGGTTTAAAAAAATTGTTTTTATAAATACTGCTGCCAGGGCAACAATTATTTCCTTATGCTTCCGGTGTTGCTTCCGTATCTGCAGCAGGAGCGTCTGCTGCTGGTGCTGCGTCTGCTGTTGGTGCTGCTTCTGTGGCTGGTGCTTCCGGTGTTGCATCTGCTGCCGGAGCTTCTGCTGCCGGAGCTTGCGCTACCGGAGCTGCTTCAACAGGTGTTTCTTCTTTTTTTGCGTTGTCTTTGTTTTCCAAAGCTCCCAATACACGCTGAATAGGTGATAACAACAATCCGATAACTTCCCCGATCAACTCATTCTTCGTTTTGATCTGCGTAAGCGCTTTCAACTGATTGTCTCCCACGAATACATCACCATTAATAAAAGCTGCTTTTAAAACAGGTCTTTCATTGTTATTCTCCTTACGGAAGCTGCTGATAATAACAGCCGGATCTTTTGGATTTTCGCTGAACATCAAAGCCGTTACCTGGTGTAATGAATCGTATACACCTGCATATTTTTCAGCGTCGAGACTTTCCAACGCTTTTTTGATTAAAGTGTTTTTAGCCACTTTCATTTCCACCTGCTTATCAAAGCAATGGTTGCGTAATTTGCCTACCTGTGCAACAGTTAAGCTTTCTGTATCGGTGATATAGAAGTTATTATATTGGGCGAATTTGCCTTTCAGCAATTCGATCACTTCATTTTTTTCCTGTTTTGTCATAACATTTTAATTGTTAATCTGCTGTTGAAGGCAAATTAGTTTTGAACAGATTTAGTGTCTACCATAATGCCTGGGCTCATGCTGCTGGCCATGCTCACACCACGCAGGTAAGTACCTTTGGATGTAGCCGGTTTCAGTTTGATGATAGCATTAATAAATTCCTGGCAATTTTCAGCGATTTTATCTGGTGCGAAACTTACGCGGCCGATAGAAGCGTGGATGATACCCACTTTATCTACTTTGAATGCTATTTTACCACCTTTAAGATCAGCGATTGCACCTGCAACATCGTTGGTAACAGTACCGGTTTTTGGGTTGGGCATCAGGTTACGAGGACCTAATACTTTACCTAATTTACCTATTTTAGGCATAACAGATGGAGTGGCAACAATAACGTCTACATCGGTCCATCCGCCTTCAATTTTTTGAATAAATTCGTCCAAACCCACAAAATCAGCACCTGCTGCCTTTGCTTCAGCTTCTTTATCAGGTGTACATAATACCAATACTTTTTTAGTTTTACCGGTACCATGAGGCAGAGAAACTGTTCCGCGGATCGCCTGGTCAGCTTTCTTAGGATCAACACCCAGTTTAACGTGAACGTCAACCGAACTGTCGAATTTTGTTGTATTAATTTCTTTCACAAGAGAAGAAGCTTCTTTAAGCGTATAAGCTTTATTAGCGTCAACCTTTGTGTTTGCTATTTTTCTTTTTTTAGTAATCATGTTTTTTAATTTAGGATGCCTTCTTTGCAGAGGCTAAAGGTTGACAATTAATTCTCCCAAGGTGCTTTACCTTCCACGGTTAATCCCATACTGCGTGCAGTTCCTGCAACCATGCTCATGGCACTGTTGATGGTAAAGGCATTCAGATCCGCCATTTTATCTTTGGCGATCTCTTCTACCTGAGCCCATGTAACCTTACCTACTTTTACACGATTAGGTTCTTTACTTCCGCTGGTAATTTTAGCTGCATCCATTAACTGAACGGCTGCCGGTGGAGTTTTGATGATAAAATCAAAGGATTTGTCAGCATACACTGTAATTAATACAGGTAATACCTTTCCTGGTTTGTCCTGCGTTCTAGCATTAAATTGCTTGCAGAACTCCATGATGTTCACCCCTTTAGAACCAAGAGCTGGTCCGATTGGCGGTGCCGGGTTGGCTTGTCCTCCTTTACATTGGAGTTTAACATAGCCTGTAATTTCTTTTGCCATTGTTTACATTTTTGGTGATAACGTTCGCCGGATTTCCGGAAAACTCCCAATGCCGTAGCATTATTCAAAAAGAACTAATTGGGGGCGCAAAAGTAAGGAAATATCTGATTGATTTTATTTTTTTATCCTACTTTTTATAGATGAGTGGTCATTTTCCTTAATTTCAGGAACAGACCGCTTATGAAAATAATTCAACTTTGTATTTGCCTTCTTTTTGTTCTTCCATCTCTATCGCAACAAAAACCCTTTTTTTTACAATCTCCTGAAATTTATAAAAAAGCCGGTGTAAAAAAGTTGATGTGGCAATATGCTCTGGTAAGTAAAACGGTTTATGGTTATGTATTGGATAGTAGCGGACATACTATCCAGCAATTTACGCTGACTGAAGAAAACGGTCCGCTTGCTTCATCTTCTTATTATAGTTATGATTCTGCAAAAAGGATCAGCCAGATTATTAGTCTCATCTTCAAGGATAACGATAAACCGGGAGTACTCAGAACCTTGCCTCCGGATACAATATTTACTTACAACTATTATGACGAAAGTGGAAAATTGACAAAAGATATCTCTTACAGCAAAGGCATCATCACCAGTATCAGTCTTTTTAATCATGACCCTGAAAAGGTTCATTCTGTGAGTTATTTGAAAAATGGAGATTCCGTTCTGAATGACATTACCTTTCAGGAAGGGCATCTTGTTCAATCACATCACACCAGATATTTTACAAAAACGGTAAAGTATCATCTCATTGAAAGAATTTACAGTTACGCTTATAAATCCGGAAGAATAAAAAAACAAATGTCCGATATCAGGATGTATGTGCCCTATATCAAAAATCCATCAAAACGATATGATGTACATTTTTACAGCTATTTCAAAAATGGTTTACTGAAGAAAATCACCTCTAAAAATATATTCGGTGTAGGTTTCAAATACGAATATTTCTGAACTACCTACTCAGGTAATCCGCAAAAGTCAGTTGCTGAATGAATTTACCTTTCTTTACCAGGCTATCAGAAACTATTCCTTTTCTTTCAATAATGATCTTTCCGGTATTGTCATACACGAAACCATTCTTATTTTGCATAAAACCGAAGCCGTTGTTAAAAGCAAAATATCCCCAATGGTTCGTACTGCTATCCAGCAGATCTTTACTCCATTTAAAATCGTGGGATGGCAGGTTTAATTGATTCAGAAGCGTGACAGGCAGATCGATTTGAGAACCTGTATTTTTAAGCTCCATTGCAGAACCGTTTAATGCGCCTCCCAGTAACAGCATCGAAATTTTAAAATCCTCTGATTTGTTTTTAGCTACGGGCAAACGGCTGCCATGATCAGGAACGATCACCAAAATAGTATTGCTCCACCACGTTTGTTGCCTGCATTGTTCTACAAGTTGATAAATAGTTGCATCCGTATAATGCATGGCATTCATAAATAAACTTTCATCATCAACGCCTTCTATTGCTTTTTTTACTGGCGTCTCAAAAGGTTCATGACTGCTTAAAGTGAGCCACGTTGTAAAAAAAGGTTGCGGCATTTGTTGCAGATCAGAAAATATTTTCTTCATCACCACATCATCATGTGCGCCCCATTTACTGTTTTGATCAGATCCTGAAAAATCATCAATAGTTACAAACTTATTAAAGCCACCCTGTAAAAGATATGCTTTCATATTGGCGAACTCGGGCTCTCCTCCATAATAGAAGGCCGTATGATAATTTCGATTTGAAAATATTTTGGAAAGCATGGGAAGCTTTGCTGCTTTGCCAGGTGTTTTTACAATTGACGCGGTCGGTTGAGCAGGAAATCCACTCATTACGGCCACAATTCCTTTATCCGTTCTATCGCCCGAAGCATATAAATCAGAAAAATAGATTCCTTCGTTTTTAAGCTTGTTGAATCCCGGAGTTATTTCTATTCCATTTTTTGTTTTGCTAATAATTTTTGAAGTGAAACTTTCCCAGATAACCAGCAATACATTGGGCTTTGGATGTTTAGAAAGATCAATCAATTGAAGGTGTTTATTCTCCTTAACAAAAAGATCTTTTGTAAAAAATTCTGCTTCTGCAGGCAAACCTGCTTCAAATGGATTTTCCTTATTTTCCACATGATGATTTAAAGAATACATCACATTCCAAACCGGATTAACAGCAGCCTGATTAGAAAAATTATCAGTGGAATAATAAACACCGCTTTGATTGAGTGGAGCTAATTGAAAACCACCTCTGATGGGAATGATCATGGAAACTATTATGATCAAAAGGAAAAATATTTCTACCCATTTATTATTCCTGTTCCTGTTAATAGCCTGAATAGAATTCGCAATAATTTTAAAGATTAGTTTTATCAGTAGAAAAATGACCATAGCCAAACAAAGCATAATCCAAATGACAGGTAAATGACTGATACTGGCCCACATTTCTTTGGGATGATCCAGGTATTTTAACGGCGTGGCATCCAGCCGGAAACCCCATGCTTTGTAAAGCCCTGTATCTGCAACAAACAAAAAAACACAAATACTAACAATCAAGGCTGAATAGATTTTTAAAAATGACAGCCTGTACACTGAACCTGAAATAGTAAAGATGAGCAGGTACAACATAACAGGCAATATTAAATAGGCGGTCATAGACAAATCCATTCTTAAGCCAAACCATAATGACAAATACACCTGCGGACCATTTATAAATTGATGGTTAAAAAAAATGAATACCATACGGGCGCTTTCAAATAAAAGCAGGAAAAAAAGAATAAAAAAAAATAAAAAGCGGATTTTTTGCAGCATGATGAAACGCACAATATTAATACATTGTCTCAATCATCAGAAATATGATATATATTCTTTAATATTGTTATGCGATACATTAACTCTCCGTAAAGTTCAATATTTTATCCCGATCAGCCTTCCTCTGATAAACAAGGTTTATTTTTTGATGATGTATATGCATCTTAATGTTCTGTATGAAACAATTATTCTTTACCCTGGTAATAATTTGCTTTGCTAACTGTATAGCTGCACAAACCAGAATTCTGATTGACGCGGGACCAGCAGCAAATGCCGGAGGTGTGGAAACAAATTCACCTGATTTGAATGGCAATTACTGGAATAATATGACCGATGCCCGTGCTGGTGACAGAGTGATCAATGCAATTACAACAACTAACATTCCTACAACGGTAACACTTGAAGTAATTAACCGGATAGACGGAACGTATAATACGTCGGCTACCGGAATGAACAATGCAAACAGCGCAAGTGCTGTTGGTATTTATCCGGCCAGTGCCACTAATGATTATGCATTTTCCCACAACAGCGTAACCAATGGCAGATGGCGACTGAAAGGATTGGATCCGGCAAAAACATATACCATTAAATTCTGGGGAACGAAATCTTTTGAAACACGTGACCGTGATATTGAAATCAAACAATCAATAGACACCGCATGGCAGTCTTACAGTGCTGCCAGCAACGCAGATTTTAATAATGCCGCATATTTTACAATTACCGGAAAATCAATTATAGATTTTGATATCAGAACTAAAGCCAATAGTATTTTCGGTTATATCAATATCATTGACATCAACTTCAATGGCGCTGCAGCCGTTACCAACCAACCACCGGTAGCAAATGCAGGATTAGATATCAACATCACCTCTCCCACAGATTCGGCAATACTTACAGGTTGTTCTTCTTATGATCCGGAAAATGCACCGCTAAAATATACATGGAGAAAAATTTCAGGAAATAATGCCAACCTGTCTTCAGATAGTATTTGTAATCCGGTGTTAAGAAATTTAACAGCCGGAATGTACAGTTTTGAACTAAAGGTAACTGATACCGGTTCCCTATTCCGTTTGGATACGGTACAAATAAACGTACAGTCATTATCATACGACTGGCCCGTATTGCCGCAGCCTATATGTTCCCAAACTTATAAAATTGTAACTCTTGGTTCTTCCACCACTTTTGGAACGGGCGCTTCACCTATTGACAGCTCCTGGGTAAACAAAATGCGGAGGTATATGCAAAATCAAAACGCACAGATAGTTGTTACCAATCTTGGACTCGGCGGATTAAATACTTACCAGGTTAATCCATCAGATTATATTCCGCCTGCCGGTAAGCCCTTACCTGATACGGCCAGAAATATAACCAAGGCTATTTCCCTTCGGCCCGATGCCATCATCATCAATTTACCTACCAATGATGCAGCATCAGCTTTCCCGATACAGGAAACAAAAGACAACCTGAACCGTATGGTGGCATTAGCCGACCTTAATCGTATTCCGGTTTGGGTTACCACCTCCCAACCTCGTGATAACTTATCATCCGGACAAACAACTTTGCTGGTGGAACTGAGAGACTGGGTAAATACCAGGTTTGGAAATAAAGCTGTTGATTTCTGGACCAACATTGCCAATGCAAATGGAACCATCAATTCTACTTATGCAGCAGGTGATGGCGTTCACCTGAATAATAACGGACATCATATTTTGTTCTCCCGAATGCTGCAGGAAAAAATCTGGGATACGATTTGCCTTAGAAGGAATGTAAACAATCAAGCTCCTGTTGCAAGAGCAGGAAATGATGTAAGCATCAACTTACCTAATAATTCTGTTACTTTATCTGGAGCAGCTTCCTCCGATGCAGATGGAAATATTATTTCTTATAACTGGAGGAAATACGTTGGCAATTCAGGAGAAAACATAAGCTCACCAAATGCAGCACAAACTTCGGTTTCCTTTACAAATTCAGGAACTTATGGATTTGAACTGACGGTAACGGATAATGCAGGAGCAATTTCCAAAGATTCGGTGATTGTAATTGTTAATCCGGCTGCAAACATTCTTCCGATTGCAAGAGCAGGAAATGATGTGAGCATAACGTTACCAACTAATTCTGTATCATTATCAGGAGTAGCTTCCTCGGATGCAGATGGAAATATTGTTTCTTATAGCTGGAGAAAATACGTTGGCAATTCAGGAGAAAACATAAGCTCACCAAATGCAGCACAAACTTCGGTTTCCTTTACAAATTCAGGAATGTATGGATTTGAACTGACGGTTACAGAGAATGCAGGAGCAACCTCTAAAGATTCAGTTGTAGTTACGGTAAATCCTAATACACCACCGGTTGCAAATGCAGGAGCTGATAAAATTATCCAGCTTCCGGAAAATAAAATATTTGCAGACGGACGCTCATCATTTGATGCAACGGGTAGTATTGTCGCATATCAGTGGAATTATGTAAGCGGACCAACCGGAAGTATCATCAGAACCGCAACCCGCGACACTACTTCTATTGAATTTATACATACAGGTACCTATATTTTCAGATTAACTGTAAAAGACAATGGTAACCTTTCTGCTTCCGATGATATACAAGTAACCGTCAATGCAACAACCCCTTCACAGAAAATAATTAAAGTAAATCTTTTCAACGGATCAGTAGCTTTCAGTAATGCTCAATGGAACAACTGGCTGCCGTCTAATAATGTCAATAGTTTTAATTTCAAATATGAGGATGGATCACAAAGTACGGTGAAAGCTAATCTTTCTGTAAGTACTATTACAGATAATGGTTCAGGTTATGCATCCACTGCAACCATTTGTCCTCCTGAAGTTTTACGTTTTAATTCTCAGCATAATAGCAAAAGAACACTGGCTATTAACGGATTGATTCCAGTCAGGGCGTATAATTTCCAGCTATATGCCAGCAAAGGATCTGCAGGATCAGGCAAAACGATTTTCAGAAATGGAAATACAGCAGATACCATTGATACAGATTTGAACATCAACGACGCTGCCAATCTGAATAATATGGTAGCTTCTAACATTGGTCGAATTGTGATTACCATTACCTCAACCGGTGTAAATAATTACCTCGCAGGTTTTAAAATATCTGAAACAACTGCAGCCAGAATATTATTTACGGATGTAGTGCATGAGGAAAATAACTTTGTTGAATTGTATCCTAATCCTTTTAAGGAGAAAATCATGTTGGATTTAAAAAATGTCAGGGAAAAAAGCCTGATCAGCATTGTTGACCTTTATGGCAGAATTATTCTTACGAAAACATTTTTTCCACAACAAGGTCAAAAATTATATGTAAACACATCTGCTCTCCCAAAAGGTCAATATTTTGTATCAATAGTTAATTCTAAAAATAAATCCTTTACAAGGATGGTAAAATTATAGGGCATACGTAAAAAGTAAATGCCTCACAAAAGGGAGGCATTTATTAATTTGATTAAAATATGTTTACAGTACCAGAATACCGGTTGCCTGCATTACAATTTCTTTTTTAGGTTCTGTGATCTTCGCAATTTCTTCTTTCGATTTCCCTGCATCCTCTGCATAATGACGTAACATTTCAACAGAAGTAGTTTTAACGGATGCTGTTCCTTCTGCAACAATAGTTTGTCCGTTTAGTGAAAGCGGTACCAGAAAAGCATGGTCTTTTAATTTCACGAGCATGGTTCCTGTTGGAGTTTCCATGCGTAACCAGCATCCTTCTGCTTTACAAACTTCCACTACTTTGCCTTCTACTTTCACAACAGCTTTTTCATTTTTTTCCAAAGCTGCTGGAAGATCAGCAATTTTGATGGCATCTTTCGCTTCGATGTTTTGGCCAAAGGTCATTCCCTTATCTGCTGGTCCTTTCGGAGGTTGTGCCAATAGCATTCCGGAGAAAATCAGGGCTGTACAACCTAAAAATATTTTTTTCATGTTTTTATTTTAAATGTAGTGTACAAATATATCTTTTTTAGAATGAATTACAGAAGGTAAAAACCGTTAATCCATTCTAAAAAAAATCCCGCTAAAAGCGGGATCAATATTTTAATCAGGAGATTTTTTCTACCTGCATATAACTGAGCTCAACTGGTGTGGCCCGACCGAAAATCTTAACCTGAACTTTTAGTTTTTTCTTCTCGTCGCTCACTTCTTCAATTACTCCGTTGAAATCGTTAAACGGACCGTCGATGATCTTGATTGTTTCACCAATAATAAATGGTTCGCTCATCGTTACACCGCCGATATCGCTCATTTCATCCACTTTACCCAGCATTTTATTGACTTCTGCTTTACGTAAAGAGATAATATTTCCTTTAGATCCTTTTCCATCGGTAAGGAAATGCATTACATTACTGATGTTGCTCACATGCTGAATAATATCATCATTCAGTTTGTTATCAGCCACTTCCATCATAATATAGCCGGGGTAGAAGTTGCGTTCCCGCATTACTTTTTTTCCGTTTAGTACTTTATATACTTTTTCAACAGGAAGGAAAACCTGTTTGATCAGTTTGTCCCAGCCATTACGAACGATATCTTTATCAAGGTATTCTTTTACCTTACGCTCTTTTCCACTTACAACTCTCAGCACATACCACTTCGTTTCCTTTTCAACTTTTTCAGTGCTGGTTGATATAATTTCCTCGGTCATAAATTATGCGAATAAAGAATAAATAAATTTCAGTGAACCGTTGGCTACAAAATCCATTACCGCAACAATAGCAGTAATGAAAAGGGTTGCTCCCAGTACGATCATAGTTGACTGTTGAAGCTGATCCCATTTAGGCCAAGTTACTTTCTCTGTCAGTTCTTTATAAGAATCACTCAAAAAAACCCTGAATTTGTTCATGTTTAAATTTTTAATCAGTTGCACGGGCACTAGGATTCGAACCCAGATCAAAGGTTTTGGAGACCCGTATGCTACCATTGCACCATGCCCGTATAAAAGCTAAAAGCTATCCCGCAAGGGGCGGAACAGCTTTTAGATATTTTTTGTAAAGATAATATTTATCTTTTAAGAACCGTTCAGTTGCCTGAACTGATGCTTATTTTAGAATTTCAGTAACCTGACCAGCACCTACTGTACGTCCACCTTCTCTGATTGCGAATTTCAAACCTTTTTCCATTGCGATAGGCTGGATCAATTTTACAGTTAAATTGGTGTTATCACCAGGCATAACCATTTCAGTTCCTGCGTTCAGTTCAACTTCTCCGGTTACGTCTGTAGTACGGAAATAGAACTGAGGACGGTATTTGTTGAAGAATGGAGTATGACGTCCGCCTTCTTCTTTGCTTAATACATATACCTCACCTTTAAATTCTGTATGCGGAGTAATAGAACCTGGTTTGCAAAGAACCATACCACGACGGATCTGAGTTTTTTCAATACCACGTAATAACAAACCTGCATTATCTCCGGCTTCACCTTCGTCCAATAATTTTTTGAACATCTCAACACCTGTACAAGTGGTAGTTAATGGTTTTTCCATTAATCCTACAACTTCCATTGCTTCACCTACTTTAATTTTTCCTCTTTCGATACGACCTGTTGCAACAGTACCACGACCAGTAATAGAGAACACGTCCTCCACACTCATCAGGAATGGCAAATCAACCGGACGAGGAGGTAATGGAATGTAGCTGTCAACAGCGTCCATTAATTCGTCGATTTTAGCAACCCATTTTTCTTCGCCAGCTAATGCGCCGGTTGCAGAACCCTGGATGATAGGTGTGTTATCACCATCGAAACCGTAAGAAGATAATAATTCACGGATTTCCATTTCAACCAGTTCCAATAATTCTGGATCATCCACCAAATCCACTTTATTCATAAACACAACAATTTGAGGTACACCAACCTGGCGAGCCAAAAGGATGTGTTCTTTTGTTTGAGGCATTGGTCCGTCAGTAGCAGCTACCACAAGAATAGCACCGTCCATCTGAGCAGCACCGGTAATCATGTTTTTAACGTAATCTGCGTGACCCGGACAATCTACGTGAGCGTAGTGACGTTTAAGAGTTGCGTATTCAACGTGTGCAGTATTGATGGTGATACCCCTTTCTTTTTCTTCCGGAGCACCATCAATATCATCATAATTTTTCTTCTCCGCCAAACCTTTTTTAGACAAAATATCGGTTATAGCGGCTGTTAATGTTGTTTTACCGTGATCCACGTGACCAATAGTACCAACGTTTACGTGAGGTTTATCCCTCTTGAAAGTGTCTTTTGCCATTTTATGTTTTTTAAAAATTGTTTAAATTAGGTTGGCATTTTATGTCTGCTAAACCATCGACGTTCCTGTTGGCTATTGTACAGGAAAAAATCATTTTTGAGCCGTTGGTGAGAATCGAACTCACGACCTCTTCCCTACCAAGGAAGTGCTCTACCCCTGAGCTACAAAGGCTTTTTTCCTTCGACTCAATCACTTCTGCTGCCAGAAGATCACCCAGAGTTAAAAGACTCATTACTGCCTGAGCAGGTTCTGAGCGGAAGACCGGGCTCGAACCGGCCACCTATAGCTTGGAAGGCTATCGCTCTACCAAATGAGCTACTTCCGCTTGTAATAATTTAAAATGCTGATCAAAGATGAGTTGATTCAAATAAATGAGCATCATAAATTTTCAAAGACCTACGTGGGCAGTGGTGGATTCGAACCACCGAAGTCGAAAGACAGCGGATTTACAGTCCGCCCCATTTGGCCACTCTGGTAACTGCCCATTTTC